>JBDSLU010000469.1:0-12765 GCA_039916225.1 Vicinamibacteraceae bacterium
ACGGCGTCGACCTGGCCTTCGACGAGAAGGTGATCCTCAAGAACCTGAGCTTCACGATCAGGCAGGGACACACCAAGATCTTCCTGGGCGCCAGCGGCGCCGGCAAGTCGACCGTGCTCAAGCTGATCCTCGGCCTGCTCAAGCCCGACGCCGGCGCGATCTGGGTCAAGGGTGAGCGCGTCGATCAGTTCACCGAACAGCAGATGATGGAAGTGCGGCAGAGCCTGGGCATGGTTTTCCAGGAAGGCGCCCTCTTCGATTCGCTGACGGTCCGCGAGAACGTCGGCTACAAGCTCTATGAAGAAACGGACCTTCCCCTCGACGACGTCCACGCGCGGGTCGAGGAAGTCCTCGGCTTCGTCGGTCTCGCCGAGCACATCGACAAGGCGCCTTCGGCGTTGTCGGGCGGGCAGCGGCGCCGCGTCGCGATTGCCCGGGCGATGACCGCCAAGCCGCCGATCCTGCTCTACGACGAGCCGACGACTGGCCTCGATCCGATCACGTCGGTCACCATCGACGCCGAGATCATCAAGCTGCGCGATCTCGAGAACGTCAGCACCATCATGGTCACGCACCAGCTCCGCGATGCCTTTTACGTGGCCGAGCACACCGCCGTCCGCGAGGGCGGCGAGGTCCGGCTGATTCAGGCCGATCCGGCCAAGGTGGCCGAAACCGAGTTCATCATGCTGCGCGAAGGCGACATCGCCTTCGAGGGCGACGTCCACGAGTTGCGGGCCTCCCGCGATCCGTACCTCCAGAGCTTCCTGTCGTAGCGCTCAAGCTGAGAATTCTCCATGCCCCGTACCCGCTCGCTCGCCTGGTCCCAGCTCAAACTCGGCATCGTCGTCGTCGTGGCGATGGTCATCGCCGTGGTCTTCGCTTTCATGGTCGGCGGGGAGGGCGGGCTGCCCTGGCAGCGCTACCACCTGAAGACGCGCTTCCCGAACGTCCAGGGCCTGAAGTCCGGCGCTGTCGTGCGGCTGGCCGGCGTCGAGGTCGGCCAGGTCAGCGAGGTCCGGTTCGCCGGGGCCCAGGTCGAAGTGACGATGGAGCTGTCCGAGGACGTGCAGGACAAGATCACCGAGCAGTCGAAGGCCATGATCGGGTCGATCAGCCTGCTCGGTGAGACGGCCATCGACATCAATGCGATCGGCGCCGGCCGCCCGCTGCCCGACTGGGGTTACATCCAGTCGGTGCGCACGCCCGGTCAGATCGCCGAGGTCGCCGAACAGGCCAACGCCGGCATCGTCGAGGTGACCAACCTCCTGAAGGACATCCGCTCCGGCAAGGGCACGCTCGGCAAGCTGTTCACCGACGAACAGGTCTACAAGGAGTTCGCGGCGCTGACCGCAGCCGCCGATCAGGTCGTCCAGAATCTCAATCGCGGCAAGGGCACGCTGGGCAAGCTGCTGAACGACGAGAAAGCCTACCGCTCGCTCCAGGCGTCGCTCGACGACCTGTCGACGATGACCCGGCGCCTCAACGCCGGGGAAGGGAGCCTCGGCCGGCTGCTGAAGGACGACGAGTTCGCCAAGTCGCTGTCGTCGACCACCGCCAACCTGGATCGAATTTCTGGCGGCCTGTCACGCGGCGAAGGGACGGCCGGCAAGCTGCTCAAGGACGAGGCGCTCTACAAGCGCATGGACGCCGTGACCGGGCGGCTGGACACGCTCCTGACACGCCTGAACGAGGGCCAGGGCACCGCTGGCCAGTTGCTGCAGGACAAGAAATTGTATGAGAACATGAACGGCGTCGTCGCCGACATGCGGTCCCTCCTGACTGAAGTCAAGAAGGACCCGAAGAAATACCTCAATCTGAAAGTCAGTATCTTCTGAGGCTGGCAACGACAGCGGAGGAGCCGAGATGTCTGAAGATCGCGGTGCGGGTGGGGTGATGGTCGCCTTCATGCTGGGGGCAATTGCGGGCGCCGCCGTGGCGCTGCTGGTGGCCCCGGCGAGCGGGGAAGAGACGCGCAAGAAGCTTGGCGAGAAGGCCCGGGAAAGCCGCGACAAGGCCGCCGACGCGGCTCGGACGGGGCGCGAATTCCTGCGCAACCAGCGTGACGGCCTGAGCACCGCCTTCGAGCGCGGCAAGGAAGCCTTCGAGCAGGCCCGGGGGCCGAAGGAGACGGCGTGACCGAGTGGGCCCCGGTGTTCCTCGGCGTGATCGCCCTCGCCACGCTGGTGATGGCGGCGATCCAGGTCGGGGCCATCATCTACGGGGCGCGGGCGGCGCAGCGGATCGAGCAGATGCTCGGCCGGTTCGAGACCGACCTCAAGCCCGTGCTCGAGCGGGCGAAGCAGGTCTCGGAGGATGCCGCCAGGATGTCGGCGCTCGCGACCGTCCAGGTCGAGCGCGTCGACCAGGTGTTCCAGGATTTGTCGGCGCGGATCGACGAGACGGCGGTGATGATCCAGCGCGCGGTGGTGACACCGGCGCGCGAGGGTGCCGCCTTGTTCGCGGCCGTGCGGGCGACGGTGGCCGCCTTGCGCGGCGTGGCCGGCGGACACCGCCGCACGCCGCCCACGGGCGTGGAAGAGGACGACGCGCTCTTCATCGGGTGAGCGTCGGCAGTCTTCATCGGGTCAGGGTCAGCAGAAGGAGAACGGCCGCGATGCGTGGACGACGAATGGTCTTGGGGACTGTGTTGGCGGCGACGCTCGGGCTCGCCGGTATCGCATCGGCGGCCGAGGACAGCAAGGCCTCGAAGTCGGCCGTGCAGGCCGCGCTCCTGGCCAAGCAGCTCACTCAGGCCAAGCTGCAGTACATCGCCACGAAGGACCCGACCGATCCGGGCCGCTTCGTCGCCGCGATGCACGTGCCGGGCAGCCAGTTGATGATCGTCTCGGCCAGGTACGGCGCGCCTACCCTGCTGTACGAAAAGGTGCTGCTGGGCAAGTTCCAGGACGCCTACATCGACCTCAACTCGGCCTCCGAAGCGGCGACCCGGGTCATCGTCGAGGACCTGCGCGCCGACGGTTTCGCGCTCACCAAGAGCAAGGACCTGCTGCGCGATTCGTTCGAGGCCAACGGCAAGCGCGTGGTCTTCGACTTCGACTGGCGCAAGCAGAAGCTGACGCAGGCCGAGTATTTCAGCACCCTTGAAGCCGCCGACACGCAGTACGCGCGGATGCTCGAGCTTCTGATCGCTGAAGCTGCGAAGCCGCGCTGACGCGGCCCATCGCCTTGCCTTCGCGACGGGCGCCGAGGCCGGCGGGCGCGGACGCCGGCGGACGCTTACGAGGCGGGCGCCTGGCCCACCAGCGTCACCCACAAGCCGCCGGCGCGGACGCGCACCTGTTCATAGCCGGCCTGGGTCAGGTAGCGCTCCAGCTCCTGCGGCGTCGAGTGCCGGCTGACATTGGCTGGGCGCTTCGACGGATCCATCCGGAAGTGCTCCATGAAGAGCGCCCAGCCTTCCGGCTCCAGCAGGTTGAAATTGTCGACGTAGAGCCGGCCGCCGGGCCGCAGGACCCGCCGCGCGTCCAGGACGTAGCGGAAGCGCTCCCACTCGTCGAGGTGCATGAACACGCCGGTGCAGTAGACGACGTCGAACGACCGGTCGGCGACGCCGGCCAGATCGTAGCCGTTCAACGGGACGGTGGAGACGTTCGGCAGATCGGCCAGGGCCGTCGCCGCGAAGTGCAGCATGTTCGGCGACACGTCGCCGCCCGTCCAGTGCCGGCAATGGGGGGCCAGGAAGCGGCCGACACGGCCGGCGCCGCAGCCGATTTCCAGGACGGCGTCGCCGGCGGCGACGGCGGCCAGATCGCGGACGTCGCCCGCGGTGGCCTCTCCCGAGCGCGCCCACTCGCCGCCGTCGTCGGTGCCAGAAACGGCGATCCGGGCCGCGCCTTCCGTCTGCGAGACGTGATCCCAGACCTGGGCGTAGGCGGTCCGTGAGAACCCCTGATCGAGGTGGGCGTGCCGGGTGATCACGGATCGCCCGATCTCCTGGCCCCCGGCGTCGCCGGGCCGGCGCGCGCGGACCACCAGCGTCGCCTCCGGGACATCGGGCAGCGCCGCCGCGTCGAGCGTGGCCGCGAACCCGCTGGTGAGGGCGGTGGCGGTGCGCGGGAACAGCGCCGCGATGTCGGCGCGGGGCGAGGCCGGGGCCGCCGTCCACACGGCGCGGCCGGCGGCCTCGATCACGACTTCCAGCGGCCGGCCGTCGGTGGACAGGGCCCAGCCGCGGACGTCCAGCGAACGGGCATACGGCTGGCGGGGACCGGGCTCGTCGATGGCCCCGACGATCCGCGGCGGCGTCAACCCGAGGAGTCGACCGAGCGGCGAACGGGAAAGAGCGGCTACGACAGGCATCAGCGCCGCATAGTACCGCGTCTGCCGGCCAGGCGTCAGGTGGGGCGTCGGGTGCGGCGGAACGGCACGTGGTCCGAGGTCGCCAGCGTCCCGCAGACCCAGGCGGCGAGGCCGCAGACGAGGACGACGGTGCCCAGCGGCCGCGCCGTGCCGTCATGCCACGTCCCGACGGCGGCGCCGGCGAGGGCGGCCAGCGCGAACTGGAGCGAGCCGAGCAGCGCCGAGGCCGATCCGGCGTCCTCGCGATAGCGCGCCAGCGCCGCCGCGGTGGTGTTCGGGCCGACCGCGCCGATGGTCCCCACGAAGACGAACAGGCCGGCCGTCAGCAGCAGCCACGAGGTCACGCCGGCCCAGGCCAGGGCGGCGATGACGATCGCGGCGCCGGCCGTCACGTAGAGCTGTCGTCCCAGGATCAGCGCCGGCGTCGAGCGTCGGAGCCGCAGGCGATTCAGCTGACTGTTGCCGATGAGGGCGAAGGCGTTGCAGCCGAAGATGATCGCGAACTGCCGCGGCGACAGGCCGAACTGCTCGATGAAGACGAAGGGCGACGCGGCGATGTAGGCGAACATGCCGGCCGCGGCGAAGCCACCACCCAGGGCGAGGCCGACGAATCGCAGGTCGGCAAGGATGCGCAGGTAGCCGCGGACGACCGTCGAGAGACCACCGGCGGCGGTGCGCGGTGACGTCTCGGGCAGGCGGCGCGCGGTGGCGATCAGGCAGGCGACCCCGAAGGCCGCCAGCAGCCAGAACACCGCGCGCCAGGAGAAGCGGACCAGCAGCAGGCTCCCCAGCGACGGCGCCAGCACCGGCGCCAGGCCCATGATCAGGATCAGGCGCGAGAAGACGCGGGCGGCGTCCTGGGCGTCATAGAGGTCGCGGACCACGGCCCGGGCGATCACCAGCGCCGCGGCGCCCCCGAGGGCCTGCGCGGTCCGGCCGGCGATGAGGACGCCAGGCGTCGCTGCCATGGCGCACACGATCGAGGCGACGCTGTAGAGCGCGAGGCCACCGAGGAGGGGCGCCCGGCGGCCGACCCGATCGCTGAGTGGGCCGTAGACGAGCTGGCCGAGGGCGAAGCCGGCGAAGAACGCCGCCAGCGTCGCCTCGAGCAGGCCCGGCGCCGCGCGCAGGTCGGCTGCGATTGCCGGCAGCGCCGGCAGGTACATGTCGATCGAGAGGGACGCGATGGCGGTCAGGATCCCCAGCAGCAGGAGCAGCGGCGCTCCGCGCGGGCGCGTGTCGACGGGGCCTGGCGTGGTCGAGGCGGGACGGTCGAGGCTGGCGGAGGACACGCGGCTCGCGGGGCTGACGTCGTGATTGTGGCATACCGAGCCATGGCACGCGGCTTGAATTGCCCGCCGGCCATGAGTGCCGCGGTTCCCACACCTCTTCCGGCAGGGCGGGCGTCAGCTCGCGAGGCCGGACTCTTCTACGCGTCCGACGCCGACATCGGAATAGCCCGGGTGAAGATCGGCCGGGGCTTCGGCTACCGCAACGCTGAGGGCCGCGCGGTCCGCGATCGCGCCACGCTCGAGCGCATCCGATCGCTGGTGATCCCGCCGGCGTGGACCAAGGTGTGGATCGCGGCCAAGGCCAGCGCCCATCTGCAGGCCACCGGGCGCGACGCCCGCGGCCGCAAGCAGTATCGCTATCACCCGAAGTGGACCGCGGTCCGCGATGAAACGAAGTACACGCGCATGCTGGCCTTCGCGCGCGTGCTCCCCGCGATCCGCCGCCGCGTCGGCGCTGATCTGCGTCGCACGCCGCTGTCGCGGGAGCGCGTCCTCGCCACCGTCGTCGCGCTCCTCGAGCGGACGCTCATCCGCGTCGGCAACGACGAGTACGCCCGCACCAACGGATCGTTCGGCCTGACCACGCTCCTCGACCGCCACGTCGACGTCCGCGGCGGCCACGTCCGCTTCCAGTTTCGCGCCAAGAGCGGCGTGATGCAGCAGATCGACTTGCACGACGCGCTGCTCGCCCGCAGCGTCCAGCGCTGCCAGGATCTGCCCGGCCAGACGCTGTTCCAGTATCTCGACGAGGCCGGTGCGCAGCGGACGATCTCGTCCACCGACGTCAACGACTACCTGCGCGACGTGGCCGGCGAAGCGTTCACGGCCAAGGATTTTCGGACCTGGTCGGGGACGGTGCTCGCGGCCGCCGCCCTCAGCGCCGAGATCGAGCTCAATTCGGCGACGGCCCGTAAGCGTTTCGTCTCGGACGCCGTCGGCGAAGTGGCCGGGCGGCTCGGCAACACCAAGGCGGTATGCCGCCGGTGCTACATCCACCCGGTCGTCGTCGACGCCTTCTTCGAGGGCGAGACCATCGCGCCGTTCGTCCGTACCACCGGCTCGGCGCGTGGGCGGCATCAGCTGTCATCGGAAGAAGCGGCCGTCGTGAAGCTCCTCACCAAGCGCCTCGACGGTCGCACCCGCCGCAAGGCGGCGTAGCGGACGGGCGACTCAGCCAAGTTTCGCCGTTCGTCACGTACGGTGCGGACTCGGCAGCCGGTTGCGCAAGTACGGCAACCCCTTCCCTAGGCCTGGACCGTACGGGCCATCTCAGCACGTGATGCCGTCCAGGCATGCTGGCACGTCGCTTGAAATGGCATGCGGGCTTCGTGCTGGATTATCGGGCTTCTCGCGCTGTCGATCAGCTCGAGCGTGGCGTGCAAGGAAGTGGCTAAGGTCAAGGTCTCGAGCCTGTCGTTGCAGGGCGTCGAGGCCGTCGATGAAGCGCAATTGCGCGCCGCGCTGCAGACCAAGGCGGGCGGCTGGATTCCGTTCTCCAAGAAGCCGGCCTTCGATACCGACGAGTTTCAGCGCGACCTGCAGCGACTGCGCAACTTCTACACCGAGCGCGGATATCCGGACGCGCGCGTCACCGACGTCGACGTCGCGTTCGACGACAAGAAGGAGCACGTCAAGCTCACCGTCACGGTGCGCGAAGGCGAGCCGTTGCGCGTCGAGTCGATGCGTTTCGAAGGCTTCGAGGTGCTGCCGGAGCGGCGCCAGGAGTCCGTCCGGTCACGCTTGGGGCTCGCCTCGGGCGACGTCCGCGATCGCCGTCGCGTCGAGGCCGCCCGCAGCACCGCCCTGAACGTCCTGCAGGAGTTCGGCTATCCCTACGCCAAGGTGACGGTGGACGAAGTGCCCGGCTCGGCCGCGCACGGTGTCGCCATCGTGGTGCGGGCCGTCCCCGGCCAGGCAGCGACCTTCGGGGCGATCGAAGTGCGCGGGAACGCGTCGGTAAACGAGGACGTCATCGTCCGTCAGCTCGCCTTCAAGCCGGGCGATCGCTACAGCGCCGGCCGCGTCCGGGCCAGCCAGAGCAAGCTGTCGTCGCTCGATCTGTTCCGCTTCGTCTACGTCGAGCCGCGCGGCCCCGGTGGTGACGCTGCGACGCAGCCGGCGGCCGTGCCGATGCGCATCACCGTCGCCGAGGACAAGCACCGCCAGTTCACCGGCGCGGTCGGCTACGGCACCGAGGAGAAGGCCCGCGTCCGCGGCGAATGGAAGCACGTCAACTTCCTCGGTGGGGCCCGCAGCGCCGGCATCGAGAGCAAGTTCTCATCGCTCGATCGCGGCGTGCGGGTGAACTTCAACGAGCCATGGTTCTTCACCCGGCATCTGTCGTTCTCGGCCCAGGCGCAGACCTGGGACGAGCGCGAGCCGGTCTACCGGGTGACGACCTACGGCGGGCGGGCCGGTGTCTCATGGCGGCGTGAGCGCCGCAATCCGGTGACGCGACGCGGTGCCACCACGTCGCTCGGCGTGTCGTTCATCAACGAGTTCACCGACTATCGCGTGTCCGAGGAGGCACTGGCCGATCCGTCGCTGCGCAACGCGCTGATCAGCCTCGGCCTCGATCCCGAAACCGGCGCTGCCCAGGGCACGCTGGTCTCGCTGCGGCTGCAGGCCGATCACGACACGACGTCGAGCCGCCTCGATCCGCAGCGTGGCTTCGCTCTCTCGGGAGCGGTGGAGCAGGCCGGCAAGTTCCTGCCCGGTGCGTTCACCTACACCGAGTTCAGCGGCGAGGCGCGGCTCTACTTCTCGACCCGCCGCCCGTCTCAAGTGAGCAGCGGCCGTCGGGGCATCGTCTTCGCCGGCCGCCTGCGCGGCTCGACCATCGACGCCCCGCCACCGACCGACGCCGCGGTGCCGTTCTTCAAGCGCTACTTCCTCGGCGGCTCGACCAGCGTCCGCGGCTGGGGCCGCTACGAAGTCAGTCCGCTGACGGAGTCCGGTCAGCCCATCGGCGGCCTCAGCGTGGTGGAGACGTCGGGCGAGGTCCGCGTGCCGGTCGGCACCAAGCTCAGTGCGGTGGCCTTCGTCGACGCTGGCAGCGTCGGCCGCACTCCCTGGCACCTCGACCCGGGCGGCTTCCGCGCCGCGGTCGGGCCCGGCATCCGCTACGACACGCCGATCGGGCCGGTCCGGCTCGATCTCGGCTATCAGCTCAACCCCATTCCCGGGCTGCTCGTGAAGGGCCAGCCCGAGGCCCGCCGCTGGCGCGCCCACATCAGCATCGGCCAGGCCTTCTGATCATGGCGATCAACTTCCGTCGCTGGCTCCGCATCGGCTCGCTCGTGCTGGCCCTTTTCGTGGGCCTGCTGGTGGTGGCCATCGTTTCGACCCAGACTGCGTGGTTCAAGGACTGGCTGCGGCGCTATGTGATGCGCGAGGCGGACGGGTACCTGAATGGGACCCTCGCCATCCAGCGCCTCGACGGCAATGTCTTCACCGGCCTCGCGATCGAAGGCGTCACGCTGACCCAGGGCCGCGAGACGATCTTCGCGGCCAAGGACGTCGGCCTCCGCTACAGCCTCTGGGATCTGATCTCGGGTGACGTCGTCATCGACGAGATCCGCATCAACGAGCCGCGGATGGCGCTGAGCCGCGGTCCGTCCGGGTGGAACGTCGCCGGGTTGGTGAAGGAGCAGGCGCAGGAGGCCGACCGCGAGGGGCCGGCTAAGCCGCTCACCATCCGCCACATCGGCATCAGCAACGGCACCGTGACCATCGCCGAGCCCGAGGGGCCGGACAGCCTGGGCCTGCCGAAGCGGATCGAGCACCTCGATCTGCAGGGTTCTTTCGCGTACAAGCCGGTCGATTTCGTCATCGAGCTGGGACAGGTCTCGTTCCGCGCCAGTGAACCCACGCTGGCCCTCAACAGCATGAGCGGCCGGATCGTCGTCAACCAGGACGACGTGACGCTCGAGCGGCTGGTCATCCGCACTGCTGACAGTGCGCTGTCGGCACGGGGCTCGGTGCATGGCTACTTGCAGACGCCGACCCTGAACCTGGCGCTGTCATCGGAGAAGCTCACGCCGCGCGAGTTCGCCGGCTTCGTGCCGGCGCTGGCCGACGTGCGCATGCAGCCGTCACTCGACGCCACGGCGCGCGGCCGGCTCGAGGCGCTCGATACCGTGCTCTCGGTCCGCAGCGCCGCCGGCACGTTCAGCGCCAAGGTCGTGGCCGACGCCGAGGGGCCCGAGCGCGGCATGCGCGGCACGGCCACGCTCACCGACCTCGACTTGAGCGGCGTCGTCGACGGCCTGCCGGCAAGCCGGGTCAATGCGACGACCGAGGTCGACCTGCGCGTCGACGCCGGCAGCGAAGTCGACGGCCGAGCCGTCGTCCACGTGGCGCCGACCGAGGTCGACGGCTACCGTGTCGACGCGCTCGAGGCCACGGCCATCATCACCGACTCGCGGGTAAAGCTCGACGCCGATGCCCGGGCCTATGGCGCGCATGCCACCGCCAAGGGCAACATCGTGCCGCCCCTCAACGGCCGCAAGGCCTCGGGCGAGCTGGCCGGCACCATCGCCGGTCTCGACCTGCGCAAGCTGCCGCGACGCCTGGGCGTCCCGGCGATCTCCACGCAGGCCGGAGGCCGCTATCGCGCCGCCCTCGACGGCCGCGGTCCCAGCGGTGAGCTGGTGTTCGACGCGTCGAAAGTGGAAGGCGCCTCGATCGACGCCGGCACGCGCGTCAGCGGCACGCTCTATGGCTCGCGACCGACCTTCACCGCCAAGGGCGGCATGCGCGACGTCGATCCGCACCGCTTCGGCACGGTGCTGAACCTGCCGGCGTTGACCGAGGCACGCCTGCGCGGCCGCATCGACGCCACCTTCGACCTGGCCGGCAGCGGCAAGACGGTGCCGACCCTCGAGGTCGCTGGTCGAATCGGCGTGCCTCATGCCGCCATCGTCGGCGGGGAGGTGCGCGACGCCGTCGCCGATGTCCGGCTGACCCGCGGCGCCCTCGACGGCACGCTCACCGCCTCGTTCAGCAACATCGACCCCGGTCTCGCCGCCGACCGGCCGCCACTCGCCGGCGCCGTCAGCGGCTCGATCGACGCGGCCATGGCGACGCCGTCGATCACGGCGTTCTCCCTGCCGGCGGCGACCGGCCGGGTGCGGCTGGAACTGCAGCCGTCGCGCGTCGGCGAGCACACGGTCGATCGCGGCACGCTGCAGGCGTCGCTGGCCAACGGCGTGCTCGACGTCGCGTCCCTGGACGTCGCCGGGCCGCTGGCTGATGTCACGGCCCACGGGACGGTGGCGACGACGCGAGACGGCGCGTCGAACCTCCAGTATCGCGTCGTGGCGGCCGACCTGGAGCCGGCGGCGGCCCTGGCGGGGCAGAGCGACGTCCACGGTGCCGGCCACGTCGAAGGCACGGTCACCGGCAACCTCGACGAGTTGCACACGACCGGCACGCTCGCGCTGGCGAACGCGGCCTACGGAACGACGGTCCGCGCCGTCGACACGCAGAGCCGCTACGACGTGACGCTGCCGGACCTCGACCCGCAGCGCATCCGCGTCGTGGCGCAGACGCGCGCGGCGCTGGTCGAAGCCGCCGGGCAGTTGCTGCGCGAAGTGACGGCCGATGTCCGCTACGCCGATCGCGCGGCGACGTTCTCGACGAAGGTGGCGGCGAGCGACGCCCGGACGCTCGAGGCGGCGGGCACGGTCGCGTTGCCGCAGCCGTCCGACGTCGACCTGCGGCTCGATCGGCTGACGGCGACCGCGGAGGGCGCCTCGTGGTCGCTGGCCGCGCCGTCGCGGATCCGCTACGCCAACGACCGCGTCGACGTCGATCGCCTCGCCCTGGTCAGCGGGACGCAGCGCATCGAAGCCGCCGGCACCGTGGCCGTCGGCAAGGACAGCGCCCGCGCCGCCGCCGACCATCCACTGCGGCTCACCCTCAGCGACGTGGACCTGGCTGAGGTCGATCGCCTGGCCCGCACCGGACGCGGCCTCGGCGGCATCCTGAACGGCACGGCCACCGCGTCCGGCGATCTGCAGTCGCCGGACGCGACAGCCCATGTCACGGTCCGCGACGGCAAGGTGGGGGACTTCACGTATCAGTCGCTCGACGCGACCGTGACGCATGGCGCGACGGCCGCCAAGGTCGAGGCCCGGCTCGATCGCGGCGCCGAATGGCTCACCGTCCGCGGCACCCTGCCACCGGCGCCGATCCTGCGCGACGACGCCCGTCGCAATACGGCGCCCGTCGACCTGCACGTGGAATCGAGCGCCATCGACTTGGGCGTGGCGCAGGCGTTCACACCGCTCATCGAGAAGGTGACCGGCACCTTGAATGCCAACGTCCACCTCACCGGGACGCTGGCGGCCCCGGTCGTCGACGGTGGCGTGCGCGTAGCCAACGGCGCGTTCACGATCACCGACGAGGGCACGCAGTTCACGGCGATCCAGGCCGACATTGGCCTGCAGGCCGATCGCGTCGACGTGCGACAGCTCGAAGTCGCCGACAAGGATGGCCACAAGCTCCAGGTCGTCGGCCGCGCTGGCGTGTCACTGGCCGAGCGCCAGGTCGGCGACGTCGATCTGCGCGTCACCAGCGACGAGTTCAGCGTCCTCGACGGCAACTTCGGCCGGCTCCATCTCGACACCAACGTGACGGTGAAAGGCGCGCTCCGGGCGCTGCGCGCCGAAGGCACGATGACCGTCCGCTCCGGACGAATCGAGGTCGACCATGTCCTCGAAGAACTGCGCCCCTCCAAGGGCGGAGCGGTGATCGACGTCGCGGCGCCGGCGACCGTGTCGAACCCGTCGCCGTCGGCGGCGATCGCGACCGACTTCCCGCCAGCGTCCGCGGTCGCAGGGACGCGGCCCGCCGGGGCAGCGCCTGAACCGGTCGCGCCGGAACCCGTCCAGGCTTCGACCGGAACGACTGGTCCGTCGATTTTCGACGCAATGGCCCTCGACGTGCGCGTCAAGGTGCCCAACACCCTCGTCCTCCGCGGCGACGGCGTGAAGATCGGCGGGGAAGGCCTGTCGCTCGGTAACTTGAACATGACGCTGGGCGGCGACCTCCAGGCCACCAAGGCGCCCGGGGCATCGACGATGGTGGTCGGCACGATCAACACCGTGCGCGGCTTCTACGAGTTCCAGGGGCGGCGGTTCGAGCTGCG
>JBDSLU010000470.1:0-19288 GCA_039916225.1 Vicinamibacteraceae bacterium
CCGGCTCGCTCGGCATGCTGCCGTCGGCCAGCCTCGGCGACGGGCCCGGCCTCTTCGAACCGATCCACGGCTCGGCGCCGACGCTGGCCGGGCGCAACGTCGCCAACCCGATCGGCACGATCGGCTCGGTGGCGCTCATGCTTCGCCACGCCTTCTCGCTCGAAGCCGAGGCGCAGGCAATCGAGAGCGCCATCGAAGCCGTGCTCGAAGCCGGCCTCCGCACGGCAGATATCGCGCTCCCCGGCGAAGCCTCCGTGTCCTGTTCTGCCATGGGCTCCGCCATCGCCGACCGCATCCGCTAGCCGATCGCAGAATCTGCGCGCTTTTGACCCTGGCTCAGAGCCGGGCTCAGAGCCGGGCTCGGAGCTGGGCCGGGGACGTGGCAGAATCTGCGGCGGAGGCTGGGATGCTCGGAGCCGTCATCGTTCTCGCCGCGCTGGTGCAGGCCGCGCCGACACCGGCCGTCACGCTGCCGTCGCACCTGCTCAAGTTCGGCGCGTTCACCGCGCGCTTCGATCCCGCCGGCACGTTCACGATCGAAGGGACCGGCTGGCCGAAGCTCGAAGGCACCTGGACGCTCCAGGGCGCCGAGCTGGAGCTGCGGACGCCCTCGGCGCCGAAGGCATGCGCCGAGCCGGCGCGCTACCGCATCGACGCGGGCGACGGCCATCCGACGTTCGCCGTGATCGCGGATCCCTGCCAGACGCGGCGCATGATCCTGGATCGCAGCGCCTGGCGCCCGGCGTCGGAGACGGCCGCGATCCCGCCTCGAAAGATCGCGGTGACGCCGCTGGCGCGCCCACCGGGCAAGCCGTTCGCGCCCGCGGCGGGCAGCTGGCCATCGTTTCGCGGCCTGCAGGCGGCTGGCATCGCCGACGGCCAGGCGCTGCCGGACACCTGGAGCCCAAAGAGCGGCGAGCACGTGCGCTGGCGGACGCCGATCCCCGGCCTCGCGCATTCGAGCCCGATCGTGTGGGGCGACCGCGTCTTCGTGACCAGCGCCGTCAGCACCGATGCCAAGGCGACGTTTCGGCCGGGCCTCTACGGCGACGGTGACGCCGCGGCGGATCGGTCGTCGCACCGCTGGATGCTCTACGCGCTCGATACCCAGAGCGGAAAGATCGTCTGGCAGCGCGTCGCGTTCGAGGGTCCGCCGCGCGAGCTGCGCCACATCAAGTCGACCTATGCCAGCGCCACACCGGCGACCGACGGACGCATCGTCGTCGCGTCGTTCGGCTCGCAGGGCGTCTACGCCTACGGAGTCGACGGCACCCCGTTGTGGAAGGCGGATCTCGGCCGGCTCGATGTCGGCGCCTACGACGTCCCGACCTTCGAGTGGGGCACCGCCAGCTCGCCGATCATCTGGAACGATTTGGTGATCCTGCAGTGCGACACGCAGGCCGATTCGTTCCTGGTGGCGCTCGACGTCGAGACCGGACGCGTTGCGTGGAAGACCGATCGCGACGAGCTGCCGTCCTGGGGCACGCCGACCGTTGCGACCACGTCGAAGGGGCCCGAGCTGGTCACCAACGCCGCCAACTTCGTGCGCGGCTACGATCCGCGCAGCGGCAAGGAATTGTGGCGGCTCGGCCGCAGCTCGAAGATCACCGCGCCGACGCCAATCGCGTCGGGCGATCTGTTCGTCGTCGCCAGCGGCCGCGCGCCCGAACGACCGCTCTTCGTGGTCAAGGCCGGGGCGCGTGGCGACCTGACGCTCAACGAAGGGCAGACCAGCAGCTCGTCGATCGCCTGGACGCGCACCGGCCGCGGCTCTTACATGCCGACGCCCCTCGTCTACCAGGGCATCCTCTACGTGCTCGCCAACAATGGCCTCTTCGATGCCTACGACGTACAGACCGGCGAGGAGATTTACCGGCAGCGGCTACCGGTCGTCGGCAGCGGCTTCAGCGCGTCACCCGTCGCCGCCGACGGCAAGATCTACCTGTCGAACGAGGACGGCGAGATCCTCGTCGTCGAGGCCGGCCGCACGTTCAAGCTCCTGGCCACCAACTCGATGGGCGAGCTGCTGATGGCGACGCCGGCGCTCTCGAACGGCACGATGTTCGTCCGCTCGTCGACCAGCGTCTCGGCGATCAGCGCGAAGAAGTAGTCGGCTCGAGCGACCAGCCGGGGCCCGGCCGTGGGATGCCGACGTCAGGCGTCCCTCGCTCGAGACGCCTGTCGTCACTTCACGACGAAGCTGACTACGGCCGTCCGGCCCCGCACGTCGCGCACGACGGCGACGTGCGACCCGCGCTGGAGCGGCCACAGGACCGCGGCATCGGCCGAGGCCGAGCCCACTGCCCGGCCGTTCACGGTCCACGACACCTCGCCGTCGCCGGCGCCAGCGGCGCGGAACGGCACGGCCTGGAACTCGGCGCGCAGCGTCGGATCGATCAGGAAGACGGTTCCGGCAGCCGGATGCGTGACCTGCAGGCCCGCGCTGGCGCGGGTAACGCCCGCCGACGCCGACGCCGTGCCGCGTGCGGCCGCCGCCGATCCTCGCGGCGCGGCCACTTCTCCGCGAGCGACGCGCGCCTCGACCTCTGGCTCCCGCGGCGACCGCAGACCGTTCGCTTCCGCCCAGCCGCGATAGCGTTCCGGCCAGAGCGTCACCAGCTCGCCGTGACTCGCCTGGTGCCAGCTGCACGCCGCGCCCGCGACCTGCGGTGCGTCAGGCGCCAGCCGCTCACGCCGTCGCACCGGACAGGCCTCGCCGGCGCGCATGCCCGAGAGCGCGCAGATCGTGGTCTCGGCGAGCGGCGTCGGCGGATCGAGGACGGCGTCGTCGTTCGGGGTGATGCCGCCCGCCGCGCGCGCTTCGGCGGCGAGCATCACGGCGTGAAACAGGGGTCCGGCGCCGGTGACACCCGAGGAGGCGATCAGTGGCGAGCGATCGAAGTTGCCGACCCACACGCCGACGGTCACGTGTCGCGACGAGCCGATGGTCCAGTTGTCGTGGTACGCCTGCGACGTGCCGGTCTTCACCGCGACCGGGAACGGGAACTCGAGCTGGCTGCCGCGCCCGAAGATGAACTCGCGGGCGCCGTCATCGGCCAGGATGTCGGTGACCCAGTAGGCGGTGCGGGGTGACACGAGCTGCACGGGATCGGCGAGCCGCGGTTCCGGATCGAGCCGGGCGCGGGGTGCGCGCCACTCGCCGGCGCGGGCGAAGGCGGCGTAGGCCGCGGTGAGCTCGTCGAGCCGCACCTCGGCGTTGCCGAGTGTCAGGCCGAGTCCGTAGTACGCGGCGTTCTTGTCGAACGTCGTGAAGCCGGCCCGGCGCAGGAAACGCAGCACGTTGGGCACCCCGAGGTCGGCGGCCAGCGATACCGCCGGCACGTTGATCGAGCCGGCCAGCGCCGCACGGGCCAGCAACGGCCCGCGGAACCGCCCGTCGTAGTTGCGCGGCGTGTAGATGACGCCGTCCTCGGCAGTCGGGAAGCTCGCCGGCACGTCGGGCACCACGCTGGCGGGGTTCGCGCCCGACTCGAAGGCCAGGGCGTAGGTGAACGGCTTCAACGCCGATCCCGGCTGGCGCAGCGACGTCGGCCCGTTGATCGAGCCACCGCGGTCGCTGCCGTAGTTGCCGGACCCTTCCCACGCCAGCCACTGCGACGTCGTATTGTCGAGAACGACGACGGCGACGTTGGTCGCGCCGTGCTTCTCGAGCAGCGGCCGCTGGCTGCGGACGATGCCCTCGATGGCCCGCTGGAGCGACGCGTCCAACGTGGTCACGACCCGCGACGGCTTCGGGTCGGGCAGATCGCCGAGGACCATGCCGACGAAGTGCGGTGCCAGGAAGCGCGCGTCTTCCTCGGCCAGGCGCAGGCGTTCGGCTCGGGCGACCGCAGCGGCCGCCGCCGGCAGGAAGCCGCGCCGCTCCATCCGCGCCAGCACGACGCGCTGGCGCGCCGTGGCCTGGGCCAGGTTGCGCCACGGATTGAACCGCGACGGACGCTGCGGCAGCGCCGCGACGAACGCGGCCTGCGCCGGCGTCAGCATCGAGGCGTCGGTGCCGAAGTAGGCGTGGCTGGCGCGCTCGGCGCCGGCGATCTGGTTGCCGTAGGGCGCCAGATTCAGGTACAGCGCGAGGATCTCGGCCTTCGAGAGCCGGTGCTCGAGGCGCAGCGCCACGACCGCTTCCTCGATCTTGGCGCCCCAGCCGCGGCGCCGCGGCGTGCCGGACGCGAGCTGCGTCCGTCGATCGAGCAGCAGCTTGGCGACCTGCTGCGTCAGCGTCGAGCCGCCTTCGACGCGATCGAGGGCGACGACATTGCGCCACGTCGCCCGCGCCATGGCGATCGGATCGACGCCCCAGTGCGAATGGAAGCGGTGATCCTCGGCGGCGAGCGTGGCGCCGACCAGCGGCGGCGGCAGACGGTCTGCACGCAGCCGCAGCTCGCGCGTGCCAAGGTCTGAGCGCGCCTCGTAGAGCACCTCGCCGTTGCGGTCGAAGACGGTCGTCGAGCGGACGGCGTCGGCTTCGGCGAGCAGGCCAGCCGGAAGCGAGCCGAGCCGGATCCAAGCGGCCCCGGCGACGCTGGCGATCGCGAGACCTGCTGCGGCCCGCCGCACGGCGCGTCGGCGCAGCAGGCCGGCCCACCGTCGACGCGTCACCGTCAATCGCTCGTGCAGCGCCGGTGGCCACGCCCGCAGCGTCCTCACTTCTTGACGTCGATCGCCGCCGTCGCGGTCCGACCGAACACCTCCGGCTCGTACATCTCCTCGGCGTGTGCCGGCGCCGCCGAATACGTGCCGGCCGTCGTGGCGCGGACGATGTAGGAGAACTCGTGATGGCCTTCACCGAGCCGCGTGGCGAACAGGCGCACCTGGTCGTCGAACTTCTCGACGTGATCGAAGCCGCCCTTCTCCCAGAGTAGCCACCAATCGGACGGCTCGCTCTGGTCGTCGTTCTGGCCGGCGAGGTCGCGGGCGGTGGTCGCGAACCACGATTCGACCGGCTCGAAGCCGGCCGGCAGCGGATCGACCACGGCGACGTAGCGTCGCTCCTTGGTGAGATCGAACGCCAGCGTCACCCGGACCAGATCGCCGGCCTTGTAGCTGGTAGACGCCGGGCCGGTGGCTCCCTTGGCGCCCGCTTCGGTCGGCTCGTAGGTGCGGGTGATGGCGAAGCCGCTGTCGAGCCCCTGCTGCCGCGGCGCGTCGACGGCGTATTTGAGACGGGCCACGTAAAACAGCCGGCCGGTGCCGGTCTTGGTGAACGTCAGGTCACGCGATGTCCCGGCCGGCCCGCTCGCGAGCAGCGTCTGCATCGGCACAGTCTTGGTCGCCGCCGTCGCCGATCGGCCCTTGAACGCCTGCTGCGCCAGCGGCTTGTCGCCGCCGAAGCTGACCACGCCGCTGAAATCCGGGATCTCGGCTTCGTGGACGCGGTAGTAGGTGACGAGCGCTTCCATCGCCAGCGCGTTCTCCTGCGTGTTGCCCCAGCGGCCGTTCTTCCGCGCCGCCATCATCCAGCGGACCATGGCCCGGAGGTCGAGGTCGGGCGTCGACTGGCGCGCCTGGTGATTGAGCACGATCGCCGTCGAGCGGACGTTGGAGTTCCAGAACCAGAGCAGGTACGGATCGTTCAACTCTTCGACGTGGGCGCTGCCGCCTTCCGGCAGCACCGCGTTCTTCATGCGCCGGCGCAGCTCGGCGAGCCGCGGACCGCCGTCGCCCTTCGCCGCCATCGCGTCGGCCAGGTAGGTCAGCCCGAACACCGGCATCCGATCGAGATAGGCGTAGAGCCGGGTGATGTGCGAATCCTGGTTGCGTCCGCCCTCGACGAGCACCTTGATCGCGAACGCCTGCCACGCCGTGTACGCGGGAATCCAGCTCTCGTTCTCGGGCTTGGCCTTGGCCAGCTCGCCTTCGAGATACGTGTAGGCCTTCTGCACCACCTCGGGATTCACCTTGTACTTCAGCGAATCCGCCACCTGGAACACGTGCAACACGTAGGCGGTCAGGTACGGCGACGCCGAGGCGCACGAGCCCGGCCAGTAGGCGAAGCCGCCGCCGGGGCACTGGTACTGCTCCAACTGGGTGAGTTGCGCCTGCGCGATCGCGCGCGCGTCCTTGGCGTTGATGTCCGGCAGCGCGAAGGCGTCACCGAGGTCCGCCGCCAGGAGCAGCGCCAGTGCTCGCGACGACCGCTGCTCGGCGCAGCCGTACGGATACTCGATCAGGTAGCGCGCCCCTTCGCCGAGGCCGACCATCGCCGTCGAGGCGAGCTCGACGGACAGTCCGCCGAAGCCGGTGACGACGCCGGCCGGCAGCGTGACCTTTTCCCGCGCTTCGGCGGTCGTGTCGCCGTAGGCGGCGACAGTCTCGGGTGAAACGAGCACTTCGACCGGGATGACGTCCTCGAAGGCGTCGCTCTCGCTGCCCAGCCGCGCCGTCATCTGGATGCGCGCCTTGCCGATCGCCTTGGCGACGGCGTTGAACTTGACCTCGACCGCGCCACCCGCCGCGATCGCCGCCGACTGCTTCAGCGGTCCGGTGATCTCGAGGATCGTCGGATCGAGGCTCTTGATGGTGACGGTCGCCGAACCCTTCGTCTTCAGCTGGCTGGTGACGACGGCGCCGAACGAGGCCGTGTCGCCGCGCGCCAGGAAGCGCGGGAACGCCGGCTTCATCGTCAGCGGTTTGTTGACGCGGATCTCGCTGTCCGCGGATCCGAAGCGCGACGCCTTGTCCGCGGCGACCGCCATGATCCGGTAGGTCGTCAGCGACTCGGGCAGGGTGATGTCGACCGCCGCCACGCCATTGGCGTCGGTGACGACCGAGCCGACCCAGAAGGCGAGCACGCGGAAGTCCTTGCGCACGGTGCCCGCGCCTGACTCCTCACCGCCGCCGCCACCTTCGTCGCCGCCCTTCGGCGTCAGCACGCGCCGGCTGACGATCCGCTGCCGGCTGTCGGTCGTGATCACCTGCAGCGCCTTCTCGACGTAGACCGACTTGAGCACGTCGGGGGTCTGGAACGCCGTCAGCGACAGCACGCCGTAATCGACCGCCCACAGCGTCACTTCGCTCTGCGCCGGCTTGCCGACGACGTCTTTCACCGTGACCGAGACCTTGGCCTTGTTGGCCGGCCGGAACTCGTCCTTGTCGGCCTTGGCGGTGACGGTGAGGCGCTTGCTGGCGTCCTCGACCTTCAGCTCGACGTAGCCCAGACGGAACGACGGCTTACCGGGGTCGCTGCCGTCGTCGGGCGTCGCGTCCTTGCTGCGTCCCTTGACGAGCAGCACCGACACGAAGACGTTCGGGATGTCGGCGTCGGTGATCGGAACGGTAATCGACTGCTGCGACGACGTCAGCGCGAAGCGACGGTGCGTGCGGACGCCCTCGCGCTCGGTCGTGACCAGCGCCGTCGCCTGTTCCCACGGCGACTTGATCATGATCCGCGCCGAGTCGCCGGGGGCGTAGTTCTTGCGCTCCGGCACCAGGTCGATGCGGTTGTGGTCGTAGCGCGTCCACGCCGTGTAGCCCGGGCCGAGCGCATAGAACTCGGTCTGGGCCACGGCCAGCCGGCCCTCGGCGTCCTTGGCCTCGGCGCGCAGCTTGAAGTAGCCGCCCTCCTTCAGGGGCAGCGGGAGCTGGACCGGCTCGCGGCCGGACTTCGCGTGCCAGGTGCCGACGTCGGTGACCTTCTCCTCGGTGTCCCAGGTGTAGAAGCCGCTGCCTTCGGCGCGGCGCGTGCTGATCCACTGCACGTGCTGCACGGTGACGGCGATGTCGGTGTCGGGCGCGTAGGCGCCCTCGGGCGTCAGGGCCACGAGTGAGGCGCTCACGCCGGCCGACTGGTCGACGAAGTAGGGCAGCTTGACGCCGACGTAGACCGCGGCCGGATGGACGCTGATCGAGGCGCGGTTGGCGATGCGCTGCCGGGAGACGTCGGTGACCTCGCCTTCGAGCTGGTACTCGTAGCGGACGCCGTCGCCGCCCTTCGTCTCGAGCTCGACGTCGAAGCTGCCCTCGGCGTCGGTGGCGTCCTCGTCGGCGCGCAGCTCGACGCGGGTGTAGACGGGCGGCCGGGCGCCGAAGTCGAAGCCCTCGAGCGGGAAGTTGCGGAGCAGCGACGGTGGCGCGCCGTAGGCCGCCGTCCGCGAATAGGTCCAGCGGACCGCCGCCTCTTTCATGGCGGCGCCGAACAGGTAGCGGGCGGTCACGGTGCCGGCCAGCCTGGTGCCGGCGAACGGCGTCGCGCTGGTCAGCGTCGCGTCGACGCGGAAGTCGGGCCGGCGATAGGCGGCGACGAGGAAGCCGCCGCTGATCGCATCGCGCGGCTCCGGCGTGTCCGCCTCGCTGTCGACCTCGCGGACGTTCAGCTCGCGAACCAGCTCGCCCGATGGCTTCTTGGCGGCGTCGACGAACGGGCGCAGCCGCATCTGCACCGAGTAGTTGCCGAGCGCGCCTTCCGCCGGCAGCGTGTGCGTCCACTCGACCGAGCCCCACGCCGACAGCTTCACCTCGCGCTGATCGATCTCGCGATCCTGGCTGTCGCGCACGCTGACGTAGACCGGCGTGCCGGCGTCCGGCACCTTGATGCCGGCGGCGGTGTCGTGGCGAAGGATGGCCTTGTAGTGAACCTCCTCGCCGAGCCGGTAGACGCCGCGATCCGCGAACACGGTGCCCCGCAGCAGGGAATACTGCTCGGCGGCGTCGTAGCTGATGCCGAATTCCCACGGGTCGACGCCTTCGGTCCAGTCCGACCCCAGGTAGGCGACGTCGCCATCGTTCTCGACGGTCACCAGGAACTCGAACTTCGTCTCGTACCAGCGCTTGGAGCCGCGCAGTGGCAGGGCCGGCGCGATGGCCACGCCGTCGGCGTTGGTCGTGCCCGTCCACGCGACCTCGTTGGCGACCGTCACGATCGACACCTTGGCGCCTTCGACCGGCAGGGCGTTGTCGAGGCGCGTCACGAACACCAGCGTGTTCTGCGGGCTGTCCTTCACCGTCAGGCCCAGGTTGGTGACCTGGACGACGGTGGCGCGGGTCCGCGGCTCGTCACCGTTGGTCCGCGAGCGGGCAATCGGCTGGCCTTCCTCGACCGCCGCCCAAGCCAGGCCATGCCCGCCGGTGAGCGCGCGCGCCAGGTCGATACCGTAGGACTGGATGCGGTCGGCCTGCGGTGTCAGCCGGCGGCTCTGCGGCGCCGACTCCGGCGTGTTCTTGAAGCCGTTGGCCTGCAGGGCCAGGATCGTCGGCATCAGCTCGCGCGGGGCGATCGCCGCCACCCACTGCTTCACGGTGGTGAAGTTGCGGGCATAGAACGGCAGCACGCTGCCGCCGGTCGATTCCCAGACGCCGTGGCCATCGCCGAAGCTGGTGAACGCCGTCGCGTGCCAGTTCTCGACGATGCCGGTCCACGGGTAGCCGAGCTTCTGGCCGTCGATGGCCTCCAGCGTCGGGTCGAGCCGCATCGCATAGCGGCTGGCCGGCTTCTGCGCGTCGTAGCCGAGATCCTCGAGCGTGAACGCCTCGCTGCGGTCGGTGTCGCCGTCGGGCGGCGTTCCGGTCTTGCGCGCAACTGGCCGGGTCGTAGCCGTGCTGATGTCGGTCACCGCGATCGCCTTGCGGACGCTGGCAGCCAGCACCTCGCGTCGCATGCGCAGCGGGTTCCAGCGATCAGGATCGCACTGCGCCGTGCAGGACGGCTCGTCGACGAAGAACGTCGGTTCGAGCTCCATGGTGTAGGTTTGCGGCCGTGGAGTTAGGGCATTGCCCTGAACTCCGCGCATGCCAGCCGGCACCTCGAGGGCAATCCAGCTCTCGGGCGGCGGCACGGTGGTCGTCTGCACAACGACCAGCGTCGGCTCGGGCTTGCCGAGGCGGTTCTGGTCCCATGCTGCCGTCGACGAGACCACGACCTTGGTGGTCGCGATGGCCGCCGCCGCCGCCGTCGTCACCTTGGCATCGAAGGCGGCGAGGCCGGCCGGGTCGGTCGCCTGCAGGCGGGTCCGCGACGCCGCGGACATGACTGGCGCCGTCCAGTCGTGCGTCTTGTAGGCCAGCGTGAGGCGTTGTAGTAGGTCAACTGACCGCACTGGTTGGTTGAAGCGCAGCCCGATGAGGACCGGCGCGTCGAAGCGTTCATTGCGGCGATACCAATTGGTCGCCAGCAGCTTCACCGTGGGGGTGGTGAAGGCGAACGTGTAGGCCGCCGCGAGCTTGCGGCCGCTGACGGCGGTCGCGGACGCGTCGACGGTCACCGCGTAGCGGGCAGAGAAAGGGAGCCTGACCTTCGGGTCGGGCGTGAAGATCAGGATTGATGTGCCCGACCAGCGGAAGGTCCCCGCCAGCGCCGGCTGGATCCTGAAGAAGGGTGCCGTTACTGGGTTGGGTATACGACCCAGTGCCACCATCGGCTCCGAGAAGACCACCGTGATCTCGCGGGACTCGCCGAGGTCCGACGTCTCACCGGCCGGCCTCCCACTGACGACGGTCAGATTTGTTTGGGCTTCTGACCGATCGATAACGACGAGAGAGAGCAGAAGGGAAGCGGCGACCGCGATCCGGGTGAGCATGTGTCCTCGCGAGGGTGAAGTCCGGGCCGTGTATCGACACATGGCCGAGGTCGCACCAGATGGGCGCTCGACGCCCGGACCGTCCTCCGCTAGAACCTTGGACACCGGATTTTTCGCAGGTGCGGTGGGAGTCCACTGCATGAGCCCGTCTCGCCCATCCGCACCCGCCCCGGGCCGAGGTGACGATCCGCAGTCTCACCGGTACCTGGACCGCCGTTCGACCGACCCCAGATGGCGAGGATGTCCTGACGCTTTCACTGGTCCAGAGCGGAGACGCCCTGACGGGCACCCTTGTCGTCTGCGGTCGGACGATGGCCGCCGACCCGGCGCATCCCACCCGTCTCGATGCCTTGGGCAGGTTCGAGCTTCGATTCTGGCGAACGCACGAAGAAGTGATCGTCCGCGGTCGGCCCGACGTCCGCGCCGACCGCATCACGGCCTCCGTGAGCGGCTTGGAGCCCCAGCCCATGGCGATGACGTTCCACCGACGCGGGGCGCCCGGTGTGCGCTTGCCCGGGAATATGCGTTAACCGGTCCAGACCCTCAGCTCGTTGAGAAAGGACCCATCGATGTCGCTGCGCCGCTTCGTCCTGCCCATCGTCGCCTTGACCGTGGCCGTCGGCGTCGGTGCCTGTGGCAGCGACAACAACCCAGCCGGACCGACACCGACGCCCACGCCGACACCGACGCCGACACCGGTCTTGAACGCGCCACCCCGCATCACGAGCATGACGGCCAACCCGAGCTTCGGCATCGCGACGCTGACCGCCTTCGCGATGACCGCCTCGGCCACCGACCCCGACGGGGACCCGGTCACCTTCGAATGGGAGCTGGGCGACGGCACCCGGGCGTCGGGAGCGGCCTTGAGCAAGACCTACCTGACCGATGGCGCCGCGACCGTCACCCTGACGGTCAGCGATGGGCGCGGCCTCACCACGACGGATCGGCGAACGATCACGGTCGGAAGCATGAACGGTACCTGGAGCGGCACCGTGAACGCGGGCGGGACGGCCGTGCCCTCGACGATGTCGCTGCTGCAGGTCGGGGGAGTCATCACCGGCACGATCACCCTGGACACCCTCACCGGGCGCACCGACCCGGCGCAGCTCGGTCGGATCGACACCAACGGCGCCTTCGAGATCCGCTGGAAGGTCGACCCCTTCCTCGACTTCACGATGCGCGGCCAGATGGACCCGACTGGCCGGCGAATCTCCGGCGGTTCTCTGGGGTCGGGCTTCACCGGGGACACCTTCACCTTCGACAAGCGGTAGGACTCGACCGACGAGCCGGCCGGGCGTAGGCTGACGCGAGCCATGCATCAGTCCGCCCGCGCCGCCGTCACCGTACTCGGGTTGACCGTCACGCTGGCGACGGCGGCCCACGCCGAGCCGTCGTCGACCAGCACGACCGGGCGTGTCTCGCCAACCCAGGCTGTCGACACGAGCCGCGAAGTCGGCGAGGCACTGGCCCGCCCGATGTCGCCGGCGGCGATCGTCCTGCTGCTGCCGCACATGTCGCTGCCGGCGGCGGTCGAGCGCGTGGCCCAGGCCCTTCGCGACCCCAGCCCTGAAGTCCGCGCGGTGGCCGCGCGGGTGGCCTTCACGACGCGGCACCAGGGACTGGTGACGGCGCTGACCGCCGCACTCGAGGCCGAGGCGGACGTCGGGCCGGCGTCCGAGATGGCGCGGGCGCTCGCGCTGATCGCCGGCGCGCCCGCCGACGACGCGGCGTTCACGGCGATGGCGCGGACGGGGCGCAGCGTCGGCGAGGCGTGGGTGAGCGTGGTCGCGCGCACGCGTCCCGCCGACATCGTGCCGCGGTTGCCCGTGCTCGGTGGATCGGCCGACGAAGCGGTCGCGAACCTCGCCGCGACGGATACCGCCGCCGTGGCGCGCGCGTTCGCCCCGCTCTCGACGACGCCCGCGCTCGAGGCGCCCTATCTCGCGCTGCTCGAACGCCTGGATCGCGATGCTGCGGCGGCGCCGTGGCCCGTCCTCGCCGTCGGGCTGAAGGCGTCGACCGGGATCCGTCACACGCTCGTCCGGCTCCTGCTCCATCGCCGCGCCTCCCGCCTCCCCCTGGCCCCCGAGGCGGAGTCGGTCCTGGCCGATCTCCGCGCGCGGACGACGGCCGCCGACGATCCCTATCTGGCCATGACTTTCGAGCTGCTGCGGCGCGGCGAGAAGCCCGGCGATCCCCCGGTGCCGCTCGGGCCGATCATCGCGGCGCTCGATCGAGAGAGCTTCCCCGGCAGCCACTGGCGCGATGGCTGGATGCGGCGCCTGGACACTGCCGAGGAGGCCGCCTTACGGGCGCGTCTGCCGATGCTGCCGCGCGAGCAGTGGGCGCCCGAATCGGGGAGCCCATCGACGGCAGGTCCCGCGCCTGCCGCCAACAAGACGCCCGAGATGGTGGTCCGGATGGTGCGCCCGCTGACGCCGCGGCTGGTCGCCGAGCTCGCTGAGGCGACCGGGTGCCGGCCCGCCCGCGATCAGGTCCTCGCGGTCCAGGTCACGTTCCGCCCGACCGGCCAGGTGCATCAGGTCTACAACCCGGTCGGGATCGGCGTGGAGCGCTGCGCCCGTGCCGCCCGTCTGCTCGTCGCCCTCGACATCGCCGGCGGGCAGGCGCCCATTCCGGCGGAGAGGACCGACCTGGTCCTCATCGGCTTCCGGCCCGAGGACGCGAAATGCCCGCGGATCGACCTGGCCCGCGCGGGCAATGAAATACGCGTTGGCAGCGGCATGCTGCGGCCGCCTCGAAAGGTGCGCAACATTTCGCCTGTCTACCCGCAGGAAATGCAGGATCTGCGCATCCAGGGCGTCGTGCTCATCGAGGCGACCGTCGCCCCTACCGGCTGCATCGCCGATGCCACCGTCCTGCGCGGCCCGCACGCCACGATGAACGCGGCGGCGCTGGCGGCCGTGTCGCTCTGGCAGTACGAGCCGAGCGTGCTCGATGGCACGCCGGTCCCGATCATCATGACCGTCACGGTCAACTTCACGCTCCAGCCGTGAGGGGATCCGTCGACGGACCGGCGTGCCCTACTGGGCAGGCGCCGGCGGGCCGTCAGTCACTTCGTAGACGGCGATCCGCTTGGCGTTTTTGGGGCCGCGATTGGTGGTGGTCTCGATTTCCAGCTGTCGCGGCGTGCCGCGGACGCTGTAGCGGCGGGTGATGGTCAGGCCGCCGGACGGCTTGAGCTCCATTTCGAGCGCGTCGCCATCCCAGCGCGACTTCGTCTCGATGGTGCCGTTCTGCAGTTGGTGCTTCTCGACCTTATTGTTGGCGACATAGCTCCGGACGACGCCGTCCGGCTCGATGAAGACGACCTTGTCACCGTCCTGCGCGATAGTGAACGTCGGCGGCAAGGCCATCAGCTCTTCCATCAGGGCTCGCCGAGCCGCCATGTCTCCTTCGCGCCGCCGGGCTCCGCCGCCGGGGCCGCCCGCGCCGCCGCCCCCCATGCCGCCGCGCCGGCCGCCGCCCATGCCACCGAAGCCGCCGCCACCAGGTGCGCGTCCACCGCCCGACCCGGGCCCGTCGTCGCCGACATCGGGCATGGCGACGCTCCCCGGCGACGTGCTGAGCGCCCTGTCGATCGACCACGCGCCGGCCAGGATCGGGCGAGGCGCCGATGCCGGGTCCTGGTCAGTGGCCGCGAGCGGAACGGAGATCAGCAGGCAGGCCGTGGCGATCGCCGCGATCGTGGGGGCAGCGAAAAGGCGCATGGGGCAGGGTCCATCGGTCAGGCAGGCAGGCTGACGGCGATGATGGCACACGACCCCCGTCCGCGATCCTTTCGAATGGTGAAGAAAGCGTGGCACTTTCGCGGCCGCGTGGTGGCGTCCGCTGCGGCATAATCCGGACTGCGTGACCCAGGTCATCGGCCGAAGGGCGTTCCTCTCGAGCGTCGGCGCTGCCGCGCTCGTCGGCGGCTGCCGTTCGCGCCTCGAGGGCGGCCGCCTCATCCTCCGCCTCTCGCACTCGATGACGGCCGGGCCGACGTCCCTCCACGTCCTTGGCCAGGCGTTCAAGGAAATCGTCGAGCGCCGGACCAATGGCGCGGTCGTCATCCGCGTCTTCTCCAGCGGCACGCTGGGCCAGGAACGGGAGACGGTCCAACAGGTCCAGGAAGGCCTGATCGACTTCATGGTCTCGGGATCGGCGATCTGGGGCAGCGTCGCGCCGCGGCTGCAGGTGCTGGATTTCCCGTTCCTGTGGCGCGACTGGAATCACGTGCACCGGGTCGTCGACGGCGCCGCCGGCCAGCGCGCCGCCGACTATCTCGAGCACACCGTCCGGATGCGACCGCTGGCCTGGGGCGACTCGTTCGGCTTCCGCAACGTCGTCACGCGATCGCGCGACATCACCGATCCGTCGCGGCTCGCCGGCTTGAAGATCCGGACGATCCAGTCGGCGATCTACGTGAAGGCCGTAGAGCTGATGGGGGCCAGCCCGACCCCGATGGCCTTCGGCGAGGTCTACACCTCGCTGCAGACCGGCGTCATCGACGGCTACGAGCACGACGCCAGCACGACGCTCCAGCAGCGCTTCTACGAAGTGGCCGGGTTTCTCACCTACACGCGGCACATCGCTGGCGTGCTCGGCCTGTGGTCGTCGACGACGACGATGGCCCAGCTGCCGGCCGACATCCGCGCCGTGCTGGCCTCGGCGGCGGTGGAGGCCTCGGCGGCGCAGCGGGCGCGCGGCCCGATCGAGGATGCCGCGGCCACCGCGACGCTGCGCGAACGCGGCATGACGGTCCGCGACATCGATGCCTCGCCGTGGCGCCCGGCCGCCGAAGCGCTGTGGCAACGCGAAGCGCGCGCCCTCGCCGCCGAGTCGTGGCTCGAGGCGATCCTCGCGTGAGCGCGCCGCTCACCGGCCACCCTGTCGTCGCGTCGCGGACCGAGCGCGCCCTGGCCCTGTCGGTCGCGGCGCTGGTGGTGGCCCAGGCCGCGGTGGTCGGCCTTCAGGTCGTCGGCCGGCACCTGCTGCATCGGCCGATCCCGTGGACCGAGGAGGTGGCGCGGCTGCTCCTCGGCTGGCTGATGTGCGTCGGTGGCATCCTGGCCTTGCGCCACGCCCAGCACCCGCGCGTGACGGCCGTGGTGCGCCTGCTGTCGCCGACCCGTCGAGCCGCCGTCGATCGCGGTCTGCGCCTGGTTCTGCTGGCGCTGTTCGTGGCGCTGATCGGGCCATCGTGGACGCTGACCCGCGCCAGCGCCGCCGAGCTGCTGCCGGCCAGCGGCTTGTCCGGCGTGTGGATCACGGCGATCCTGCCGGTGGCGCTCGCCCTGATGTCGCTCGAGGTGATCCGCGAGCTGTGGCGCGACGGGCTGGCGCCCTGGCGGACCAGCGCGTCGCTGAGGTGGTCGCTCGGGATCGTCGGGGTCATCGTCGGATCGGTGCTGGTGCCGCTCGTCACCGGCGCGTCGCCGCTGGTGGTGCTGGTGATCGGCTTCCTGGTCACCGGCGCACTCGGGTTGCCGCTGGCGTTCACGCTGGCGCTGACCGCGCTCACCTATCTGATCGGGATCGGCGGCGTCGGCCTCGTCATCCTGCCGATCAAGATCCTCGGCGGCGTCGATTCCTTCGTGCTGCTGGCGATTCCGCTGTTCATCCTCGCCGGCGCGCTGATGGAAACCGGCGGCATCTCCGAGCGCATCGTCGACCTGGCGATGGCCATCGTCGGCAAGGTGCGCGGCGGGCTGGCGATGGTCGTCGTCGTCGCCGAGATCCTGTTTTCCGGCATCTCGGGATCGACCGCCGCCGACGTGTCGGCGATCAGCGCGCTGCTGGTGCCGTCGATGAAGCGTGCCGGCTATTCGGGGCCGGAGTCGGTCAGCATCGTCGCCGCGGCCTCGGCGATGGGCATCCTGGTGCCGCCGTGCTTGACGATGGTGGTGCTCGGCTCGCTCGTCAACCTGTCGATCGTCACGCTGTTCCTGGCCGGCTTCGTGCCGGCGTTCATCCTCTCGGCGGCGTTGATCGTGCTGATCGCCATCCGGGCGCGCCGCGCCAACTGGCCGGTGACGGGCGGAGCCTCGCGGCAGGAGCTGGGCCGGGTGCTGGTGCGGGCGCTGGTGCCAATGGGGCTGCCTGTCCTGCTGTTCGGCGGCATCTTCTCGGGGATCACCACCGTCACCGAGGCGGCGCTGATCGCCGTCGTCTACGCGCTGGTCGCCGGTCTCCTCCTCGGCGACGTGCGGCGCGTCGAGGTCACGCGGCAGCTCACCCAAAGCGGCGTGGTAACGGCAACCACGTTGTGGGTGCTGGCGGCGGCGTCCGCGTTCGCCTGGATCCTGGTGCGTGAATGGGTGCCGCAGGCGCTGGCCGAGTGGATCGGTGGAGCGGGGGCCGGGCGGGTCGGCTTCATGATCTCGACGGTGCTCGTGTTCATCGTGATCGGGGCGCTGCTCGAAGGCCTGCCGGCACTGCTGATCTTCGGGCCGATCCTGTTCCCGATCGCGCGGACCCTGCACATCGACCCGGTGCACTACGGCATCGTGATCATCGCGGCGATGGGCATCGCCTTCTTCCTGCCGCCGGTGGGGGTCGGCCTGACGATTGCCGCCGGCATCGCCGGCGAGGACATCGACGAGGTCGCCCGCACCTATGTGCCCTACCTCGTCGCACTGCTGGTCGGCCTGGCGCTCGTCGCCGCCTGGCCCGATCTCACGCTGGTGCTCCCGCGCTGGTTCCTCGGATATCGCGGGTAAGCGCCGCCGTCTTGCCAGCCGGGACGGTTTGTGCGACCGTTGCGCCGTCAGCCATGGCGCGGGCGTCCGCTTCCGACTCGTCGAGCCAACGATATCGTCTGCCCGGCCGGGGCCGCGTCCTGCCCGTGGTCCAGCCATCCGGCGACTGCGTGACCGCCCTTCGCGCGCTTGGTGAAGAGACCCGCGTGCGTATCGTCGGCCTGCTGATGGACCAACCGATGGACGTCAGTGCCATCGCCGCCGCCCTCGGTGTCTCGTCCTATAACGTGTCGAAGCACCTGCGGGTGCTGCGCGAGGCCGGCCTGCTCGAAGTCGAGAAGGAAGGCCGCCTGCGCCGCTATGCGCTGCCTGAGGCGATCAAGCGCGAGGCCGCGGCCGGCCGGGTGCTCGATCTCGGCTGCTGCAGCTTCCAGTTCGCCGATGAAACCAAGCCAGCCGCTTCGACACGAGCCAGCGTCGGTCCGAAAGCCGCTCGGACCCGACACAAGTAGCAGCAGTCAGCTCAGCGCGCGGCGGCCGACGGGAGCCGCAGGCGCAGGGCCGAGGCGCCGATCGCCAGCACGCACGGGGCGAGCACCCAGAGGGCGGGCGTGTACGAGCCCGTCAGTTCGAAGCCTTTGGCGAAGATCAGCGGGCCGATCGCCGAGGCCAGCACCGTGAGCATCTGCGCCGCCCCCTGGATGCGTCCGAGGTGCGCCTGCCCGAAGGCGTGGCCCCACACGGCAAAGAAGAGCACGGTGACCATGCCGCCCGAGAGGCCGAGCATCACCGCGACGACCCACAACTGCGGCTGCGTGGTGACGAAGGGCAACGCGCCGAGCGCGGCGCCGTAGATGCCCATGGCGATGGCCAGGAGTCGCGGCATCGGCCAGGTTCGCGTCAGCCAGCCGCAGCCGAATTGTCCGACCAGCGCGATGATCGCGGTGCCGGCCAGGAAGGTCACGTAGATCTCCTGCGGGAAGCCGCGCTCGGCCAGCACGTGCTGGTTGAACAGACCCAGGCCGGAGGACACCAGGCCGAACAGCGACGTGGCCACTGCGAAGATCCAGAAGGCCGGCGTCCGCAGCGCCTCGCCGAGCGTGGCCCCAGCGGCTACATCGGGCGGGCCGCCGTCGGCGGCACCGGGCGCACTGTACGCGCCGGCGCCGACCGCCGTCGGTTCGCGCAGGAAGAGGACGGCAGGTGCGGCGAGCACGACGAGGCCGATGGCGACCTGGCTCCACGCCGTCCGCCAGCCGGCGGCGCGCACGCTTCCGCCGACGGCCACGAAGGCGAGCATGAAGAAGACGCTCAGCAGCACCGAATAGACGCCCATCGGCAGCCCGGCGTTCTTACCGAAGGTCTTGCCGACGGTGGTGATGCTCGAGATCGACAGCGCACTCTGGCCCAGGGCGCGGGTGGCCAGGATGAGTGCGAAGAGCGGCCAGACGCCGCCTTCGAGCCGGCTCATGCTCCACACCACGACGGCGAGCGACAGGGTCAGCACCAGCGTCGTGCTGCGCAGGCCGACGGTGTCGAAGACGCGGCCGATCGGCAGGCAGATCACGGCGCCGATCAGCGTTGCCCACAGGTTGATGGTGGCGTAGGTGACGCGATCGAGCTGAAGGTCGCCGAGCATGGGCTCGGTGATCAGGCCGAGCCCCTGGGTGCGGCCCGGCAGCGTCGCGAGCATGACGATCGCCGCGACGACGACGTTGATCCAGCCGGCCGCACGCATCAGGACGGAAGGGTATCAGCGGACGACGGTCTCTGTCGTGCCGCAGGCGGCCGCCGCTAGAAGCGGAAGCCGATGCTGGCACCAACCGACCGCGGCGCGCCCATCTCGCCCATGAACCCCGACGGGGCGAAATTCGGATACGGGAACGCCAGCGGAATGAACTCCGTGTCGAAGGCGTTGCGGACGAAGAGTTCGGCCAGCCAGCGCTTGGCCGTATAGCCGCCGCGCAGGTGGACCAGTGCATAAGCGTCCTGGCCGAGCGAGTTGGCGTCGTCGTACTGGAACGAACCCGAACGCACGATGTCGATCCGACC
>JBDSLU010000471.1:0-13765 GCA_039916225.1 Vicinamibacteraceae bacterium
CGGGTTTCAAGGGCGATAGGATGCGGCGTGACTTCGCCTCCCTTGCCAAATCGCTCCGAGGCTCGACGGCTGGCGCAGCTGCCGGTCGACGAACAGCTGCGGAGCTTCGAGGCGATGATCGTGCGCAATCCGCTGCTCGACGCGGTGCTCGACCGTGCGGCCGCGCTGGCGCTGCCGGCCTGGTATCTGACGGCCGGGTGCCTGTTCCAGACGGCGTGGAACGCCCTCTCCGGGCTCGCGCCGACGCACGGGATCCGGGACTACGACTTGTTCTACTTCGACGACGCCGACACGTCGTGGGAGGCGGAGGACGTGGTCATCCGCCGCTGTGCGGAGGCGTTCGGCGATCTGGGCGTCCAGGTCGAGGTGCGGAACCAGGCGCGCGTGCATCTCTGGTATCCCGACCGGTTCGGCGTCCTCGTCGAGCCGTTCCGGACGTGCGAAGACGGGGTCGATGCGTTCGCGATGACGACGTGCTGCGTCGCCACCCGCCGGGTGGAAGGCCGGCTGCGCACCTATGCGCCGCACGGCTTCGCCGACCTCTTCAACCTGGTGCTGCGGCCGAACCCGGTGCGCGCACCGCGCGCGGTCTACGAGGAGAAGGCGCGGCGGTGGTCGGCGATCTGGCCGGACCTGCAGGTGCTGCCCTGGCCATCCACGGAAGCGACGCGCATCCCGAGACCGCGCTATCCTGAGCACGCATGACGGTCGGTGAGGTCGGCGAACGGCAGGTAATCGCGCGGGTGCGCAGCAAGGTCCCGGCGTCGCCGGCGTTCGTCGTGGTCGGCATCGGCGACGACGCGGCCGTGCTCGAGCCGCCGCGCAACCGGCTCGAGATCGTCACCACCGACGCCGCCGTCGAGGGGATCCACTTCGACCGGCGGTTCATGGACGCGTCGGCCATCGGGCACCGGGTGCTGGCCGCCAATCTCAGCGACCTGGCGGCGATGGGCGCGGAACCGCGCACGGCGCTGCTGTCGCTGATCCTGCCGGACGCCTTGCCGCTGGCCGACCTCGACGCCCTGCTCGACGCCTTCCTGGCGCTCGCCGCCCGGACCGGCACGCATCTCGTCGGCGGGAACGTGACGCGGTCGCCCGGACCGCTGGTCATCGACGTGACGGTGTCCGGCACGGCCAAGCGGCGGAAGGTCCTGACCCGCGCCGGCGGACGTCCCGGCGACGAGCTGTTCGTCTCCGGCTCGATCGGCGGCGCCGCGGCCGGCCTTGCCTGGCTGCAGCAGGCCGGACCGGGGGAGCCGGCCGATCCGGCGGTGGCCGACGCCGTGGCCCGGTTCCTGCGGCCCGAGCCCCGGTTGCGGCTGGGGCTCCTGGCCGGCCGGACGCGGGCGGCGTCGGCGGCGATGGACCTGAGCGACGGGCTCGCCGACGCGGTCCGTCAGCTGGCGGAGGCGAGCGGCACCGGCGCCCGCCTCGACGCCGCGGCGCTGCCGGTGCATCCCGGCGTGGCCGCCGTCACCGGCGAGGGGGAGGCGGCCCTGGCGACAGCCCTCTCCGGCGGCGAGGACTACGAGCTGCTCCTGGCGGTCCCCCGCCGGGCCGGCCGGCGGTTCGCCGCAGCGGCCAAGCTCGCCCGGGTGACGGTCACCCGGATCGGCGCCCTGACCCCCGCGGCGGCCGGACTGACCCTCGCCACGGCGGCCGGAGATCGGCCGATTCCCGAGGGTTTCGAGCACTTTCGGGCCCAGGTCGCCGCCATTTCCGCCGCCGGCCGCTGATTGCCCCCGGCTGCGCCGGCCTTCACCCCCGATTCGCTTTAGGGGTTCCATCCGGCGCCCGGTGGCGTATGCTAACCGGGTCCCCCGGGGCGGCCCCCAGCTCCCAGCCCCCCAACGGACCCACCCGGCGCGAACATCAGCCGGGCGCGTGCGAGACCGGAAAGCCCTTTCGTCGGTCAGGGACCGGGTCACGACTTTTTATGGTGCTGTCACGCTCGCTGACGCGGAAGCTCGCCGCCACGTGCGGAGCGGTGCTCGGCTTCGTCCTCCTCTACGAGGTGACGGCGCTGGACTCCAAGGCCACCGCTGCCCACGAGGTCGAAGTGCGCGAGACGGCCTGGCCCCGTCCGGGGGCCCGGCTGCGCTTCCACGCGACTGCCTCCTGCAAGGGCACCACCACGGCGTCCGGCACGGCCGTCCGTACCGGCATCGCCGCCGCCGATCCGATCCTCCTCCCGGTCGGGTCCGTCGTCCAAGTCGAGTCGCTCAGCCCCCGCTACAACGGCATCTACACGGTCATGGACACCGGGCCGGCCGTCCAGGGGCGCGAGATCGACATCTACATGTGGAACTGCAACGAGGCGCTCGCCTTCGGCCGCCGGTCGATCGCGATCAACGTGCTGCGCCTCGGCTGGAACCCCAAGGCATCGGCGCCGGCCTCCATCGCCGCCAACATCATCGCCAGGCCCGACGTCGCCGCCCCCGGCTACCCAGCCGGCTACGGTCCGGCCGCCATCGCCGCCACCACGAGCAGCGGGACGCCCGCCGCGACACCGGTGGCCGTCACGGCGCCCGTCCCGTCCATCGGCCCGGTCGCCCTCGCCGACGCACCCAAGTAGCGGTGCGATAAGCTGTTCCGCGGATGGAGCAGCTTCTCGAAGAGACCTACCGCGCCGAGCGCGATCACTTCTGGTTCAAGGGTTTCCGCCAATTCATCGCCCCACTCGTCGACCAGGCCCTGGCCGGCCGGCCTGATGCCCGGCTGCTCGACTGCGGCTGCGGCACCGGCACCAACCTCGACCTGTTCCGCGCCCGCTGCCACGCCTTCGGCTTCGACCTGACTCCGGGCGGGCTGCGCTTCGCGCGGACCCACGGCGGCCTGCGGGTGTCGCGGGCCAGCATCACCCACGTCCCCTTCGCTGCCGGGACCTTCGACGTGGTCACCTCGTTCGACGTGCTCCAGTGCATCACCGAGGCGATGGAGACGCAGGCGATGGCCTCGATGGCCCGCGTCCTGAAGCCGGGCGGCTCGCTGATCCTGAACGTCGCGGCGCTGGACATCCTGAGCGGCAGCCACGCCGTGCTGTCCGAGGAAGTGCGGCGCTACACCAAGCCGCTGATGCGGCAGGCCCTGTCGCGGGCCGGCCTGGTGCCGCAGCGGATCACCTACACCAACTTCAGCCTGTTCCCGCTGATGCTGGCGACACGTACCTGGCAGCGCCTGCGCGGCGCGGCGCGGCCGGACGCGTTGACGTCGGAGATCACGGTGCCTTCGCCAGCGGTCAACGGCGCCCTGAGCGCGGTGCTCTCACTCGAGGCGCGCGCCCTGCGTCTCACCGATCTGCCGATCGGCAGCTCGCTGCTCGTGCTCGCCCGCAAGCCAGCCTGACCGCCCGCCCTGGTCGCGGTACTGGAGCTGGTAGAGCCGCTCGTAGAGCCCGCGCTGGACGAGCAGCTCCTGGTGCGAGCCCGACTCGCGCAGCTCACCGCGGTGGAAGACCAGGATGCGGTCGACGTCCTGGATGGTCGACAGCCGGTGAGCGATGGCGATCGTCGTCCGGCCGGCCATCAGCACGTGCAACGCGTCGCGGATGAGCAGCTCGGTCTCGGTGTCGACGCTCGACGTCGCCTCGTCCAGCACGAGCACCGCTGGGTTACCGGCCAGCGCCCGCGCGAACGAGAGCAGCTGCTTCTGGCCGACCGAGAGCGACGCGCCACGCTCCCCCACTCGCGTGTCGAGGCCTTCCGGGAGCGCCCCGACGAAGCGATCGGCGTGGACGGCGGCGACGGCGCCCTCGACCTGCGACCGCGACAGGTCTGGCCGGCCGAGGCGCACGTTGTCGGCGAGGCTCCCCGAGAACAGGTAGACGTCCTGCAGCACGAGGCCGCAGATGCCGCGCAGCTCGCCGAGATCGAGCTCGCGGATGTCGACGCCGTCGACCAGGATGCGGCCGCGCTGGACGTCGTAGAAGCGCAGCAGCAGGCTGATGATCGTCGTCTTGCCGGCCCCGGTCGCCCCGACGATGCCGACGCGCTGCCCCGCCGGCACCTCGAAGGAAACATCCTTCAGCACCCAGTTGATGTCCGAGCCGTCGGTGGCGGCAGCCGCCGCGGTCGTGGCATCGAGGCCGTAGGCGAACCACACGTGCTCGAAGACGATATGGCCACGCGCCCCGGCCGGCCGCGGCCGCGCCGGCACCGGCGAGGCGATCGTCACCGGCGTATCGAGCAGCGTGAAGATCCGCTCCGACGACGCCATCGCCGCCTGGAGCAGGTTGAACTTTTCCGACATGTCGCTGATCGGCCGGAAGAAGCGCTGCGCGTACTGCAGGAAGGCGACGAGCGCGCCCAGCGTCAGGGTGCCGGTGCCGACCCAGTGGCCGCCGGCGACGATGATCAACGCCGCCGCGAGCGCCGCGACGCCCTCGATCGCCGGATAGAAGACGGCGTAGTAGAAGATGGCCTCGACGTTGGCGTCGCGATGGCCCTTGTTGATCGCCTCGAAACGCTCGAAGTTGAGCGCCTCGCGGCGGAACAGCTGCACCGTCGGCATGCCGGTGACGTTTTCCTGCAGGAAGGCGTTGATGCGCGCCACCCAGCCGCGGACCCGCCGGTACGACTGACGGACGTGCCGGCGGAACCACTGCGTCACCAGCACGATCAGCGGCAGCACCGAGAAGGCCACCAGGGCCAGCCGCCAGTCCATCCACAGCAGGACGCCGACGATCCCGGCCAGCATGAAGGCGTCGCCGAAGACCGCGACGACGCCGGCCGAGAACAGGTCGTTCAGGGCATCGACGTCGCTGGTCACGCGCGTCATCAGACGGCCGACGGCGTGGCGATCGTAGAAGGCCACGTCGACCCGCTGCAGGTGGCCGTAGATGGCCATCCGCATCTCGAACATGATGCCCTGGCCGATCGTCTGCGAGATCCAGGTCTGCGCGAACTCGAGGACGAAGACGCCGGTCAGCACCGCCAGGAACAGGAGGGCAATGCGTCCGACGCCGGCCAGGTCGCCGCGGGCGATGTACTCGTCGATCGCGACCTTGGTCAGCCACGGCTGTACCAACTGCAGCAACGAGGTGGTGACGATGACCACCAGGCCGAGCAGCACACTGCGCCAATGCGGGCGCAGGTAGCCGAACAACCGGCGCACCAGGCGACCGTCGTAGGCCTTGCCGATGATGTCGTCGTCGGGCTGGGTGGCTGGATCGCTCACGAGGCGGCCAGCTCCTCCTCGAGCCTCTGCAGCCGGCACATCTCGGCGTACGGTCCACCGGCGTCGACCAGCGCGTCGTGCGTTCCCTGCTCGACGATGCGTCCCCCGTCGAGCACGACGATGTGATCGGCGTGGCGGATCGTCGAGGCGCGATGCGAGATGAGGATCGCGGTGCGGGTCCGCATCACCCCGACGAGGCCGCGCAGGATGGCCGCCTCGGTGTCGGTATCGACGGCCGACAAAGCGTCGTCGAGGATCAGAATCGGCGGATCGATCATCAGGGCCCGGGCGATCGCCGTGCGCTGCTTCTGCCCGCCGGAGAGGGTCAGGCCGCGCTCGCCCACCGTCGTGGTCCAGCGATTCGGGAACGCCTCGACATCGACGTCGAGGCGCGCCACGGCAACGGCGTGCTGGATGTCCTCGAGCTCGTCCCGCTCGGGCGTGCCGAAGGCGACGTTGCCGGCGATGGTGTCGCTGAACAGGAACGGCTCCTGCGGCACCATCCCGATGCTGCCGCGGAGCACCGAGAGCGGCAGATCGCGGACGTCGATGCCGTCGATGAACACGGTAGCCGGCGGCGGATCGTAGAGGCGCGGCAGCAGGCTGACCAGCGTCGACTTGCCGCTGCCGGTCGGGCCGACAACGGCCAGCGTCGTGCCGGCCGGCACGACCAGCGAGATGTCGTGCAGGACCGCCGGGCCGTCACCACCCGCCTTCGTGTCGTCGGCCTTCGACGTACCGGGGTAGGCGAACGTCAGGTGGCGCCACTCGATGGCGCCGGTGAGGCGCGCCGGCACGTCGGTGCGGGTGCCATCGACGATGGCCGGCGGCGCATCGAGCACCTCGAGCATCCGGCCCCACGACGCCGATCCGCGCTGAATCAGATTGGTGACCCAGCCGAAGGCGATCATCGGCCAGCCGAGCATCGCGAGGTAGGCGTTGAAGGCGACGAACTCGCCGATGGTCAGCCGGCCGGCGATCACCTCGCGGCCGCCCAGCCACAGCACGATCAGCGCGCCCACGCCCAGGAGAAACGTCAGGCTCGGGTAGAACAGGCCCTGCAGGCCGATCAGGCGCCGGTTGCGGCGCAGGAATTCCTCGTTGGCCAGCCGGAAGCGGGCCAGTTCGGCCTCCTCCTGTCGATAGGCGCGCACGACCCGGACACCGGCCAGCGCCTCCTGCGTCACCGCCGACAGCTCCGACAGCTGCGCCTGGATCCGCTCGAAGCGGCGATGGATCGCCGTGCCGAAGCCGTAGACGGCGAGCGTCACGAGCGGCAGCGGGATCAGCGCCATGCCGGTCAGCCAGGGATCGATCGAGAGCAGCAGCACGATGGCCACGACGAAGACGATGCCGGTCGAGATCGCGTACATGACGGCCGGCCCGGCCATCATCCGCACCGCCGACAGATCGTTGGTCGCCCGCGACATCAGGTCGCCGGTCCGCCGGGCCTGGAAGTAGGAGAGCGGCAGCCGCTGCAGGTGGCGCAGGAAATCGTTACGGATGTCGTACTCGATGTCGCGCGAGGCGATCACGAAGCGCTGTCGCATCTGGAAGCGGAACCAGCCGCTGACGATGGCGATGGCCAGCAGCGACGCGGCATAGCCGCCGAGCACGGACAGCGAGGCGCCGTCGGCAAGGTCATCGATGGCCAGGCGCAGGATCCACGGGCCGACGAGCTGGATGCCGGTCGCCACCAGCGAAGCCAGGAGGCCCAGCACGAGCGCTCCCTGGTAGCGGCGCACGTAGGGGAGCAGCCGCCTCAGCGCCGTCCAGGTCACGCCGTCAGTATATGTGGCGCTTCCGCGGCGGTGGATCTATCGGAGCCCGCGAGCGCATCCGATACCAGGCCGAGAGCCAGCCGCGCGCGAACACCCATGACCCGACGATTCACTCTCCTCCTATTCCTGGCCGCCCTGCTGATCGCCAGCACGGCCGATGCCCAGTTCAGCCGCCGCGACCCGGCCACCGGCGAGGTCTACAAGGTCGAGGCCGCCTACGGCTGGTGGCGACCCGAGCCGACGATCGGCATCGCCAGCGAAGGGCTGGGCATCCCGCCGACGCTCATCGACTTCGAGACCGACCTCGGCATCGAGAAGACGCGTGTGCGCGAATTCCGGCTGGTCCTGCGGCCGGCCCGCAAGCACAAGATCAAGCTCGACTACCTGCCGATCAACTACAAGGTCGACGGCCACATCCTGAGCCGGACGATCATCTTCAACGGCCAGTCCTACAACGTCGGCCTGCCGGTCAACATCGACGCCGATTTCACGACGCTCAAGATCGGCTACGAGTACGACTTCATCTACAAGGACCGCGGCTACTTCGGCCTGGTGCTCGACACCAAGGTGACCCGGGCGCGCATCGACTTCGAGAGCCCGATCAACGAGGAGTTCGCCGAAGCCACCGCGCCCATCCCGACGCTGGGCTTCGCCGGTCGAGCCTACGCCGCGCGCAACGTCGCGGTCGGCGCCGAGATGACGTTCTTCAAGATCCCCGGGGGCGAGGAACGCGACTACGACGGCTCGTACTTCGATTACGACTTCTACGCGACCATCAACTTCAGCAACAACGCCGGGGTGACCGGCGGCTGGCGGAAGCTCGACCTCGACTACACGGTCAAGGAAGACTTCGGCTCGCTCGACCTCCGCGGGCTCTACGTGCTCGGCGTCGTGCGCTTCTAGGGGCGGCTCCGCCGAACTCCCAACTTCCAACTACCAATTTCCAACCAACTTCCACCCTGCTCTCGAGGGTGCTTGGGAGTTGGAGATTGGCGGTTGGGAGTTCGCGAGAGCGCCCCTCAGTCGATCGCGATCCAGACACCGAGCAGGCGGAAGTCGCGGTTGCGGCGATCGCCGTCGAAGGGCCGCACGCCACGCGCCGCGCGGATGGTGAGCGGCGTGGCGGGCCCCGCCGGCGGTACCTCGACGCGCATCTCCTGCCCCGGCGCCAGGTCGAGCGTTCGCTGCCACGTTCCGGCGGTGAGTTCCACGCGATTGGCGATCGGCGCGTTGCGCACGAACACGCCGAGCGGGCCGGCGGTCTCCCCCACCACCACCCGCGAGCGGCCGGGGCGCACCCAGAACCCGGGCGCTTCGGGATAGCTCTCGTCGTCGAGGAAGAACACGTCGTGCGCGCCGTAGCGGACCACCTGCCGGGCGACGTCGGCGGCACCAGTTGCCGATGGCGCGACCCCGAGCGGCTCGAACGTCAGGGTCCGCGGCGTCCAGGCGGTCGCCGCAGCCGAGGCGTCCAGCGGCCACGCCGCAGCCGACGGCACGGTGACCGGCACGTCGACGTCGATCGCCGATACGGCCACGGAATCGAGGCGGCGCCAGTCGAGTCCCGACCGACCGGCGCGCAGCGCCAAGGGCGACGGCAGCGGCGACACGTGCATGAGCCGATACCGCCCGGGGGCGAGCGTGGGCAGCTCGAGATGGAGCTGCCGGCCGGCGCCGGTCGGACGCGCTTCGAGCACGAGATGGGCCCGCGCGTCTGCCGGAGCGGTCCGCCCGACGCCGGCGCCACGCGCGGCGATCAGGGTCGCCCGCGGATGGCGCTGCCACGTTGCCAGAGCCGCTTGCTCGGCCCCTCCCGGCAATCGCGGATCGACGAGGCCGTCGACGTGCCAGGCGATGGCGATGGCGGCGGTGGCAGCCAGGCCGAGGACCAGACCAGACAGCGCTCGGGCTCGCCCGACCGACGAGCCGCGCGCGATCGCGGCGATCACCAGCCACGCCAACACCGCGGCGCCAGCCCACACCGACGCCAGCGCCGCCGCCGGGCCAGGTGCGCTGCGATGGACGCCAGGCAGCGCCCGCGCCAGGTCGACCGCCGGGCTCGCCCATCGGGCCCAGCCCGCGACCGCGGTGCGGCTGCCGTAGGCCAGGCGTCCGTCGTCGACGCCGAGCAGGATGAGCGTGATACCGACGGTGACCACTAACGCGGCGATGGCGAGCGCGCGACCGCCCACGCCGCGCGTGCGGCTCCACGCGACCCCGATCGGGACGGCCAGCGGCAGCAGCATCGGCACGAGGAAGCGCGCCGGCGCGCTGGCCCCGCCCCACCACATGCGGTAGGAGGCCGAGGCGAGCGTGTAGCCGACGAATGCCACGGCGATCGTCACCGCGACGATGCGCGTTGCCGCCGGCGATCCGCCCGGGGCTGCGTCGGCCCGCGGCCCGCCGATCAGCATCCAGCCGAGACCGAGCAGCGCCAGCACGAACACCGGCGCGACCCCGAGCAGCCCGAACTGCGCGTCAAGGAGCAGCCCGGCTACGCCCGCCGGCACCTGCGCCCACCCGGTCTGCGTGTAGCCGCCATAAGGCGCCGACGGATCGGGGGTGCCGTAGATGCGGAGGAAGTAGAAGAACCAACCCACGGCGCTCAGGACCGGCGGGACGGCGAACGCTGCGACCCGCCGCCAGGGCGTTCGCCGCCACCACGCGGTCGCGACGATAGCCAGGCCGAACGTGGCGGCGATGACGGCGGCGCGGGTGTGCAGCCACGGCAGCGCCGCCAGGGCCAGGCCGCTCGTGGCGAAGGTCATCCACGAGGGCTGCGTGGCCGGCTCATTCTCGATCCGCACCCGGGCAATCGACGTCAGCCCGCGCAGGGCGACCAGCGCCGCGACACCGGCGACGCCGTCCGGAAAGACCGTGAAGGCGTGGAACAGGATCGGCGAAGCGGCGACGGCGGCGGCCCAGGCGAACCACGCCGCTCCGGCGTCAGCGGTGACGTCGTGGGCCAGTCGCCACAGCAGCACCGTGCCGCCAGCCGTCACCAGTAGCAGCGCGGCGATCACGCCGGCATAGCCGCCGGCCGCGTAGGCCGGAAGGAGGAGCGCCGGCAGGCCCGGTGCATGGATCGAGTAGATGCGGCGGTCGACACCGCGCCGCAGATAGTCCGGCGTCAATTCGCCACGGAAGAACGCCAGGTAGTCGCCGCGCTCGTGGTTGTCGTCGATGGCCAGGTCGCCGTCGCGGCGGAGGCTTTCGGCGATCACCAGGTAGTGCGGCTCGTCGCCGCCGGGCAGGATGGTGCGGACCGATGAGTAGCCGGCCGTGAACACGACCAGTGCGACCCCACCGGCCAGCCAGCTGGCGCGGCGTCGATCGGTGATCCAGTTGGCGAGGACAGCCGGCAGCGGCGGCCGCGCGGCGACGACGCAGGCGATGCCGGTGACGATGGCAGCGATCCACGGCAGCCAGGCCAGCGGGCCGAGCCACGCGAAGCGCGCGGCAGCGAGCGGCAGCGGCAGCCACGGCAACACCGCCACGAGGACGCCGCTCCAGGCGGCCGCCGGCCACGTCGACAGCCACGGCCAGGTCCGCGCGGCGATGCTCCACGCCACGGTCACGGCGACGCTGGCGCAGACGAGGGCGACGATGAACGCGGTCGCCGGCAGCACGCCGAGCCAGGAACCGTCCGGCGCGGGCAGGGTGCGGGCCCCCAGCGTGAGAGCCAGGGCGACGCCCGCGAGGGGGGCGGCGAGCAGGCCCGATCGGGGCAGTTTTCGGGCCATTTTCCGGGACGGGAGCGCATGCTACCATACGCCGGCCGATGCCCCAGCCGCGCGATGACGCCTCGACGAGCGCGCGGGCGCGACTCGCCCGCGGCGGCGCGATCGCGGCCCTCGCGCTCCTGCTGACGGCGGCCTTCACCTGGCCCATCGCGCCGCGCCTCGGCAGCGTCGGCCGCTTCGACACCGGCGACGGCCACTGGAGCATCTGGTGCGTCGCCTGGGTGTCCCACGCGCTGGCGACCGACCCCGCCAATCTCTACAACGCGAACATCTTCGTCCCGCACCCGAACACGCTCGCCTACTCCGAGAACAACATCGTGGCGGGCGTGCTCGGCCTGCCGGCCTATCTGCTGACCGGCAATCCGTACGCCACGCACAACCTCGCGATGCTCCTGGGCATCGCCCTGGCCGTAGTCGGCGCCTACGCCCTGGTGCGCTACCTGACGCACGACACGGGCGCGGCCATCGTGGCGGCGATCGGCTTCGTGTTCTGTCCGTTCCTGTTCGCGCGCACCGCGCATATCCAGCTGATGCTGTTCTTCGGCCTGCCGATCGCCCTGCTGGCGCTGCACCGGCTGGTCGATGCACCGTCGATCGGCCGCGGTGTCGGCCTCGGTCTGGCGCTGACCGTGCAGGCGCTGGCGTGCGGCTACTACGGCATCTTCGCCGGCCTGCTGGCGGCGCTCGGCCTGCCGTTCTTCGCGCTGACCCGCGGCCACTGGCGCAACGTCCGCTACTGGACCGCCGCCGCGGTCGCCGCCGCCACGTCGATCGCCCTGGTCCTGCCCTTCTTCCTTCCCTACGTGCGGGTACAGGGCGAGCTCGGCTTCACCCGCTCGGTCGAGGAAGCCGCCTACTACTCGGCCGACATCCAGGCCTGGCTGGCCTCGAGCGCCTGGGCCCACCGCTGGTTCCTGCCGTGGCTCGGACACTGGAACGAAGTGCTCTTCCCCGGCGTGCTGACGCTGGCCGGCGGGCTGTGGGGCGTGTGCCGCGCCTGGCGCGCCACACCGCCATCGACGACGACGACGACGACGACGATGGTCGATGGCGCGACGCCGTCGCTCGGTCGCGATGTGCTCGCGTTCTACGGCCTCAGCGGCGGGCTTGCCTTCTGGATCTCGTTCGGGCCGGCCGCCGGCCTCTATCGTTTGCTGTTCGCGGTGATCCCGGTGTTCTCGCTGCTGCGGGCGCCGAGCCGGATCGGCATCGTGGTCGTCCTCGCCCTGTCGGTGCTGTTCGCCGCCGGCCTGGCCGCTGTCTTCGCACGGCTGGCGCCGCGGACCCGCGCCTGGGCCGCCGCCGGCCTGTCGCTGGCGATGTGCGCCGAGTTGTTCACGGCGCCGCTGGGCGTCCGCGACGCGCCGCCCGTCGCCAGCGCCTATCGGCACCTGTCCACGCTGCCGCGGGCCGCCGTCCTCGAGCTGCCCTTCTTCTACGAGCGCGGCGACTACCCGCGACACGCCCGCTACATGTCGGCCTCGGGCTGGCACTGGCAGCGCCTGATCAACGGCTACAGCGATCACATCCCGCTGGAATTCCGCGAGCTGGCCCCGCGGATGCACGGCTTCCCGTCGATGGAGTCGTTCGCCGAGCTGCGCCAGCGGCGCGGCCGCTATGTCGTCATGCACCTGAACCTCTACGGACGCCGCGATCGCGAGCGGACGCTGGAGCGCCTGCAGGCCTACAGCGCATACTTGACGCTGCTCAACGACGACGGCGAGATCCGTCTCTACGAAATCACTTCATGGCCGCAGTGACCACGCCGCGCGCCATCCTCCACGCATCGGCATGACCAGACTTCGTCCCTCACGCAAGGCAGCCTGCTTCACCGAGTCGGTGATTCGCGAGATGACCCGGCTCGCCCATCGCCACGGCGCCGTCAACCTGTCGCAGGGCTTTCCGGACTTCCCGGCACCCGAGGCGATCAAGGCCGCGGCCAACCGCGCCATCGACGCCGACGTCAACCAGTACGCCGTCACCTGGGGCGCCCCCGAGCTGCGCGCAGCCATCGCCCGCGACGCGGCGCGGCGGCACGGCCTGGCGATCGATCCCGACACCCAGGTCACGGTCTGCTGCGGCTCGACCGAGACGATGATCGCGACGCTGCTCGGCATCGTCGATCCCGGCGACGAGGTGATCGTCTTCGAGCCGTTCTACGAGAATTACGGCCCCGACGCGATCCTGTCGGGGGCGGTGCCGCGCTACGTCACGCTGCGGGCGCCGGACTGGACGTTCGACCGCGACGAGCTGGCCGCGGCGTTCAGCGATCGGACCCGCGCCATCATCGTCAACACGCCGAACAACCCGACCGGCAAGGTGTTCACGCGCGACGAGCTGGAGGCGATCGCCGACCTGTGCCGCAAGTGGGACGTCGTCGCCATCACCGACGACATCTACGAGCACATCGTCTACGACGGCGCCCGGCACGTGCCGCTGATGACGCTCGACGGCATGGCCGATCGCACCGTGTCGATCAACAGCATGTCGAAGACCTTCAGCGTGACCGGCTGGCGGGTCGGCTGGGCGATCGCGCCGCCGGCGCTGGCGGTGGGCATCCGCAAGGTGCACGACTTCCTGACGGTCGGGGCGCCGGCGCCGCTGCAGCAGGCCGCGGCCTTCGCGCTCGATCTGCCGGACAGCTATTTCACCGAGCTCGCCGCCCACTACCAGGCGCGCCGCGATCGCGTGGTGGCGATGCTGGAAAAGGCCGGCCTGCGCTGCGCCGTCCCGTCCGGCGCCTACTACGTGATGACCGACATCACCGGGCTGGGCTGGAGCGACGACGTCGCGTTCGTCCGCCACCTGGTCGAGGACATCGGCGTAGCGGCCGTGCCGGGGTCGAGCTTCTACCGGGCCCCAGGCACGCACGCCGTCTCCGGCGGACGCGGCCGGGTCCGGTTCTGTTTCTGCAAGAAGGACGAGACGCTCGACGAAGCCGAGCGCCGGCTGGCCAAGCTGCAGCCACGCTGAACGGCGGCCGCCACGATTCGCTGCGAGCGCGGCGCGGGAACTAGTTCGCGCTGGCTCGGCGATCGCCGTAGAGCTGACGGTAGTCCTCAGCGG
>JBDSLU010000472.1:0-5236 GCA_039916225.1 Vicinamibacteraceae bacterium
CCAGGACGCCGACATCAACATGAAGCCGTCCGAAGCGGCGGCCGGCTCGCCGATGGGACCGATGCACCTCAAGGCGAAGACGACGACCGTCGTCAGCCAGAAGGTCGGCACGCCCGACGAGAAGGGCGCCATCAAGGTCGAGATGACCTACGACGACATCACGCAGGACGTCCGGCTGAACGATCAGCCAGCGCCCCCGGAGGCCGCCGCGGCGGCGATGAAGATCAAGGGCAAGACCCTCGGCATGGTCATCGACGCCAACGGCGACATGCTGGAAGTGACGCCGCCGGCCGACTTCCCGCTGCCGCCGGAGATGATCAAGGACATGCTCAAGCAGGCGCTCGGCCTGATGCCGCGCCAGGACATCGCCGTCGGCGAGACGGTGACGTCGCCGTTCGCGATGGCCATGCCGCTGCCGATGCCCGGCGATCCGCCGCAGCTCAAGGGCGAGCTGAAGAGCACGCTCACCGGCCTCTCCGGCACGGGGGGCAACGAGGTCGCCGCGCTCGAGCAGGTCGTCACGGCCGGCGTCGACGCGACCGTCGCCGGCCCGGGCGGCGCCGGCGACATCACCATCAAGCTGCAGGTCAAAGGCAGCGGGACGACCGACTGGGACGTCAAGGGCGGCCTGGTCAAAGGCAGCAAGATGACCACGACGATCGCCGGCACGTTCACCGTTCCAGCGGTCGGCGTGATGGAGATGAACGGCACCACCATCGTCAGCGTCGAGCGCCTGCCCTGAGAGTCCTGGCCTTCGATTTCACCAACGGTCCGATTCACGTTCGATAGCGCGCTTCAAGACATGGCTGACGTCCGTCCGTTCGCTGCTCTCCGGCCCCGCGCGGGCCTTGCCCCGCGCGTCGCCGCCGTCCCCTACGATGTCGTGAACGCCGAGGAGGCGCGGGCGCTGGCCAGCGACCCGATCAGCTTCCTGCACGTCTCGCGCGCCGAGATCGATCTGCCGCCGGCGACCGATCCCTATGCGGATGCGGTCTACGCGCAGGCCGTGACGGCGCAAGCGGCGCTGCGAGCCTCGTCGCTCGAGGTCGAGGCGCGACCGGCGATCTATCTGTACCGGCTCACGATGGGCGGGCACGTCCAGACGGGCGTCGCTGCCGCCTACTCGGTCGACGAGTACCGGCGCAATCTGGTCAAGAAACACGAGAAGACGCGGCCCGACAAGGAGAACGATCGGACGCGGCACATCATCGAGACGCGGGCCCAGAGCGGGCCGGTGCTCCTGACCTACGCGCGCAGCGCCGCCGTGGACGCGGCCGTCGCCGCCGGCCTGGAAGCGGCCCCGCTCTACGAATTCACCGCTCCCGACGGCATCGGCCACGCGATCTGGCGCACCGAGCCAGCGGTCGGCGCGGCGATCGTCCAGGCGTTCCGCGGCGTGCCGGCGCTCTACATCGCCGACGGCCACCATCGTGCCGCCAGCGCGGCGCGCGCCGACGAGCGGTTGAAGAGCGAGGAATCGGGCGCCTTTCTCGGCGTCGCCTTCCCCGACACCGGCATGCAGATCCTGCCGTATCACCGGGCGATCAAGGACCTGAACGGGCTTACGCCGGAGGCGTTTCTCGCCGACGTGGAGGCGCGCGCGACGGTGCGGCCGGGCGGCCCCGACGTGGCCGGCAAGGGCCAGTGCGCGATGTATCTGCGCGGCGCCGGCGGCGTCGGCTCGTGGCGGCTCGTGGCCCTCGACGGCGGCCCGGCCATCGCCGATCCCGTCGCCGGTCTCGACGTCCAGCGGCTCCACGATCGACTGCTGGCGCCGGTGCTGGGGATCGGCGACGAGCGCACCGACAAGCGGATCGACTTCGTCGGCGGCATCCGCGGCCCGGCGGAGCTGGCCCGCCTGGTCGACAGCGGCAAGGCGGCGGTGGCTTTCGCCATGTTTCCGACCACCATCGACGATTTGGTCGCCATCGCCGACGCCGGCGGCATCATGCCGCCCAAGTCGACCTGGTTCGAGCCGAAGCTGCGCGACGGCCTGCTGACCCACCTGATTTAGGGCCTGCGGTTCCGGGCCGGGTCAGCCACGCACTAGGACAATCCGCGGCCCGCGGCGCGGGCGCCTCCTCGATGTACCATGGGCGTTCCTCCGGGGCTGCGGGGCCTCGGAATGGAGCCCCCATGCGCGTACTCCTGGCAGATGCGTTCGAGGAAAGCGGGCTGTCGGCCCTCAAGGCCGCCGGCCTCGACGTCCTGTACCAGCCCGACCTGAAGGATGCCGCGCTGGTCGACGCGATTGCCGCGTCGGGAGCCGAGGTCCTGGTCGTCCGATCGACCAAGGTGACCGCGGCGATGCTCGACGCCGGCCGGCTGGCGCTGGTCGTGCGCGCTGGCGCCGGCTACAACACCATCGATGTCGCCGCTGCCTCGGCGCGCGGCATCTACGTGTCGAACTGTCCCGGCAAGAACGCCATCGCCGTGGCCGAGTTGACCTTCGCGCTGCTCCTGGCGATCGATCGTCGTGTCGCCGACAACGTCGCCGACCTGCGCGCCGGCACCTGGAACAAGAAGCTCTACGCCAAGGCCAGCGGCCTGGCCGGCAAGACGCTCGGCGTGGCCGGCGCCGGCGCCATCGCGCGCGAGGTGATCCACCGCGCCCGCGCCTTCGACATGCCGGTGCTGCTGTGGAGCCGCCGCTTCGACGGGCGTGGCGACACGCTCAGCGCCGACGAGTGCGCCACACTCGGCTTCGCCCAGACCGATCTGTGCGTCCGGCTGGCGCCGTCGCTCCTCGATCTCGCGGGGCAGTGCGACGTGCTGTCGCTGCATCTCGCCCTCACCCCGGACACCACGAAGATCATCGGCCCGGCGGTGCTGGCCCGCCTCCGCCCGGGCGCGATCCTCCTCAACACCTCGCGCGGCGAGCTGATCGATCACGCGGCTCTGGCGGAGGCCGTCCGCACGCGCGGGCTGCGCGTCGGCCTCGACGTCTTCGAGCACGAGCCGGACACCGCCACTGGCGCGTTCCACGATCCGGTCGCGCAGCTGCCTGGCGTCTACGGCACCCATCACATCGGCGCGTCGACGAGCCAGGCGCAGGAAGCCATCGCCGCCGAGACCGTGCGCATCGTGCGCGCCTTTGCCGAGACGGGGCGCGTGCCCAACGTCGTCAACCTGGCGCGCCGCACCCCGGCGACGCACATGCTCGTCGTCCGGCACCGCGACCGTCCCGGTGTCCTGGCCCACGTCTTCGGGCATTTGCGCGAGCGGGCGCTCAACGTGCAGGAGACCGAAAATATCGTCTTCGAGGGCGCCCTCGCCGCCGTCGCCCGCATCAACCTGGACAAGGCGCCGGATGCCGCGCTGCTCGACAGCCTGCGCGCCAGCGCCGACGTCCTCGATTTGCAAGTCGTTCCGCTCTAGCCGTGCAATCCGCCCGTTTCGGGTAATCCGTCTGTCAGGAGTGAGCCAGTCCATGCCGACCACCGTTCAACGCATCTTCAACTTCAGCGCCGGTCCCGCGGTCCTGCCCCCGCCCGTCCTCGAAGAGGCGCAGCGCGATCTCATCTCGCTGCCGGGCGTCGGCATGTCGATCCTGGAGATCAGCCACCGGTCGAAGGCGTTCGAATCGATCCTCCACACGGCCGAAGCCGACATCCGCGCGCTCGCCGGCATCTCCGACGACTACGCCGTGCTGTTCCTGCAGGGCGGCGCCAGCCTGCAGTTCTCGATGGTACCGATGAACCTGCTGCCCGAGGGCGGCAGCGCCGACTACGTCGTCACCGGCGCGTGGTCGCAGAAGGCGGTCAAGGAAGCGAAGCGTCACGGCAAGGTGAACATCGCCGCGACCACCGAGGCCGGTAACTTTTCGCGCGTGCCCGATGCCAGCGAGATCAACTGGGACGCCACCGCCGCCTACGCCCACGTGACCTCGAACAACACGATCTTCGGCACGCAGTTCCTGACCATGCCGGAGTCGGGCCCCTCGGCCAACGCCGGCGGTCCGCCGCTGGTGTGCGACGCGTCGTCCGATATTTTCAGCCGCCCGATCGACGTGCCGAAGTACGGCCTCATCTACGCGGGCGCCCAGAAGAACCTCGGCCCGTCTGGCGTGACGCTCGTCATCATGCGGAAGGAGCTGCTGGCGCGCGCGCCGAAGTCGCTCCCGACGATGCTGAACTACGGCACGCACGCCGAGAACGAGTCGATGTACAACACGCCGCCCTGCTTCGGGATCTACATCCTGGGGCTGGTCGCGAAGTGGCTTAAGAACGCTGGCGGCCTCGGCGCCATCCAGGCAATCAACGAACGTAAGGCGGGCAAGCTCTACGCCGAGATCGACCGCTCCGGTTTCTACCGCGGCCACGCCGAGCCCGGCTCGCGGTCGCGCATGAACGTCACCTTCCGGCTGCCGTCCGAGGCGCTCGAGAGCGAATTCGCCAAGGCGTCGACCGCGGCCGGCCTCGACGGCCTCAAGGGCCATCGCTCGGTGGGCGGGCTACGCGCCTCGATCTACAACGCGTTCCCCGAGGACGGCGTCGACTCGCTCGTCTCGTTCATGCAGGAGTTCGAGCGCACCAAGGGGTAGGGCGGGCACTCTCGGTTTCGAACATCCAACTTCCAACTGCCAACTTCCAACTGCCAACCTCCAACTGCCAACCGCCAACTCCCAAAGGCTTTGCCGCCTTGGGAGTTGGGCGTTGGTCGTTGGGAATTCAGCAGGTTGCCCGCGGCCTTGCACGAGCTAGAATCGGCCGCGATGGCCGCCACTGCCGAGCACGACGTCACGCGCCTCGAAGCGTTCAGCGACGCCGTGTTCGGCTTCGCCATCACCCTGCTCGTCGTCTCGCTCGAAGTGCCGAACAACTTCGACGAGCTGATGCAGGTAATGCGCGGCCTGCCGGTCTTCGCCGTCACGTTCGCGATCCTGCTGATGATCTGGCAGGAGCACCACGGCCTGTTCAAGCGGTTCCCGTCCTCGGACGGCGTCACCATCTGGCTGAATGGCGCGCTGCTGTTCGTGGTCGTGTCCTACATCTATCCGCTGAAGTTCCTCTTCGGCCAGATCGTCCTGCCCGGCGGCCTTCGCTTCGGCCCCGGCGGAGCGTTCCAGAGCGTCGAGCAGCTGGTGATGCTGATGGTGATCTACGGCGTCGGCTTCGCCGCGATCTTCCTGATCTTCGCGACGCTCTACTGGCGCGCCGCCCGCCGGGCCGTCGACGGCGTCGCCCGACACGAAGCGCGGCTCATGGTCGGGCACTCGTTCGTGTTCGTCGCCGTC
>JBDSLU010000473.1:0-14056 GCA_039916225.1 Vicinamibacteraceae bacterium
GTTCTACGACACGTGGGCGATGGCCGTCACGGTCGGCTCCCTGGCGCTGACGATGTTCTTCGGCGCCGTCTGGCTGGCGCCGCGCGCGCTGGTGACGCGCGTCGTCGCCAGCATCGCGCTGCAGGCGTTCGTCGCCCTCCACATCTTCCAGCTGCACGGCCTGCCGGAGATGCATTTCTTCTTCTTCTCGGCGACCACGATGTTGATCGCCTACCAGGATTGGCGGGCGCCCTGGCTCGGCACGTTCCTGATCATCGGGCAACACATCGCCTTCGCCTATCTCGAGAACGCCGGCGTCGAGATGAACTTTTTCGAGGGGCCGGTCGGCTTCTGGAAGCTGTTCTTCCACTTTGGCATCGCGCTCTTCCAGGTGGCCATCTGCAGCCTGTGGGCGACCCGCCTGCGGCGCGACACGCTGCACGAAGCCTGGAACCGCCGGCAGCTCGACGACGCGCGGCGCAAGGCCGAGGAGGCGATGGCGGCCAAGAGCGGCTTCCTCGCCACCATGAGCCACGAAATCCGCACCCCGATGAACGGCGTGCTCGGGATGATGGCGCTGCTCGATCAGACCCGGCTCGATGGAGGCCAGCGCGAGTATCTCGACACGGCCCGCCGCTCGGGCGAGGCGCTGCTGGCGATCCTCGACGACATCCTGGATCTCTCGAAGCTCGAAGCCGGCCGGATGGGCGTGGACGCCGTGCCCTTTTCGCCGCGCCGCGCCGTCGATGACGTGGCCGCGCTGCTGCGTCCGCTGGCGAGCGACAAGGGGCTCGACCTGACCGCGATCGTCGCCGACGACATGCCGCTGTCGCTGAGCGGCGATGGCCGGCGTGTCCGCCAGATCCTGCTGAACCTGGTCGGCAATGCCCTGAAGGTCACCGCGCACGGCTTCGTCCGCATCGAGGCGACCATGGACGTCGACGAGTCCGGCGCGCGCTGGCTGCGTCTGGCGGTGCGCGACTCCGGCATCGGCATCGACGACGAGGCGCTCTCGCGCCTGTTCACCGAGTTCACCCAGGCCGACGCCTCAACGACGCGGCGCTTCGGCGGCACCGGGCTGGGCCTGTCGATCTCGCGCCGGCTGGCCACGCTGATGGGTGGCCGCGTGCTCGTCGCGAGCGCGCCCGGCGTCGGATCGACCTTCACGCTGGTGCTGCCGGCCGTCGCCGCGGCGGAGCCGGAAGCGGTCGACGCTGCGGCCGCGGGGTCGCGCCCGGTGAAGATCGCGACGCGGCGTCCGGTCGTGCTGCTGGTCGAGGACAACCCGGTCAACCAATTGGTGGCGACCCGCATGCTGCAGCTCGAAGGCTGCGAGGTCGACCTCGCCGTCAATGGCGCCGAGGCCGTCGAGCGCGCGCAGACGCGGCTCTACGACCTGATCCTGATGGACTGCCACATGCCCGTCATGGACGGCTTCGAGGCGACGCGGCGGCTGCGCGAGCTGCTCCCGCCTGCCGCCCGTCCGCCGATCCTCGCCTTGACGGCGAGCGTCCTCGACGAGGACCGCACGCTGTGCCGCCAGGCCGGGATGGACGCGGCGCTGGCCAAGCCGCTGCAGCGTGCCGCGCTTGCCGAGGCGCTGGCGCACTGGGTCCACCGCCGCGCCGCGTAGCGTGTCTGCGGTCGCCCTCTCGCGCGCGGCGCTACTTCCCGCGCAGTTGCTGGACGCTGCCGTCGACACCCTGCGGGATCTGGACGTCGGCGAGCTGATCGTCGTCCTTCGCCTCGCGCTTGAGCCGCGCCAGCTCGGTCTTCAGCTTGGCGGTGAGCGCCGCCTGCGCCGGCTGGCCGTACAGGTTGTGCATTTCCTGCGGATCCTTGACCAGGTCGTACAGCTCCCACTGATCCTTCTTCGAGAAGTAGATCAGCTTGTGCGTCTTGGTGCGGACGCCGTAGTGGGCGCGCGTGTTGTGGTGTCCGGGGTCGTGGTAGTAGCGGTAATACATCGACGTGCGCCAGTCGCGCGGTGCCTGCCCGCGCATCACCGGCACGAGGCTGCGGCCCTGCATGTCGGCCGACGGCGGCGCGCCCGCGGCATCGAGGAACGTCGGCGCGAAGTCGACGTTGAGGCCCATCGCGTCGATGCGCGAGCCGGGCGTGATCCGCGACGGCCAGCGGACCATGAACGGCATGCGGATCGATTCCTCGTACATGAACCGCTTGTCGAAGAGGCCGTGGTCGCCCAGGAAGAAGCCCTGGTCGCTGGTGTAGATGACGATCGTGTTGCGGCCGAGGCCGGCCTTGTCGATGGCGTCGAGGACACGGCCGACGTTGTCGTCGACGGACTGGACGGTGGCGAGGTAGTCCTGCATGTAGCGCTGGTACTTCCAGCGCGTGAGCGCGTCGCCGGCGAGGCCGGCCGGCGGGTCCTGCTTGACGTCCGTCGGGGTCAGGTCGGCGAGACGCTGCTTGTTCTCGTGCAGCGCATCGGTCCGGCCCTGGTAGTCATCCCACATGGTCGCCGGCTCGGGGATCGTCCTGGTCGAGAATTCGGCGCCGTGCGCGGCGTTCGGCGTCCACGGCCGATGCGGCGCCTTGTGGTGCAGCATCAGGAAGAACGGCTTGTCCTGCGGCCGCGTGGCGATGAAGTCGAGCGCGATGTCGGTGACGACGTCGGTCGCGTACTGGCCGGTGTACTTCTTCTCGCTGGTCGCGGTGTAGAGCACAGGGTCGTTGTAGTCGCCCTGGCCGGGGAAGATCTCCCAGCGGTCGAAGCCTTGCGGATCGCTGCCCAGATGCCACTTGCCGACCATGCCGGTGTAGTAGCCAGCCTGCTGCAGGAGCCGCGCGACGGTCATCCGGCTGCTGTCGAACCGGTTGAACATCGTGACGCCGTTCAGGTGCGAGTACTGGCCCGTCAGGATCGTGGCCCGACTCGGCGTGCAGATCGAGTTGGTGGCGAAGACGTTGGTGAAGAGGGCGCCTTCCTTGGCCAGCCGATCCAGGTTCGGTGTCCGGTTGACCTTCGAGCCGTAGGCGCTGATGGCGTGCGCCGCATGGTCGTCGGTCATGATGAAGACGATGTTCGGCCGCGCCGCCGACTGGTTCGGGGCGGCCGGCGCTTGGGCGAACGCGGCCGGGGCGCAGAGCACCGCGGCGACCGTGGCGATCAGGGTTCTCATGGTGGGGGAGTCCATGCGTCGGTCGATGGCTACGGTGTGGGCGGCGCCGGCGCGCCGGCCTGCTCGGCCGCGGCCTGGGCGTCGAGCCACTCCTTGAGCGGCTTGAAGTAATCGATCATTGCCGTGGCGTCCATCTTGCGCTCGCCCGTCAAGGCCTCGAGCGCGTCGGGCCACGGCCGGCTCTGTCCCATCTCCAGCATCTTCGCCAGCTTGGCCCCGACCTGCTTGTTGTCGAAGATCGAGCAGCGATGCAGGGGGCCGGTGTAGCCGGCTTCGCGGCACATCGCGCGCTGGAACTGGAACTGCAGGATGTGGGCGAGGAAGTAGCGCGTGTAGGGCGTGTTGGCCGGCACGTGATACTTGGCGCCCGGATCGAAGGCGTCGGCCGGGCGCGGTTCCGGCTCGCCGACGTTCTGGTACTTGCGCCGCAGCTCCCACCAGGCGGTGTTGTACTTGTCCGGGGTGATCTCGCCCGAGAACACCTTCCAGCGCCACTGGTCGACGACGATGCCGAAAGGCAGGAACGCCACCTTGTCGAGCGCCATGCGCATCAGATACTCGAGATCGCCCTCGGCGCCGGGCGCCTTGTCGAGAAGGCCGACCTTGACCAGGTAGTCGGGCGTCACCGACAGCGCGATCGCGTCGCCGATGGCTTCGTGGAAGCCGTCGTTGGCGCTGTTGCGGTAGATGAAGGGGAGCTTGCGATAGGCGCGCTGGTAGATGTTGTGCCCCAGCTCGTGGTGGATCACCACGAAGTCTTCGCCCGTGGTCTCGATGCACATCTTGATGCGCAGGTCCTGATCCTGATCGACATCCCAGGCACTGGCGTGGCAGACGACGTCGCGATCCTGCGGCTTGGTGAAGAGCGAGCGCTCCCAGAACGTCGGCGGCATCGGCTCGAAGCCGAGCGAGGTGAAGAAGCGATCGCCGTACTGGACCATGCCCTTGGCGTCGGTCTTCTTCGCTTCGAGGAGCTTGGTCAGGTCATAGCCGGCACCGCGGCCGGGCACGCCCATCAGGTCGTAGACGTTGCCCCACTGCTGGGCCCAGAGGTTGCCCAGGAGGTGCGCCGGGATTGGGCCGTTCATCGGCACCACGACGGGGCCGTACTTCTTCAGCAGCGACCGGCGCGCATGCGCATGGAGGGCGTCGTAGAGCGGCTTGACCTGCGTCCACAGCCGGTCGACCTCGGCCGAGAACTCGTCCGGCGTCATGTCGTAGCCGGCCCGCCACAGGGCCCCGAGATCCTTGTAGCCCAGCTCCTTGGCGCCCTCGTTGCCGAGCGTGACGAAGCGCTCGAAGCGCGGCTTCATCGGCGGCGCGATCTGGTGCCAGCCGCGCCAGGCCTCGAGCAGCTCGGCCGGGTTGCGGCTCGTCGCCATCGTCTTGCTGAGGGCGTTGATGTCCTGGCACGGCTTGCCGGGCGGGCAGTACTTGCCGCGGCCGTAGTCGGCTTCGAGACCGGCGGCCAGCTTCGTCAGCTCGTCCTGCTTGCCCGGATCGGACGGCGCCGGCAGCGGAATGCTGGCCAGCTTGAACAGCTCGAGCCGCCGCTTCGTATCGGCGTCCACCGCCACGGCGTCGAAGCGCGTGGCGTCCTTGGCCATCTTCATCGTCGCGGCGATGAACTGCTGATAGGTGTTGGCCGAGATCGTCTCGGTGTCGGTGGTGATGAAGTTCGACGACACCCACTGGGCCTGCGACAGGCGGCGGCTCAAGTCGAGCAGCTGGGCGTCGGCCTTCTCGACGAAAGCCTTGGCGTCGGCAGCGGTGGGGCCGGCGGCCGGCGGAGGCGTCGGGGTCCCGCCTCCGCAGGCGACGAGACCGAGGCCGGTACCCAGCGTGACGACGGCGGCGATGCGCAACACGAATCTGGCCATACGCGATTCTAGTATCGGTTTGGCGTCGGCGAGGACGCGGCCGAAAACGGGCGACGGTATACTCGGGCATGTCTCGGATCGCGGTGTTCTGCGGCTCGAGCGCCGGCGTCGACCCGGCCTATGCGGTCGCTGCTGCGGCACTCGGCGCCGGACTGGCCAGCCGCGGGTGCGAGCTGGTCTACGGCGGGGCCCATGTCGGGTTGATGGGGATCGCGGCAGATGCGGCGCTGGCGCACGGTGGCCGCGTGACCGGCGTCATCCCGACGTCGATGGTGGATCGCGAGCTGGCTCATCGCGGGATCACCGACCTCCGCATCGTCGGCAGCATGCACGAACGCAAGGCGCTGATGGCCTCGCTGGCCGACGCCTTCCTGGTGCTCCCGGGTGGCATGGGCACGCTCGACGAGGTGTGCGAAATCCTGACCTGGGCCCAGCTCGGCATCCACGCCAAGCCGGTCGGGCTGCTCGACGTCCGCGACTACTGGCGCGGCTTCCTGACGTTCCTCGACACCGCCGTCGCCGAGGGCTTCCTCCGCGAAGGCGATCGCCGGCGACTGCGCGACCACACCGACGTCGACACGCTGCTCGACGCGCTGCTCGCTGCGGCGATGGAGCCGGCGTGAAGGGCCTGCTCGCTCAGCTGCGCCTGATCTTCGATACGCCGGTGATCGAGCCGCCGGCGACGACGGCATCGGTCCCCGGCCCGACATCGGCCCCGCTCGGCGAACGCGGCGGCATCTCCGCGCCGCTGACGCCGGTCGCGCCACGGCTGGTGCGGCATCCGCGCGCGCGGCAATACGTGCTGCGCGTGCTGGCCGACGGCACGCCGCGGGTCACCATCCCGCGCTGGGGCTCGAAGCGCGACGCGCTGGCGTTCCTCGACGCGCAGCGCGACTGGGTGGCGCGGCAACGGGCGAAGCAGGCCGAGCGGGTGCGCGTGGCGCCAGCCCGCGACTGGCGCGAGGGTCATCAGGTGCTGCTGGGCGGACGCGTCGTGACGCTGCGACGCGGATCCTCTCGACGCCCCGGTGTCGTCGAGCAGGACGACGCGTTGTTCGTCACGCCACGGGTCGGCGACGGCGACGACCTGCGGCCGATGGCCACCGCCTGGCTCCTGGCGCGGGGCAAACGGCTGCTGCCACCGCGCTTGCTGGCGCTGGCCGCGCGCTTCGAGCTCGACGTGGCCCACATCTCGGTGCGTAACCAGCGCGCCCGCTGGGGCTCGTGCGCCACCGGCGGCCGCATCTCGCTGAACTGGCGGCTGGTCCAGACGCCCGACGACGTCTGCGACTACGTGCTGATCCACGAGCTGATGCACCTGCGCCAGCCGAACCACTCGGCGCGCTTCTGGGCGCTGGTCGCTCGGGCGTGCCCGGGCCACGAGGCGTCGCGACGATGGCTGCGCGCGCACGAAGCGGCGCTCCTCGACGCCCGCTGATCGGACGAATTGGCCCGGCCGGTGGCGTCCGCTGGCCTATGACGGACTCCGCACGTTGCGTCGCGAGGGCCGGACCCGCTAGACTGGAGCTCGTTAGACATCCGGAGCGACCCGCCAGAGAAAAGGCGCGGTCCGGCAACCTGGGCGGACATCCCAAGGTGCCATTCTCTCCGGGCGGTTCGCCGCCCCTAGGGAGATGTGGTTTCGCTGCGTTGGCGGAACAACCCAATGTCCACCGGAACGGCACCAGCCGTCCGCGTGATTCCGCCCCCGTGTATGCAGGGGTGGGAGCGAGCGGCGAGCGATCCGGCCTCCGGATGTCTTCTTCAACAGCGTGTGCGTCGCCCGATGGGCCCGATTGTGGCCGAGGTGACGAGCACGGCAGAGGAGAAGACATCATGCCGACCACTCAACTCGCGCCCAGCCGGGCGTCCGAAACCAACCCCAACCACCATCTGTGGAAGAACGGCCGCCTGTGGTGGCTGGCCGTGACGCTGCTGCACGACGGCTGGCGCCAGGAGCGCGTCCGTCAATCGCTCGGTACCGACGACCTGCTCGAGGCGCGGCGCCGGCGCGACCTGGTCCTGGCGCGATTCGCCTGCCCGGCGGTGGGGCCGGCGTCGGCCCGCGTGGCCGCGGACGAGGCCGGGCTACTTCGTCGCGTAGACCCGCGACTGGCCGTCCTGGGTGAACGCCATCACCTGGTAGGGGGCCTTGAAGCCGTCCGCTGATTCCATGCCCGGCGACCCCGCGGGCATGCCCGGCACAGCGATGCCGACGACGCCCGCGGGACGCTCGGCGAGGAGCTTGGCGACGACGTCGGCCGGCACGTGCCCTTCGATGACGTAGCCGCCGACGAGCGCGGTGTGGCAGGAGCGCAGCGAGGACGGGATGCGATGCTCGTCCTTGACCGCGGTCATGTCGGTGCGATCGGTCGACGCGACCACGTAGCCGGCGGCCGTCATGTGCTCGTTCCACTTGGCGCAGCAGCCGCAGGTCGGGCTCTTGAAGACGGCGACGCTCGGCTTGCCGGTGGCCGCCTTGCCGGTCTGGCTGTTGACGACGACGACGCCCACCCCGGCGATCAGGACCACGGCGGACACGACGGCGGCGGCAGCGGAGCGGATCATCATCATGGTGCCCCGATCTTACCTGCGGTCGCCGAAGAAGGCCACGATTCGCCGCGGATACTCCCGCGGTTCGGCGCGCCAGGAGGCGGTGTGCCCGGCGCCGGGCACGACCCACAGGATCGCCGCCGGTTGGGCCCGAGCCATGGCCCGCGCGTGGTAGACCGGTGTCTGCTGGTCGTCGGCGCCGTGGATGAGGAGCAGCGGGGCAGTGATGTGCCCGATCGCGGTGGCCGGATCGGCGTCGAGCAGGTTCACCCCGTAGCGGACCCGCACGTAGCCCAGGCCGGCGTACGCCGCCGGACGGCCGAGCCAGCGCCCGGCGTCACCCAGCCCCAACTGTCGTGACACCCGATCAAGGCCAGCGTCGAGAAAGGTCGCAAAGGCCGCGTCGCTGACGATGGCGCAGAACGTCGGACGGGCGGCCTCGGCCAGCAGGACGTGCGCGCCGCCCATCGACGAACCGATGGCGTAGACGCAACGGTCGGGGGACCGGCGGCGAATCCACGCCGCCCAGCGCAGGACGTCGTCGGCTTCCCGCACACCGTAGCTGGCGAGACCGCCGCTGCGGCCGTGGCCGCGGGCGTCGGGCGTCAGCACGTCGAAGCCGGCGTCGAGCAGGAAGGCGGCGTAGGCCGTGGCGTGTTCGCGCGAGCCGCCGGAGCCGTGCGCGACGAGCACGGTGCCGCGGGCGGCTGGTCCGCGCGTGAAGAGCCACCCCTCGAGGGCGATGCCATCGGCGGCGGCGATTCGGACCGGCTCCAGTGTGCCGCCATGCTCGGACGCGATCGCCATCGCCCGGGCCTCGCCACCCGCCGGCGCCAAGTGCCCGCGTCGCAGCGCGAACTCGCCGAGGACGACGCCGGCGGCGAGCGACGCGAGCAGGTACACGACGAGGGCGCGTACGATCCAGCGGCGCATAGCCTCGACCATATGCCCGGGGAGATGCGCCGGGGTGCAGACCCGTTTACTGGACGGGAGGGCTACACGGCGCTGCGCAGGATGGCGCCGAGGCCGGCGACCAGCCGGTCGATACCTTCGGCCACGGTGTCGGGGGCCAGCGCGCCGTAGGAGATCCGCAGCGAGCAGCCTGACGTCAGGCCGAAGGCCGGGCCGGGGATCGTCGCGACCTTGTGCTCGCGGATGAGCCGTTCGGCGAGCACGTATGGATCGAGCGACGTTCTGACCCGAAGCAGCACGTAGAAGGCGCCGCGCGCGTCGGGGGCCTCGACGAGATCGCCGATCGTGCCCAGTCGCTGGTAGACGAGCGCGCGCACCTGCGCCAGAACCCGGACGTGCGCGTCACAGTAGGGCCGCCCGACCTCGAGCGCGGCCAGGGCGGCGTGTTGCGAGACGGCGGCCGGGCAGATCAGGTTGGTGTCCTGAATCTTGTTGACCGCGTCGAACAGCCCCGTCGGGATCGTCATGTAGCCGATGCGCCAGCTGGCGAAGCCGAAGGCCTTCGACAGCGACCACATCGAAATCGTGTGCCCGGCGGCTCCGGCGAACGCACCCGGCGAGACGTGCGGCGCGTCGTAGGTGAAGTACTCGTAGGCCTCGTCGTGGATGTGGAACAACCCGCGCTCGCGGCACAACGTGTTCACCGCGCGCAGGGGAGATTCCGGATACACGGCGCCGGACGGGTTGTTCGGCGACACCGTGACGATGGCCCGCGTCCGCGGCGTGATCGCCGCGGCGAGCGCGTCGAGATCCAGCTGGTAGTCGGGTCGCGTCGCGACCGGCACGGTGCGGCAGCCGGCCAGCACGATCGCCATGTCGTGATTGAAGTAGAACGGCACGGGCAGGATGATCTCGTCGCCCGGATCGGTGATCGCCAGCACGGCGTTCAGGAACGCCATGTTGCCGCCCGCCGTCACCACCACGCGGCTGCCGGCCGCGACATCCAGGCCGTTCTCGTCGCGCAGCTTGCGTTCGAGGCGCGTCACCAGTCGTGGCAGGCCCTCGACCGGGCCATAGCGATGGTCGGCCAGCTCGCCACCGAAGGTCGCGAGCGAGGCGATGGCCTCACGCGGCGGGCCGTACGAGACCACGCCCTGGCCGAGCGAGATCGTGCCCGGCGTGTCGCGGATCCAGCCGGCGACGATCGGGATGACGGGAGCCTGGACGGCCTCGACGCGGGCGGACGCGCCGCTGCGGCCGCGGTGCGACTCGGGGGGAGACATCGGTACGCTCATGTCGAGGATCGAGGGTGCCTGGCCGTCAGCAGCGCCACCAGCTCGTCGACGAAGGCGACCTGGGCGGGGTTCAGTTTCCGGCGCGCGTCCTCGGGCGTGAAGAACGCGGCGTAGTCGATCTCGGGGAACTCGCGCTGGCGGCCGGAGCCGCGCGGCCACTCCATCGAGAAGGTGTTCGGCTTGACCTTGAACGGATCGCAGTCGCCGCGAAAGGCCCAGCCCATCACCGTCTTGCCGCCGCGCTGCTGCACCGGGGTCAACTCGACGTACGGCCCGGCCGGCGTGAAGCCGGTCTCTTCGCGGAACTCGCGCTCGGCCGCGGCCAGCGGCGATTCACCGGCTTCGATGCCGCCCTTGGGAATCGTCCAGGCGCCCTCGTCGCGGTTGCGGAAGAACGGGCCGCCGGGGTGCACGAGAAACACCTCGATCGCGTCGGCAGGCACGCCGCACTCGCGGTACATGAGGAGCCCCGCGCTGACTTTCCCCCGTCGTCCCGCGTCGGTCATTTCACGATGGTGTCGAGCGTGGCGACGGAAACCGCGTGGTAGGTCGGCCGCGCCCGCTGATAGACCCGCCGCGCCACGGCTGGGCCCCACGACGTCTTCATCAGGTCATCGTACAGCGGACGCAGGAACTTGCGGCGTCCCTGCCCGGTCAGGAACTGCTCGAGCGCCGGCAGGGCCGGTTCGTAGTGGTGGTGGATGGCGATGCGCAGCCAGGCGAACAGAATCTCGCTGTTCCCCGACTTCGAGAACCCGAAGGCGCGGTCGAGGTCGGCGATCTGGGCCGGGGTGACCCGCTCCGGCAGGTTGCCGAGGAAGCGCAGCCACTGCTGCGTGACCCAACCCTTGGTGTCCAGCTGCGAGGCCGGCGTCCCGGCGGCGAACTGCTTCACGGCCGCGTCGACCCGGTCGAAGGCGGCGGCGGTCGGCTGTGTCGCGTTGGGCGGGATGCCGGGGGCATCGAGCCACGCCGGCAGGTTCAGGCGTGCCTCGAGGGTGGCGTCGTTGCCCAGCAGGTTTGCCCGCAGGTCGGCGACGAAGTCGTCGGTGGTGGCCGAGGTGAAGGCCCGGCGCCCGAACCAGGATCGCAGCCACGCGTCGAACTTCTCTCGCCCGACCACCTGCTCGACGAGCCGCAGCAGGGCCGCGCCCTTGTCGTAGGCGATGGTGGTCATGCCGTCGTCGGGGTTGCGGCCGGCGAGCGACAGCCGCAGGTGCGTGTCCTTGGAGCCGGCACCGAGTCCGGCGATCTCGTCGGCCAGTTCGCGGCGCCCCAGCACTTCGAGCATCGCCATGCGATCGGGGCCGTAGAGCGCCTCCATGATCCGCAGCTCGAAATAGACGGTGAACCCTTCGTTCAGCCAGAAGTCGTTCCAGGTCGCGTTGGTCACGAGGTTGCCCGACCAGGAGTGGGCGAGCTCGTGCGCGATCAGCGACGTCAACGATCGATCGCCGGCCAGGATCGTCGGCGTCGCGAAGGTCAGCATGGGGTTTTCCATGCCGCCGAACGGGAACGACGGCGGCATCACCAGCACGTCGTAGCGGCCCCAGCGATAAGGCCCGTAGAGCGCCTCGGCGGCCGCCACCATCTTCTCCAGGTCGACGAATTCGGCGGCGGCGCGGTCGACGACAGAGGGTTCGGCCACGACCGCGGTCCGCGCGCTGATCGGCCGCACGGCCAGATCGCCGACGGCGAGCGCGATGAGATATGGCGGCACGGCGTGGGTCAGCCGGAAGTCGAAACGCCGGCGCCCGTCCGGCAGGCTGACGCCGTCCGGGGTGAGGCGCTCCGCGCTCATCACCGCGACCAGCGGCGCCGGCACGGTGAGCCGCGCCTCGTAGGTCTGGCGGATCGCCGGGCTGTCCTGCGTCGGCACCCACGAGCGGGTGAGGATCGCCTGACCCTGCGAGAACAGATAGGGCTGCTTCTTGCCGGCGGTCTGCGACGGCGACAGCCACTGCAGCGCGGACGCCTGCGGCGACGTCCTGTACTCGACCACCACCTTGTTGACATCGGGCGTCAGGGTTATCGTCAGCGGCTGACCGAGGATCGCGTCCTTGGCGCCGAGCGCGTGGCTCAGCACGTGGCCAGCCGCGTCGGTGACCTTGATGATGGTCAAGTCGGACGTGTCGAGCACCAGCGTCGGCGCCGAGCCGGTGCGGGCCAGCGTCAGCGTCGCGGTCCCGGCCAGCGTCTTCGCCTTGAAGTCCGCGGCGAGGTCGAGCGCGACGTGCGTGACGCGCGCCTCCTCCGGCCGGGCCGCAGAGTGGGGATCGCGGACGGCAGCGGTCGCGGGCGGCGTCGTTGGCGGTGGTGTCGCGGTCATCGGCGGAGGAACGGTGTCACGGCAGGCCGCGCTGACGACGAGCGCGAGGCAGGCGAGCAATCGGCCGAAGCGCATCGTGAGCTCCAGGCAGGAAAGGGCAGGCTAGGCGAAGGTCCATGTGACCGGCGCGTGATCGCTGGTGCCGACCTCGCGCTCGACGATGCAGCTCGCCGTGCGCGCGTGCAGCGCCGACGAGGCCAGCACGTAGTCGATGCGCCAGCCGACATTCTTCTTGCGCAGGTCGCGCCAGGGCGGCCACCACGTGAAGAGGTCGGTGGCGTCGGGGTTCAGCGTGCGCTGCACGTCGATCAGGTCGTGCGACAGCACCCGCTCGAAGAGGGCGCGCTCGTCGGGGCGCGCGCCGATCTGATTCAGCTTGCGTTCTTTGGGATGGATGTCGGCGTCGGTCCGCGCGACGTTCAGGTCGCCGCAGATCACCAGCGGCTTGCCATCGCGGGCGTGGCTGGCCGCGAACGCCTCGAGGTCGCCCAGGAAGCGTGTCTTGGCCTCGAAATCCTTGCCGCCGTTCGGGACGTAGACCGAGGCCACCGTCAGTTCCGGCAGACGCGCCATCACGATGCGCTGCTCGAAGTCGAACGGCGGGACGACGTAGCTGGGGCAGTCGGGCGCGATGCGCTCCGACACGAGGAGCGCGACGCCCGAGTAGCCTTTGTCGCCGTGCCAGTAGCAATGGTACCCCGCGACGTCGGCCAGCAGGCCAAGCTGCGCCGCCGACGCCTTGATCTCCTGCAGGCACAGCACGTCCGGCTGGGCCTCGGCGAGCCACGCGTCGAGCTGCGCCTGGCGGGCGCGCAGCCCGTTGACGTTCCAGGTGGCGATCTTCAGAGGCCCGCGCCTTTCGTCTTCGTCTTCACGCGAACGATGTACATGTCGGCGGTGATGTAGAGATCGCCGCCGTCGCCGCCGAAGGCGCAGTTGGCGGTGGCCTGGCCGGTCTCGATGCGGCCGAGGAGCGTACCGTCGGGGGCGTAGACGTGGATGCCGCCCGGGCCGCTGGCGAACAGATTGCCCTTGGCGTCGACGCGCAGGCCGTCCGGCAGACCGGGGTTCTTGTCGCCGACCATGCTGGTCACGTCCTTGAACACCTTGCCCGCGCCGGTCGTCCCGTCGGCCTGCACCGGATAGACCATCCAGATGGCCTTTTCAGGGTCGGAATTGGCGACGTAGAGCAGCTTTTCGTCGGGCGAGAACGCCAGCCCGTTCGGGCGCGACAGTTCCTTGGTCAACAGGGTGACCTCGCCCGTCTTCGCCGACCAGCGGTAGACGCCGCAGAAGTCGGTCTCGCGCGTCTTGTCCTTCTCGCGCTCGGGCAGGCCGTAGATCGGATCGGTGAAGTAGACGTCGCCGTTCGACTTGACGATGACGTCGTTGGGGCTGTTGAAGCGCTTGCCCTGCCAGCTGTCGGCGAGCGTGCGCTTGCCGCCCGTCCAGTCGTAGCGCGACACCCGGCGGTCGCCGTGCTCGGCGGCGATCAGCCGGCCCTGCCGATCGAGGGTCAGGCCGTTGCTGCCGGGCTCACTGCTGTACTTGCCGACGCCGGTGAAGCCGGACGGCTTCATGTAGACGCCCGCGGGCTGGCCCGGCGACCACTTGTAGATCGTGTTGGCGGGCACGTCGGACCACAGCAGGAACCCGCCGTCGCGCGGCACCCACACCGGCCCTTCCGACCAGTCGTAGCCGCCGGCCAGGACGTCGATCGTGGTGCCCGGCGCGATCAGCGTGTCGAAGCGGGGATCGGCCTTGATCAGCGAACCAATCGTCTTGGGCGTGGTCATCGTCTGTCCCTCGAGGTCGACGGTCGTCAGGCCGAGCCCAACCACGGCCGCACCCAGTCCGAGACCAGCGGCCACCATCCATCCCCAGCGGCCCTTCGCATTCGCGTGTTGCATCTCACCTTCGTACGTCATGACCGGCATTCTATCTTCTTGGTGGCCGCGCTCTCAC
>JBDSLU010000474.1:0-4265 GCA_039916225.1 Vicinamibacteraceae bacterium
ACCGGTTCAGCCGCGCTCGCCAGCGAGCACTGCGACTCGCGCCCGAGCCTGGTCGCGTCTCACGCGTCCGGGCGTTTACCCGAGCGCGTCGAGGAGCTCGGCAACGGTCTTGCCGGTCTCGGGGTCGACCAGCTCCGGGGCGATCTCGGCCAGCGGCGCCAGCACGAACCGGCGCTCGCGGAAGCGCAGGTGCGGCACGTGCATGCCGGTCTCGTGCAGCTGCACATCGCCGTAGAGAATCAGGTCGAGGTCGATGATCCGCGGCGCGCCCCAGTAGGGCCGGGTGCGTCCGAGCTGCTCTTCGATCGCCAGCAGGCGCTGGAGCAGGGTCGACGGCAGCAGCTGCGCCTCCCCCACCACGACCGCGTTCAGATAGCGCGGCTGTTCATCGGACACGCCTTCGGGCGCGGTGTCGACGAACGTCGACACCAGTGCCTGCCGCAGGTGCGGCATCAGCAGGTCGATGGCCGTCTCGAGGTGGTGGCTCCGGTCGCCGAGATTGCTGCCCAGCGCGATGGCGACTCGCGGCACGAAGAGGAATCCGACGGGCTACGTCATCCAGCGGACGGGCAGGACGCCGTCGCCGGTGCTGGCCCCCGGCATCCGGGTGCCGAGCAGGTCGTCGCGGCCGGCCAGTGCCAGCTGGAAGAAGTTGGTCTGCTCGACGACCTCGCCGAGGATCAGGTCGAGCAGGCGGCGGTGGCGCGCGTTGCGCACGTCCGCGAGTCGCGCCCGCCACTTGTCGACGAAGGCGCGGCCCAGGCGCAGGTCGTCCTCGAGAATGGCGCGTTCGCCGGGCACACCTTTGCCCTCGGGGACGACCAAGGCCGACGGCTCGGCCGGGACCTCGGCGCCGAGATCGAGCAGCGCGTCGCGCAGCCACTGCACGTGGATCTCCTCGCGGCCGATCACGTACTGGTAGGTGTTGTTGAACTCGTAGTCGGCCATCCGCGTCGCGCCGTCGATGTGACGCCGCAGCAGGCCGAAGCGATCGCGGTAGGCTTCCTGGAGCAGCGCGCGCTGCGTCGGGGCCGAGGGAGAGGTCGGGGACGTCACGCCTTCTGCTTCTCCTTGCAGGTGATGCACACCCGCGTCCAGGGAATCGCTTCGAGGCGGGCCTTCGAAATCTGGTCGCCGCAGTCGCGGCAGAGGCCATAGGAGCCGGCTTCGACGCGCTGGATGGCTTCCTCGATGGCGATGAGGATCTTGGCGTCGGTCTGCTTCAACTTGAGGTGGATGTGCACCTCGTTGTTGCCGTTGGCCTGATCGGCCAGATCGCCTTGCCGGGAATTGGTGTCGATCATCGAATCGGCGATGGGTTTCTGGTTGTCCAGAATCTCCTGTCGCCGCTTCATCAGGATCTCGCGGAAGTACGCCAGATCGCCCGACGCGTCCTCGGCTGCCGTCACGTCACCCACCACAACCTGCCGATAATATCACCGTTGCCGGGCTGTCGACCGGGCCCCGTCCCTACCCCGCCCGCAGCACCGTGAGCGGTTTTCGCCGCAGGACATCGAGGTTCGCGACGACCCCGACGAGGGCGACGATCGTCCCCGTCAGGGCGACGCCGGCCGCCGTCGTCCACGGCGCCAGTTGCCACGGCACGTCGAGGACGTAGCGGGCCAGTCCGTAGCTCAGACCCAGGGCGCCCAGGGCCCCGACCAGGCCGGCGATCAGGCCCAGGCCGGCGTACTCGATGGCGAGGAGGGCCATGATCGTCCGCGAGGTGGCGCCGAGCGTCTTGAGCAGTGCCACCTCGCGCAGGCGCTGGAACTTGGTCATGGCGACGGCGCCGATGAGGATGGTCAGGCCGCAGAACAGCGCCACCGTCCCGACGATCCGGATGCCGAGCGCGGCCATCGACACGATCCGCTGGACTGTCGCGATCACCTCGCGCACGTCGATGACCGAGACGTTGGGCCAGGCCGCCACGAGATCGCGCTGCAGCCGGGCGCGCTCGGCCGGCACGTCCGGGCCGCGGGCGATCCCCAGGTACCCGTGCGGCGCGCGATCGAGCGGGCCGGGCCGGAAGACGAAGATGAACCCGCCTTCACGCGGGTTGTCCCAGTCGACTTCGCGCACGCTGGTCACCCGGGCCGTGATCTGGCGGCCCAGGATGTCGAAGCGGATCCGGTCGCCGAGGCGCAGGTTGCGCTCGCGCATCCCGGCTTCGATCGACACCTCGGGCTCGCCGGTCGTCGGCGTGCTCCAGAACTGCCCCTCGACGATCCGCTCGTTCGAGGCCAGGCGGTCGCGCCAGGTGATCGTGAACTCGCGGGACAGACCGCCGCGGCCGCGGACGGCCTCGACCGAATCGAGGTTGATCTCGCGCCCGGCCACGCCGGCGACGCGGGCACGCGCGACCGGCAGCAACCGGACGGAGCCGGGCAGCGTCCGCGCCTCGAGCAGCGCCTGGACACCGGCGCGCTGGTCGCCTTGCACGTCGACGAAGAACAGGTCCGGCGCGTCCGGCCGCAGGTCCAGCGACAACCGGGCGGCCAGCGTCCGCTCGACCAGGTGTGTCGCCAGAATGAAGAAGCAGCCCAGACCGACCGTCACGAGGATGACGCGCGTCTGGTGGCCGGGCCGGCCGAGCCCGATGACCGCGTGACGCAGCGGGAACCAGCGAACCCTGGCCAGCGGCTGGACCAGGCGGACGAACGCCGCCCCGGCCCCGACCAGCGCGATGGCCACGACGACGAAGCCGCCCGAGACGAACGCCCCGACCCGGAACGATCCGGCCTGCCACGCCGCCAACGCGGCGAACAGCGCCAGCACGACGACCGTGGCGAGCGCCTGCACCGGATCGAAGCGCGCCCACAGTCGCCGGGCCGGGCTGGCGCCGGTCCCTTCCGTCTCGTCGCGCAACAGCGACAGCGGCTTGACGCGGTGGATACCGGCGAGCGGCACCAGCGCGCTACCGACCGAGACGAGCGTGCCGAGGACCAGGGCGTGCAGCGCCGCGCCCCACGTCAATCCGAGCCGGGTATCGCCGAGCGCGGCGAGGGCGTCAGACGGGACCGCTGGCAAGCCGAGGCCGGCGACGACCAAGCCGAGCGCGCTGCCGGCGAGACCGAGAATCAGCGCCTGCATCACGTAGATGGCGAGGATGCGCCAGCTCGACGCGCCGAGGCACTTGAGCGCGGCGATGCTGGTGCGCTTCTGCTGCAGGAAGACGCGCGTGACGCTCCACACGCCAATGCCGCCGAGCACGAGGATCACGTAGCCGACCAGGCCGAGGAAGTGCTGCGCGCCTTCGATCTGTGCCCGGACCCGCGCTTCGGTGTCGCGATACGAGCGGACCGACGCAAAGCTGTTGCTCAGACGGGCCCGCAGCCGCGTGACGACCGGCTCGAGCGCCGCATCCGGCACCTGGAGCAGGCGCTGGTAACTGGCCCGGCTGCCGAAGCCGATGAGGCCGGTCGCGCCGAGATCGGCGCGGTCCATGACGACGCGCGGGCCGAGCGAGAACGCCCCGGCACGGCGGCCCGGCTCGCCGCTGATGACGCCACGGATCTCGAAGCGCGCCTGCCCGATGAACACCGATCCGCCGACGCGCAGCCCGAGCTGGGCGATCAGATCCGGCCGCACCAGCACGCCCTGCTTGGCGAGGAGCGCGTGCGTGTACGGGCGACCGTCCTCGAGCGTGAAGGCGCCATAGAGCGGATAGGCGCGGTCGACGGCCAGCAGCTCCACCAGCCGCGTCCCGCCGCCGGCCGCGTCGGCCCGGAGCATCGTCGCGGTCTCCACGACCTCGCTCTGCTGGCGGACGCCGGCGCGCCGTGCTTCCGCGTCGACGGCGGCGATGGTCGCGGCGTCCCACGGCCGCGTCGACTGGACGACGATGTCGGCGCCGGTCATCGCCCGCGCCTCGCGCGTCAGCACGTCGGTCACCTGGTCGATGATCGAACGGATGGCGGCGATGGCGCCGACGCCGATGGCGATGCAGATGAAGAAGAAGATGAGCCGCCGCCACGCGCCGCGCAGCTCCCGGCCGACCATCCGCACGACGAAACCCATGGCGCCCTAGACGCTGGCCGGCGTCGGTTCCGGCGCGGCGGCCGGGGCGACGACCCGGCCGTCCCGGAGCGACAGCTGGACATCGGCGCGCGCCGCCAGCGCGGCGTCGTGCGTCACCAGGACCAGCGTGGTGCCGCGGCGGGCGTGGACGTCGAACAGCAGGTCGATGACGTGCTGACCGTTGCTCGAGTCGAGGTTGCCGGTCGGCTCGTCGGCCATGATCACGGCCGGCTCGTTGGACAGCG
>JBDSLU010000475.1:0-4586 GCA_039916225.1 Vicinamibacteraceae bacterium
GAACTTCATCCGCGATCCAGCCAAGGCGCTGGCCGAACAGATTCGCGTGACCCGTCCGGGTGGGCTGATCGCCGCTGCGGTGTGGGACTACGGCGACGGCATGCAGATGCTGCGTGCGTTCTGGAACGCCGCGGTCGCGGCGGATCCGGCTGCCGACGCACGTGACGAGCGGCACATGCCGCTGTGTCGCCACAGCGAACTCTCGGCGCTCTGGCTGTCGCAGGGGATGCTGGCGGTGGGCGAGCGACCGCTGGCGATCCAGCAGCACTTTGCGTCCTTCGACGACTACTGGCAGCCGTTCCTCGGCGGCCAGGGCCCGGCCGGCGCCTACGTGGCCAGTCTCGCCGCCGACAAATGCGACGCCCTGCGCGATCGCCTGCGCCGGATGCTGGTCGACACGGGCGGCGGTAATGGCGGCGGTCCCTTCGTCCTCACCGCGCGGGCCTGGGCGGTGAAGGGCTACGCGCCGCCGCGCTGAGCATAGCCCGCCGATCATCCAGTCGCGGTCGGCGGCGGGCGGACGGCGCGCTGGAAAAATTCAGCGCAGATACGGCGCGACGTTGGCCGCGATAATGCGACGCTCATCGTCGGTCAGCGGCAGATCGGTGAACGCCTTCCAGGCTTCAGCGGGCGTCAGGTTGCCGGCGCCAGCGCCGTCCGACCCGTAGAGGATCCGCGTGACGCCGATGGCGCGGATGCGCTCGGCGATGCGAGTGGCCTTGCCGCGCCATTCACCCAGCCCGGCGACACCCGAGACGTCGAAGTAGACGCGGCGCAGCCGCGGATCGTCCTTGGCGATGGCCTCGACGAACACGCCGAGCGCCTCGTCGACCAGCGGATCGTCGTAGCCGCCGGCCCCGGCGAGGTGCGCAATCTGCACCGGCACGTCGGGTGCGGCGGGGAGGACGTCGTTCAGAAACGCGCGGGCCGATGCCGCCCCATACGGCCGCTTCTGCGAGAGCGTCGACCGCATGTGCACGACGATGGCCATGTGATGGCGGTTCGCCGCGGCGAACACCTCGCGCAGGCGCGCGACGTGCGCGGCGTCATCGAGCCGCACATCCGAGTTGCCGAAGTGCATCTTGAGACCGCGCCGCAGCCCGGGATCGGCGGCGCAGCGGGTGATTTCGTCCAGCGCGTACGGCCGCAGCGGGTTGACGCTGCAGAATGCGACCAGCCGGCCCGGATATCTGGCCACTTGCGCGCTGGTCCAGTCGTTCTCCGCCTTGACGAGCGCGTATTCCCGGTCGGGCAGCGGCCGCGTCGGGCGGTTCGGATTGCCGTACGAGTAGGCCAGCGACAGCACCAGCGCGTGCTTGATGCCAGCCTCGTCGAGCAGCGCGACGAGCCGCTCGGCATCGATCGCCGTGAACGTGCCGGCCGCCGCGATCGACGGGCTGAACAGGTGCTGGTGGTAGTCAACGAGCGCGACCGGGGCCGGTGCGCTTTGCAGGGACGTCCACGCGACCAGAGCGGCCAGGAACAGGAAGCGCATACGGCGATGCCTTCAGGCGGATGCCACGCCGAGCTGACGCAGGTGATGGACGAGGTGCTCGACGTAGTCGAGCATGATGCCGTCGAGCGTCGCCGTGGCCTCGATCGGCGCGGCGAAGCCGATCTCCTGGACGTTGTGATGCGCCCGCGGCGAGAGGCGCCGGTCGGCCGGCGTGTGCTCCATGACCCGCGCCAGGTGCAGGTTGTAGAGCCGCCACAGCGCCACCAGTTCCTCCCACGGCGCGTCGGCATAGTGCTGCACGCGCACCCAGTCCTCCTGCGCGTAGCCGAGGAATACCAGGTCGTCCTGCAACTGGCCGCGGACGAAGCGCTGATGGTTGTTGGCGGCCGAGTCGATCAGGTGGCCGACGATCTCGCGTGCCGACCATTTGCCTGGCGCGGCTGGCGTCGCCGAGGCGTCGGCGTCGAGCGCGAGCAGCAGCGGCGTGGCGTGTGCGATCGCGTCGCGCAGGCGAGGGGCGTACTCCGGAACGGGCATGGACATTTCTCCAGCCGGCGTCAGCGGACGACGGCGTATTCGAGCAGCACGATCCCTGACGCGGCGTAGACCGCCTCGAACGTCTTGCGGCCCATGATGACGGTGTCGTACTGGGCCCACAACGCCGAGAAGTCGATCTCCGGATCCATCGGGATCCAGTCGAACTCGCCGCTGGGACCGGCGATGTAGCCATCGAGGCTGGCTGCCACCTGGTAGCGAACACGCCGCACGCTGCCTCCTTCGATTCGTCCTGACTGCAGCAGTCGCCCGTGGGGACGCGCTCAGAGCGCCTGGATCAGCGCGCCGGCGGCGGCCCGGAACGTCGGGGTGAACTCATGTCCGCCGGTGAACTCGAAGGCCGCGGCCAGCGCGCCGCGTTCCTCGAGCGCTTCGCTGTCGGCGGTGAACTGCCGGGCGCTGTAGAAGGCGTCGGTGGTGCCGCGGCCGATGATCGTCCGCGGCAGGCGGGCGCCGGAGGCGAGCACTTCGGGGGCCACGTCGCCGCCGAGCAGGATCAATCCGTGGCACCGATCGCCGGCGTGCGCCGCGGCCCGTGAGGCCATCGACGCGCCCTGCGAGAAGCCCAGGAACACCAGCCGCTCGAACGCGTGCGTCGAGGCGACGGCGGCGACCACGGCGTCGACGTAGGCGATGTTGTCGGCGATCGCCAGTTCGCGATCCTCGCTGGTCATCCAGTGCGCCACGACCTGCTGCGTCGCGCGCTCGTAGAAGCGGTGCAGCCCCTGGACCGATACCAGCAGGCAGGCATCGGCGCCGGGCAGGGCCTCGAGCTCGTCGAGCAGGTGCTGCGCGCGCTGGCCGTAGCCGTGGAAACCGACGACGGCGACGCGGGCCGGCGCCGTCGCAGGCGCCCGAACCAGGTAGCGGCCGTGGGTGGCGATGCCGATCGTGTGGACCGTCGCGGCGGGCATGGATCGCCCAGCCTATACCAACCGCCGGCCAAGCTCGATCGCTGCTCCCGCCGAGCCTCCGAAGTAGAATTCCCACACATGAAAAATTGGTTCACCGCCGTTCTGGCCCTGGTAACGATCGTCGTGGCCGGGGCGGTGGTCCTCCGCCAGGAGATACCCGCCCAGGCGGCGCCTGCGCTCGCCGCGAAGACCTCGCAGGCCTCCCTCAAGGCCTTCGATCCGAAGGTCGACGCCCTCCTCGCCACGATGACCCTGGACGAGAAGATCGGGCAGATGACGCAGGCGGAGCAGGGCGAGCTCTCCAAGGATTTCGGCGAAGTCGAGACCCTGTTCCTCGGCTCGGTGTTCTCGGGCGGCAATTCGGATCCGTCGCCGGCCAACACCGTCCAGGACTGGACCGAGCTGTACGACCGCCTGCAGCAGCGGGCCCTCAAGACCCGGCTGAAGATTCCGATGCTCTTCGGCGTCGACGCCGTGCACGGCCACAGCAACGTGGTCGGCGCGACGATCTTTCCGCACAACGTCGGCCTCGGCGCCACGCACAACGCCACGCTCGTCGAGGAGGTCCATCGCCTCACTGCCAAGGAAGTGCGCGCCACCGGCATCCAGTGGACGTTCGCGCCGTGCGTGACGGTGCCGCAGGATGAGCGCTGGGGCCGCACCTACGAGGGCTTCAGCGAGGATCCGGCGCTGGTCGCCGAGCTCGGTGCGGCGGCGGTCCGCGGGCTGCAGGGCACCGACCTTGCCGATCCGCTGCGCGTCCTGGCCTGCGCCAAGCACTTCATCGGCGACGGCGGCACGGTGTGGGGCACCGGCAAGCCGGACGGCCCGAACAAGCCGCGCTTTCCGCTCGACCAGGGCGACGTGACGCTAACCGAAGCCGAGCTGGTGAAGCTGCATGGCCAGGGCTACGTGACGGCCCTCAAGGAGGGCGTGGCCTCGATCATGCCGTCCTACAACTCGTGGAAGGGCGTGAAGGCGTCGGCCAGCGAGCGCCTGCTGACCGGCCTCCTGAAGAAGGAGATGGGCTTCGAGGGCTTCCTCATCTCCGACTACAACGCCATCGACGACATCCCCGGCGACTATCGCAGCGACATCAAGACGTCGGTCAACGCCGGCATGGACATGATGATGGTGCCGTCGAAGTACAAGGAGTTCTACGCGACGCTCAAGAGCCTGGTCGAGGCGAAGGACGTGCCGATGGCGCGCATCGACGACGCGGTGCGGCGCATCCTGCGCGTCAAGTTCGCGATGGGCCTGATGGATCCGAAGCGCAACCAGCTGGCCGATCGCTCGCTGCAGGCCAGCGTCGGTTCGGCCGAGCATCGCGCCGTCGCGCGGCAGGCCGTCCGCGAATCGCTCGTGCTGCTGAAGAACGACAAGAAGCTGCTGCCGATCGCGGCGTCGGTGAAGCGCGTCCACGTCGCCGGCGTGGGCGCCAACGACATCGGCATCCAGGTCGGCGGCTGGACGATTTCGTGGCAGGGCAAGGCGGGGCCGGTCACCAAGGGCACCACGATCCTCGACGGGCTCAAGGCGGCGGTGAAGAAGGACAGCGAGATGTCCTTGATGATCTGGCGCTTGGGCGGCACGACTTTGCTGACGCCGTTCATGGTGTAGATGTATTGCGACATGGGATCTCCGGGAGGGGGCGCTGCCGA
>JBDSLU010000476.1:0-11924 GCA_039916225.1 Vicinamibacteraceae bacterium
GGCTCGAACGGCGGCTGTCGCCGCGCGGGCGCCGGACGTCCCGCCGGACGGCGCTGGCCGTCGCGGCATCGCTCGCCGTCGTGGTCCTCGGCGCCAGTGTCGCCCTGACGGCGCGGGCATCGGGCGCGATCGTGGTCGGGTCGAAGAATTTCACCGAGCAGCTCGTGCTCGGCGAGATCGTGGCGCAGGCGATCGAGCGAGAGACGGGGCTGGTGGTCCGACGCCAGCTCAATCTGGGCGGGACCTTGATCTGCGACCGGGCCCTCGGCACCGGCGACATCGACGTCTACGTCGAGTACACCGGCACCGCCTTGACGGCGATCTTCCGCCGGCCGCCGTCGAGCGATCGTGAGGCTGTCACGCAGACGGTGCGCCAGCTCTACGCCGACAGCGGACGCACGCTCCTGCCGCCGCTCGGCTTCGACAACACGTTCGCCATCCTGGTGCGGGGCGCCGACGCGCGCGATCATCATCTGCGCACCATCGACGATGCCGCACGCCTGGCGCCGCGATGGCGTGCCGGCTTCGGCTACGAGTTCCTGGAGCGTCCCGATGGCTTTCCTGGTCTCGCCAAGGCCTACGACCTCACCTTCCGCGAGCCGCCGCGGGTGATGGACCTCGCGCTGACCTACCGGGCCCTCGCGTCGGGACAGGTCGACCTGATCGCCGGCGACGCCACGGCCGGGCTGATCGCCAGCCTCGACCTCGTCCAGCTCGAGGACAACCGGCACTACTTTCCCCCCTACGACGCTGTGCCGGTGGCGAGGGCGTCCACGCTGCTGAGGTATCCCAAGGTCCGCCAAGCCCTGCAGCGCTTGGGAGGTCGCATCTCTGCCGCGGAGATGCGCGAGATGAACCTCGCGGTCGATGCCCGCCGTGAGAGCCTCGAGAACGTGGCGCGGCGCTTCCTCGACAGACAGCGATAGGCTGGGGAGCGTGGTTCCCATGACCGACTCGACCACTGCCTTCCGCGAGCACCTCGTCCGCCTCCTCGACTGGGACGACGCGCACGTCAGTTTCGACCGGGCGATCGACGGCATGCCCGCCGACCGGCGCGGATCCGCCGCCGCCGGCTTCGAGCACACGGCGTGGCAGCTGGTGGAACACATCCGCCTCGCGCAGGACGACATCCTGGACTTCTGCGTCAACGCCGCCTACGTGCACGCGATGACATGGCCGGACGACTACTGGCCCGCGGACGCGGCGCCGCCGAGCGCCGATGCCTGGGCCGACAGCATCGCGTCGTACGGGCGGTCGCGCGAGGCGATGAAAGGCCTCGCCCGTGACGTCGCCGACCTGACCGCGACGGTGCCCACCGGCACCGGCCCGCAGACCTACTTGCGCGCCATCCTTCTCGCCGCGGATCACGCGGCCTACCACGTCGGCCAGATCGTCGCCGTTCGCCGGGCGCTGGGCATCTGGCCGAGCGCCTGACGCGGGCGACGTCTTCGAAACGGAACATCTGATGACGACAGCAGCGACAGCATTGGACCGCGGCGCGCTCGCCGAGTGGTACCGCCGGAATCGGCAGCGTTCGCGCCAGCTCTTCGACCTCGTCCGGCCCGAGGCGTATCACGTACGGCCGATCTCGCTCCGGCATCCGGTCGTGTTCTACGAAGGGCACCTGCCAGCCTTCAGCCTCAACACCCTCGTCAAGAAAGGACTCGGCCGTCCCGGCGTCGACGAGAAACTGGAGCGGCTGTTCGCGCGTGGCATCGACCCCGAGGACGAGGCGGCGGCGCGCACGAGTGGACGGACCGAGTGGCCGTCCCGCGAGGGGGTGCAGCGATTCGCCGACGCCTGCGACGCCCTCGTCCTCGATGCGCTCGCCACCGCCCCGATCGAGCAGCCCGGGCATCCGCTGCTGCACGAGGCGCAGGCGGCCTACGCCATCCTCGAGCACGAGACGATGCACCAGGAGACGATGATCTACATGTGGCATCAGCTTCCCTACGAGCAGAAGCTGGCCCCGGCTGACGCCGCCGCGGACACCGCGGGTACGACGCCGGCACCGGCACGGGTCGTGGTGCCGGCCGGCCGCGCGACGCTCGGGACGAAACCTGGTGAGCGTCCGTTCGCCTGGGACAACGAGGTCCCCGGCCTGGTCGTCGACGTGCCCGCCTTCGAGATCGACGTGCACGACGTCACCAACGAACAGTTCATGGCCTTCGTCGACGCCGGCGGCTACCGCCAGCCCGAATGGTGGTCCGCCGAGGCCCTCGCCTGGCTGCGCGGCGAAGGGATCGAGCATCCGCGGTTCTGGGCGCGCCGTAGTGGTAGCTGGAAGTGGCGCGGGATGTTCGAGGAAATCGATCTGCCGCCGGCCTGGCCGGTCTACGTCAGCCAAGCAGAGGCCGCGGCGTACGCGCGCTGGAGCGGCGCGCGGCTGGCGACCGAGGCCGAATACCATCGCGCGGCGTTTGGCGACGCGTCAGGGCGCGAGCGGCAGTATCCGTGGGGCGAGGCCCGGCCGGATGCGTCGCGCGGGCTCTTCGGTTTCAGGTCCTGGGATCCCGTGGCGGTCGGCCGGCATCCCGCCGGCCAGAGCGCCTGGGGCGTGCACGACCTGATGGGCAACGGCTGGGAGTGGACGTCCACCGAGTTCGCGCCGTTCGACGGCTTCCGGGCCATGCCCTCGTATCCGGAGTACTCGGCCGACTTCTTCGACGGTCAGCATCTGGTGATGAAAGGCGCGTCGCCGGCGACGGATGCCGCGCTGCTGCGCCGCAGCTTCCGCAACTGGTTCCGGCCGACCTACCCGTTCGTCTACGCCACGTTCCGCTGCGTGCGGCCGGTCTCGTAGCCATGACCACACACACTCCCGCTGCTTCCCCACCGGCCCGCGACGTCGAGCAGTCGGGCGCCACGACCGGGCACGACGCGCAACACGATGTCGTTCGCGATGTCCGCTTCTACCTGCAGCAGACGCCGCGCCAGCTCCCGTCACGCTTCCTCTATGACGCGCTGGGCTCGGCGCTGTTCGACGCGATCTGCCATCTGCCCTGGTATCGCATAACGCGGGCCGAACTGCAGCTGCTCGAGCGGCACGCGCGGACCATCGGCGAGGCCGTCGGCGCGCGCGGGCGGCTGGTCGAACTGGGGTGCGGCAGCGGCGAGAAGCTGGCCGCCCTGCTGACCCACGCCGGCGTGCCTGGCGTGCACGCGCATCTCGTCGATCTCTCGGCCGCCGCGCTCGCGCGATCGGTGCAGACGCTGGCGATGCTCGAGGGCCAGGCCCTTCGCGTGACGACCCACCAGGCCACCTACGAAGGCGGCCTGCTGGCGCTGCCCGCCGACGACGCGCATCCGACGCTCATCGCCTTCCTCGGCTCCAACATCGGCAACTTCGACGCCCCAGGCGCGGCGGCGCTGCTGCGGCAGGTGCGAGGGGCCCTGCGCCCGGGCGACTCGCTGCTGCTCGGCGCCGATCTCGTCAAACCCGAACGCGACCTGCTGCTCGCCTACGACGACCCGCTGGGCCTGACGGCGGCGTTCGACAAGAACCTGCTGCTGCGCCTCAACCGCGAGTTGGACGCCGACTTCGCGCTCGATCGGTTCGCGCATCGGGCCATCTGGCGCCCTGACGCGTCGCGGGTCGAGATGCACCTGGTCAGCCTGGCCGCGCAGGAGGTCCGCGTGCCGAAGGCGGACCTTCGCTTCACGCTCGAAGAAGGCGACACGATCTGGACGGAGAGCTCGTACAAGTTCGAGGCCCAGGGAGTCCGTCAACTCGTCGAGCCGGCCGGGTTCGCCCAGCGCGAGCAATGGATCGACGAAGAGGCGCGGTTCGCCCTGACCCTGTTCGCCGCGGTGTGAGCCGGCCGCAGGCGTAGGGCCGGCCGCCGTGATCGGGCAGCGGGGAGTCGGGGAACCGCGCCGGGAACGACGTCTCCGCGCATCCGGCCTCTACGCCTGCGCGGGTTCGGGTGCCGCTGGCGCCAGCTACGCCCGAGCGCCGAACAGGGCGCGGACCGCCCGCACGCCCTCGCGATGCGCGCTGACCGCATCGACCGTCTTCGGCGTCTTGGCTTCGACCGCCTGTTCGAGCGTGAGCTGCGGATGCACCTTCCGTCGACGCAGCCAGTCCGCGAGCCGGGCGTAGGCGATGTCGCCGTCGGCGCTGAACACCTCCGTCCAGACGCCGTCCTTGGACTGGCGCAGGTGCAGCGCGGCGACGCGGTCGCCGTAGTGCTCGAGCACGTCGAAGAGCGCGACCTGCGAATCGCCGCAGCCGCGGAACACCCAGTGCACGTCCAGGCAGAACCTGACGTGCGCGGGATCGGTGGCGGTGAGCATGTGATGGAACTCGCGCGCGCCGAGTCGCAGCTCGATGTCGTGGTTGTGATACGCCAGCGTCACACCGAGCGCGCGCAGCGCGCGGCCCAGCCGATCCAGCGCGACGGCCTGCGCTCGGATCTGCGCGTCGGTCTTGTTCTCCGGCCCGCCCCATCGGAGCGGCGACGGGTTGGTGACGACGATGCGGGTCCCGAGCGGGACGGCACGGCGGGCGATGCCCAGGACGTGCTCGATGCTCGCCGCCGACGAGGCATCGTCGTGCAGGCTGCTGTTCACGTAGAGCGACGGCATCCGCAGGCCATGGGCGCGCAGGCGCGGGCCGAGGCCGTCCAGCTCGGTGACGTCGGCGATGGCCGGCTCGTACCCGGTCAGCCCGGCCGACGCCATCGCCGCCAGCGTCTCGTCGGAGCGGGGATCGAATGCCTGGGCGTCGCGAGTGGCGAAGGTGCCCCACGGGTAGGTGTTGGAGGCGACATCCAGCGGACGATCGGCGGCGAGCAGCCGAGCCGCCGGCCCGGTCAGGGCGGCAGCGCCGGCAGTGGCGATGAACGTGCGTCGATCCATGGCGCTAGTCTCCTGCAGCGAAGAAGTCCGACGCAGCACGATAGGCGAAGCCGAGGCGCCGCGCGAACAAGATCCTGCGGTCCGTCGCTGGGACGATGAGGGACCGAATGGCCGCCGCCCAGCCAGGTGATAGGCTCTGGCGCACCGAGGCCGCCTATGTTCAACCGCCCGTCGAACACGCTCACGCTGTTCCCGGCGATCATCGCGCTCGCCGCGTTCGTGGCAGCGCCGATCGCCGCGCCAACGGTGACCGTCACGATCGAGACGCCCATGCCCGCGCCGGCGTGGGCCACGCTCGAGCGCCGGCTCCTCGCCGACAACGTCCCGGCCTGTCGCGAGTTCTACGACAAGTATTACGACGCGCGCGGCTACGTCCAATGCTTCCTGCGCTGGGGCGCCAACGACGGCCCCGACGACGCCTTCGAGAACTTCAATCACTGGCCGGAACTGCACGCGCTCGGGGCCGATGACGAGATTCTGAAGCGCTACCTGGCCGGGCACGAGGGGATGCTTCGCCAGTACTCCGAAGCCAAGACCACTGACGTGCCGGCCGGCCGCGACGGCATGTACGTGAAGGAATATTCGGCGCAGTCGGACTGGATGCACCACGGCGAAGGACTGCAGCTGTTCAACCGCATGGCGCTGTCGGTCCCGACGCTGCCGTCGTATCGCGAGCGCGTGCGCCGGTTCGCCGGCTTCTACATGGGCGAGGACCCGAGCGCGCCGAACTACGACCCCGACAAGAAGCTGATTCGCTCGATGATCAACGGCAGCAAGGGCCCGCTGCTGCGCAAGGCCACCCCGCTCGACTGGGTCGGCGATCCGTTCGACGCGTCCGGCTTCGTCGCCCTCCACGGCGAGAGCACCTACCCGCAGTTCCTCGAGCACTACAAGGAATACACCGACGTCGTCGGCGACCACTTCCTCAACCTGGTGGCCACGACCCTGCCGACGAACGCCTATCTCGTGACCGGTGAGGCGAAGTATCGCAAGTGGCTCGTCGACTACATGGACGCCTGGCTGGGACGGATGCAGGCCAATGGCGGCGTCATCCCGAGCTTCGTCGACCTCGACGGCCGCGTCGGCGGCCCCGAGGGCCACTGGTGGAACAACGCCTACGGCTGGGGCTTCAGCCCGGTCAACCCGGTGACGGGCAAGCGAGAGCACCGCAACCGCATCCCGCGGGCACTCGTCGGCTTCAGCAACGCCCTGCTCGTGACCGGTGACCGGAAGTACGTCGACGCGTGGCGGACGATGATCGATGCCGTCAACGCCAACGCGCGCGTGACCGACGGACGCAAGGAATACCCGACGATGCGCGGCGCAGACGGCTGGTACGGCTGGCAGCCGGATCCATGGCGCGTGGGCGCGCTCGAGGTCTGGTACTGGTCGATGCGCGATGACGATCGCGCCCGCGTCGGCGACGATCCGTGGCTGGCGTTCCTGGCCGGCAAGGACGACGGCTATCCCGAGGCGGCGCTGCGGCGCGATCTCGAGAGCATCCCGCGGCGGGTCGCGGCCATGCGCGCGGACCGGACACCGCCGCAGAAGCGGCTGGCCGACAACATGCTCGACTACAACCCCGCCGCCACCGACGCGCTGGTCCGCCTGATGCTCGGCGCGCTCGTGCCCGGCCGCGAGGGTGGGTTGCTCAACGCCCGGCTGCGCTACTTCGATCCCGTGCGCAGGCGGGCCGGCGTCCCCGAGGACGTGGCCGCCCTGGTGTCCGCGCTTGGCGATCACACCACCGTCGTGACGCTCGTGAACGTCAACCCGACGACCGCGCGGACCGTCGTCGTGCAGGCCGGAGCGTACGGCGAGCACCAGATCGAGTCGATCACGGTGAACGGCCGGACGTCGGCGGTCGGCGCGCCCGACGTCGCCGTGCAGCTCGCGCCCGGGGCCGGCGCGACGCTCACGCTCGAGATGCGGCGCTACGTCAACACGCCGACCGTCGCCTTCCCCTGGGATCGCTGACGACCGGGATCGACCATGCCGGCCATCGCGTTCCTGAAACGGAATCCCTCCGCAGCGCTCCTCGGGGTCCAGCTCGTCGGCCTCCTGCTCTATCCGCTGATGGAAGCCTCACCGCGAGGCCGATCCCTGTTCGGCGTGTCCGGCCTGGTGATGCTGGGCACGGCGCTCTGGGTGGTACGGCGAAGCCCCTGGCTCACGTGGCTGGGGACGCTGCTCGCCCTCCCCGTCGTGATCATGTCCGTGGCCTCGGCGATTTCGCCTGATGCGGGGCTGATGCCGTGGACGGCGGCCCTCGAAGCCGTCTTCTACTTCTATGCGACCGGCAGCCTCATCGCCTACATGTGGCAGGACCTGGACGCCACGACCGACGAATTGTTCGCCGCGGGCGCGACATTCACCCTGCTGGCGTGGGCGTTCGCCTACGTCTTCGTCGTCTACCAGGCGCTGAGCCCTGGCAGCTTCGGCGTCGGCCCGGCAGCGGCCATGCGCACGTGGACCGAGCTGCTGTTCCTGAGCGTCGCGGTGCTGTCGAGCGTCGGCCTGAGCGACATCCTGCCGGTGACCCCGATGGCCCGCGGCATCGTCATGCTCGAGGCCTTCGCCGGCGTGATGTACCTCACCTTCGTCGTGTCGCGCCTGGTCAGCATGTCGGCCGCGCGCAGACACGCATCGTAACGACTCCCAGGCGCGACCTCGCGCGATCGACGCCCTCAGCTCTCGATCCGCTCCTGGGCGGCGTTCCAGCGGACGACCTTGCCGGCGCGCAGCGACGCGTTGGCCAGGTGCGAGGTCCGCGCGGCCTGGTGGGCGACGCGGATGTGCGCGTTGGGTTTCTGGCGGCTGCGGACGCAGTCGATCCAGTTCTGCAGATGCGCGATCGACCCGTCGGCCTTGGTCTGGATCAGGATCTCGGGTTCCGGCGTCAGCGTCCCCGCCTTGTAGGGCGCCTCGTCCTTGTAGAAGGCCAGCCGCGCCCGATCGATCTTCAGCGTGCCCAGCTCGCCGCGGAACTCCAGCCCGCCGTCGTCCACCCGGCTGACGTAGGTGCCGAGGTGGGCGCAGGTGAAGTTGTTGGGGAACTCGATGGTGGTCGACACCGTGTCGGGCGCCTCCCACATCTTCATGTTGTAGTTCTTGCCCGAGCTGAAGACCGAGATCGGCGCCTCGACGTTCATGTACCAGTGGACGACATCGATCCAGTGCGTCATCAGGTCGGTCGACTGACCGCCGCCGAAGTCCCAGAAATGCCGCCACTGGTAGAGCCGCTCCGGCCGGAAGGGCTGGTCCTTGGCCGGGCCGAGCCACTTCTTCCAATCCAGCTTGTCGGGCTGCGCCGCCGGCCACGTCCCCGGACGCGCGTGCTGATACCAGTAGGACTGGACGAAGGTGATCTGTCCGAGCTTGCCCGATTGGATGATCTCCTTGCCCTGCAGGTAGTGCTCCCAGCTGCGCTGCTGCGTGCCGGTCTGGACGACCTGCTTCGACGCCTCGATGACCTTGACCATCTCGGCGCCTTCCTCGATGGTGTGCGACACCGGCTTCTCGACGTAGACGTCCTTGCCGGCGGCGACGGCGTCGAGGGTCATCGTCTTGTGCCAGTGATCGGGTGCGCCGATCAGCACGGCGTCGATCTCCTTGTTGTCGAGGATGCGGCGGTACTCCTCCGTCTTCAGCGCCGCGGAACCGGCGATCTCCGCGGCCTGGAGGAGCCGTTGCTCGAAGACGTCGCAGACGGCGACGATCTCGACGCCAGCGATCGGCTTGAGCTGGTTCATGAGGCCCCGGGCGCGGCCGCCGGTGCCGATGATCGCGACCCGGACGCGATTGTTGGCGCCCTGGACGGACGCTCCGGCCATCCGGGCCGTGATGGCGACACCCGAGGCGGTGGTGAGAAACACGCGGCGCGAGCAATCCATGGGGGCTCCTTTGCTGACCGGGCGCATTCTACCTGCAGTGGCGCGTCGCGATCTCCGCCCGCTTCTCCTTGAAGGCCTCGACCCATTCGCTGACGGTCGGATGCCCCGAGGACTGGTCGGCGGGAGAACGCGGGCGCAGGGTCACGCGTGCGACCTCGAACAGATCGCTCAGCTGCCGATCCGACAGCTGGCCGAGCAGATCGGCGAGGAATCGCCGTCCCTCCTCGCTGATCACCGGATCGTCGAGCGAGCCGGTAAGCGACCTGGGCAGATTGCCTGTGCAGCCGGTGTCGTCCTTCCAGACCCGCGTGCCACGCCACCCTGCCAGGTTTGCGCCGCCTGTTTCGTTGGCGTTCATCGCGTTGGCCCGACCGAAGGTGAGGCCGAGGTCGCTGATCATCAGGAAGGGCTGACGGCACGTTCGAGCGTCGGACGGGCGGCCGTCGCCGCGGCACAGCATCCGCTGCTGCTCCGGCTTGCTGTCGGTGTGCTGGAGGAACACCGCCAGCAGCTTGAGCGCGTCACGCTGGGCCAGCGTCGCGCCGCCGAGCTTCGGGTTCACCACGTTCAGTTCGTTCCAGGCCCACCCGTCCGTGCCGGCGGGCTCCCACGCGTGGCCCGCCATCGGCCGCTCGATCACCGCGGGGTCGAAACGGCGATCACCGGCCGGGCCTTCGATCCCACCGAGCACCGGCGGACAGCCGTGGCAGATCACACGCACCGGATACATCCGGTCGGCCCCGAAGCCAAGGGCCCACAACAGGCGCGTCGCCAGGACCTCGCCGAAGACTTCGCCATTGTCGGCGCCGAACTTCACCTTGATCGAATCGTTGTCGGCGGTCCGGCAGATGAACTTCGGCGACCGGCCGCCGAGGTGCGTGTCGACGTGCGAGCAGGTGACGGTAGCGCCGAAAGGATACGCCCCTCGCCCCGGCGGGCCGGCCTTGACGTCGAGCTGTCGAATCCGCGTCGGCGTCCAGACCTGCGATCTGGCCAGCACCGAGACGCGAACCCGGGCGACGTCGGGGTCGGTGGGCAGGCGTGCGCCGGACGTCGCGCAGGCGGTGCTGAGACAGGCGAGCCCGATCGAAAGCGTGACCGCTTGGACGGAGTTCGGCATGCCCGCCAGCTCAGCAAGATCGACGCCACCCGTGGGACAACGCTTCCGGCGCGGTCGCGAGGGCACGACGCACCCCGGTTGCCACAATGCGAACCGCCGTGACTCCTCGCCGCCGTTCGTCCTGTGAGACGATACGGCGCCTTTTCAGTCTCGCCTTCGGGGCAACGGATCAGAGGAGCGGCCATGAGGATCGGCGTCGTGCAGAAGCTCTCGATCGCCTGGGTAGCCGGCCTGTGCGCGGCAGTGGGTCTGTCCGCCCAACAGCCGACCCCGGCACCGGCCCCTGCAGCGGCGCTGCCCGCCGCCGCTGCGCCAGTCGCCCGATCGCCCGTGGTCGACCCGGCCGCCCACGACCGCGGACGCACCCTGTGGGCCACGCAATGCGTCGGCTGTCACGGGCCCCAGGCCCGCGGCTCTGATACCGGCCCGAACATCATCCGCACCAAGACCGCCAATTACGACCGCTCGGCGCCGCAGGTCGGCAGCGTGCTGGGGCCGTTTCTCAAGGCCGGGCATCCGACACAAAGCAAGAAGCCGAGTGCGTCGTTCACCGACGAGGAGATCGCCGCGCTGGCGACCTTCCTGCGGGCGCGGGTCAACGACACGATGCGCGGCTCGCCCATCTTCACCGTCGGCGACATCGTCGTCGGCGACGCCAAGGCCGGCGAGGCGTTCTTCAAGGGCGACGGCGGCTGCGCGACGTGCCACACGGCCTCGCAGAGCAACCTCGCCGGCATCGCCACGCGCATCCCGGCGCCGGTCGATCTGCAGCAGCGGATGCTCTTTCCCGGGTCGGCAGGACGGGGCCGTGGCGGACGCGGTCGCGGCGGACCGCCTCCCGCGGGCGGACCGCCTCCCGGCGGCGCCCCGGCCGCATCGCCAGCCGCCCCGCCGGCGGCGGATCGTAATGCCGTCACCGTCTCGATCGCCTCGGCTGGCGGCGCGACGCAGTCCGGCGTCCTGCTCGAAGAGAGCGATTTCTACGTGACGCTGCGAGACGCGGACGGCGTCGTCCGCACGGTGCGCCGCGCCCCGGGCATGAAGGTCACCCGCACCAACCCGCTGCAAGCGCACATCGATCTGCTCGATCGTGTGACCGACGCGCAGATCCACGACGTCGTGGCCTACCTGGAGACGCTCAAATGAGGACGCTGGCAACGGCCGGATGGTGCGTGCTCGTGTCGGCCGCGCTGATGGCGCAGCAGCCCGTGCAGAAACTGGAGCGCGCGCCGGCGTCGACGGGCCTGACGCTCTCCCAGATCGAGAAGCCGTCGAGCGACTCCTGGCCGACCTACAACGGCGACTACACGGGACGCCGCTTCAGCCCGTTGACGAAAATCAACGCCGCCAACGTCAAGAACATCAGCCTGGCCTGGCTCTACGATCTGCCGGCCGCCGGCGTCATCAAGGCCACCCCGCTCCAGATCGGCGGCGTCCTCTATTTCACGACGCCGAACAACGTCTACGCCGCCGATGCGCGCACCGGTCAGGAGCTCTGGCACTACACGTTCGCGCGCAGCCGCGGCGGCATCCTGATCGGCAACCGCGGCGTCGGCATCCTCGGCAACACTGTCTACTTCACCACGACGGACTGCAACCTCGTCGCCCTCGACATCAAGACCGGCACCGAGAAGTGGGCGAAGGAATTCTGCTCGCTCGAGATGATGTATTACGGCTCGGTGGCCCCGGTGGTCATCAAGGACAAGCTGATCATCGGGCCGAGCGGCGACGACCTGGACGTGCCGGCCTATCTCGAAGCCCGGAGCCCCGAGAACGGCGACCTGATCTGGCGCTGGTATGTCACGCCGCAGAAGGAAGGCGACCCCGGCCTCGACACCTGGCCCAGCCTCGACATGGCCAGGCACGGCGGCGGCATGGCGTGGCAGCCAGTCACCTACGACCCGGTGCTGAACCACATCTACGTGACGACCGGTAATCCGCAGCCGGTGGTGGCCTTCAAGAACCGCGAGGGCGCCAACCTCTACACCGCCTCGATCGTCGCCCTCGACGCCGACACCGGCACGATGGCCTGGTACTTCCAGGCCTCGCCC
>JBDSLU010000477.1:0-7632 GCA_039916225.1 Vicinamibacteraceae bacterium
GTACGCAGTAACCGAAATCTCTCCCGGACGGTCTCCCAGGACGGTCTCCGGGAGCGTCTCCGGAACCGTGTCCGGGAGCCGATGAGCCCATCTTCGAGCCGACTCCGCGTTATCCAGTGAAGCCCGACTACGGGCATCTGGAGGAGAGAAGGCATGGAGCGTGTAGTCCTACGACATCTGAGTGGCGCCAAGGGGCAGCAGGTCGAATCGATCGCCCTGGACAAAGCCGGCGATCTGCTCATCGGGCGCGACCTGGCGGCGCACGTGCGGTTCGACCCCGAGCACGACGACCTGGTGGGTCGCCAGCACGCCCGGATCCTTCAGGATCCGGCTGACAAGTACAGGTTCTCGATCGTCGACCTGAACAGCCGCAACGGCACCTACATCAACAAGCAGCGCGTCGTCGGGACCGCTGCCCTGTCGCCGGGCGACATCGTGCAGCTCGGGCCGGGCGGCCCCGAGTTCCAGTTCGACTTCGATCCCCTGCCGGCGCACCTGATCAAGTCGACCCGCCTCGCGGCGGTTCCGCGCGCCGGTGATCCCCAGGCGACGCGGATGGCGCCGTCGTCCGCGGCGACGTCGATGGCGGCCGGCGGCAAGGTCGGTGTGGGCAAGGAAACCGTCGAGCGGATGGTCACCGGCGCGCGCAAGGAGGGCCACCGCAACCTGGCCCTCGGCGTCGCCGCGACGCTGCTCGTCGGCGGCGCGATCATCGCCGCCGTCGCCTGGCGCGCCGAGTGGCGGGCCTCCGCGTTCCAGCAGGAGGTCAACACCCGAAACGACCGCGAGAAGGCCGAGCGGCCGCTGACGCCGCGCCAGATCGCCGACGGCTACACCGCGTCGACGGTGCTGATCGAGTTCAAGTGGAAGCTGGTCAACGGCGGCACCGGCGAGCAGATCTACCAGGAGTACTCCCAGCAGGTCGACAGGGCCGGCAACCCGGCCAAGGACACCGACGGTCAGGAGATCGCCCCGATCCCGGTGTTCTGGCAGATCGGCAACAAGGTCCTGCCGTCGCTGACACGGCAGCGCGGATCCTTCAGCCAGAACAAGGCGATCGCCGCCGGCAGTTCCGGTTCCGGCTTCGCGGTGACGACCGACGGCTTCATCCTGACCAACCGTCACGTCGCGGCGAGCTGGGAGGCCGGCTACCCGGGCTTCCCGCGCCAGGGGCAGGCGATGCTGCTCACCCCGGGGCAGAAGGAACCGCAGGTGATGGACATCCGGCAGCTCAACGTGCGCAACTGGATCCCGATCACCGGCGGCGTCTTCGAGCACCAGAACGTCGTCGACCGCCGGCCCACCGAGTACAAGGGCTTCGAAGGCCAGAACATCTACCTGGACGTGACCTTCGCGCTGAACAAGCTGCGCTTCCCGGCAACGGTGGCGCGCGTCTCGGATCGCCATGACGCGGCGTTGATCAAGATCAACACGCCGCAGCCCATCCGGAAGGTCGAGCTGTTCGACAACTACGACTCGATTGCGGTCGGTTCGCCGGTCACGATCATGGGCTACCCCGGCGTCTCGCCAGACACCTATGTCATGACCAACTCCGTCGATGCGCTGTCGAGCGAACGGCAGACGATCTCGGTGCCCGATCCAACGGTCACGCCGACCAGCGTCGGCCGCATCTTCCGCGGCCGCATGCAGCCCACCGGCGGCACCATCAACGACTACCGGAGCGGGATGGGCGACACCTACCAGCTCTCGAGCAACGAGACCGGCGGGGGCAACAGCGGCGGGCCGGTGTTCGACGAGAAGGGGCGGGTCATCGGCATCTTCACCTACAGCAACACCACCGACACCACGCTGCTCTTCTGCATCCCGATCCGCTTCGGGATGGAGCTGATGGGCACGCAGCCCGTGCTGACCCGGACCAACTAGCCGCGGCATGGAGCCGCAGGCACCGCGACGCACATCCTGAGCCGACCATGGCCCGCTTCATCCCGCCGGACGCGATCGTCGGCCGCTATCGCCTCGCCGATTTCCTCGGCGCCGGCGGGATGGGCGAAGTCTACCGGGCCACGCACCTGACGACCGGTCAGGTCGTGGCCATCAAGATCCTCACCGCCGCCGAGATCGAAGCGCGCTGGCTGGCCCGCGTCTACCACGAGGCCCGCGTCCAGCAGGGCCTCAACCACCCGAACATCGTCAAGCTGCTCGAGCTGATCGATCTCCAGGGCCGGCCGTGCCTGGTGATGGAATACATCTCGGGCGAATCGCTGGCCGATCGCCTCGAGCGGCAGCGCCGCATCCCGGCCCGCGAGGCGCTGCGCCTGCTGCAGTCGATCGCCTGGGCGGTCGCCTACGTGCACGCGCAGGGCATCATCCATCGCGATCTGAAGCCGGCCAACGTGCGCGTCACGCCGGACGGCCAGATCAAGCTGCTCGACTTCGGCATCTCGAAGAGCCGCCATGCCGAGGGCCTGACCCAGACCGGCAACGTCATCGGGACGCCGCGCTACCTGTCGCCCGAGCAGATCCTCGGCGACGCGGTGACGCCGGCCACTGATGTCTGGGCGCTCGGTGTGCTCCTGCACGAGATGGTGACCGGCCAGCCGCCGTTCACCGGCGGATCGGAGGCGCTGATGTGGGCGCGCATCGATCGCGTGTCGTATGTCGCGCCCAGCGCCACGCTGACCCCGCCGCCCGAGGACGCCGCGCTGATGCGGCAGATCGATCGGCTGGTGGCGAGCTGCCTGACCCGTGATCCGGCCAGGCGGCCAGCCGCCGACGCCCTGGCCGCCGCCGCAGCGGACGCGCTGACCGGCGCCGAGCGCATCTCGGCGAACGCCCGGGCCCTGGCGCCGGCCGCCCCCCGCCCGGCGTCACCGGTCCAGGATTTTCTCGAGCGCCGCTGGCTGTTGATCACCGCGGTGTCGACGGCGGTGTCGATGGTAGCGCTGGCGACCTATCTCGCCTTCGAGATGCCTCCGCGCCTCGCCGGCGGCGGCACGTCCCCCGCGGCCAGCGGCACGGCGTCCGCCGGAACGGGAGCCGCCGGGTCCGGAGCGGCCGGGTCCGGAGGCGCCGGAGGCGCAGGGTCCGGGGGCTTGGGGTCGGGGGGGACGTCGGCCGCAGCCGGCGCTCGGCCAGGGGCCGACGCCGGCGTGCACCGCATCGACGTGGTGTCGGGGCGCGCCAATGTGCGCGTCAACGGCAAGGTGCTCGGCGACACGCCTGTCGACTACGTCGGCACGGTCGGCGAGACTGTATCGGTGGAGCTGCGACAGGACGGCTTCGAACCGGTGCGCGAGGACATCCAAGTGACGACGACCGGCACATCGACATTCAACATGCGCCGCGCCGCGAGGGACCAGCCATGACGTGGGATATTGCCGGGCACGTGGTCAGCGACGTCGGCTGCGTCCGCGAGCTGAACGAGGATCGCGGCCGCATCGTGCAGCCGGGTGACGACGGTGAACAGGGCCGGCGGGGCGTGCTGGCCATCGTCGCCGATGGCATGGGCGGCCACTCGGCCGGCGAGGTCGCGAGCGAACTGGCCGTGGACACGGTGCATCGCGCCTACTACGAGCGGGACGGCGCGCCCGGCGAGGCGCTCGTCGCCGCGCTGGAACACGCCAACCGCACGATCTTCGAGACCGCGTCGGCCGAACGGCGGCTGGCCGGCATGGGCACGACCTGCGTCGCGCTGGCCGTCTGCGACGGTCACGCCCACGCCGCCAGCGTCGGCGACAGCCGGCTCTACCTGCTGCGCGACGGCGGCATCTATCGCATGACCAACGACGACTCGGCGGTGGGTGAACTGGTCGCGCGCGGCCTGCTGACCCGATCCGAGGCCCGTCACCACGCCGACCGCAACGTCATCCTGCGCGCGCTCGGCACCCACCACGACGTGCAGGTGTCGCGCTGGGATCAGCCGCTCCCGGTCCGCAGCGGCGACGTCTTCGTGCTCTGCTCGGACGGCCTCAGCGACCTCGTCGAGGACGAGGAGATCGCCGAGCTGGTGACCGGCCAGCACGGCGCCGAGGCCGCCAAGGCGCTGGTGACCCTGGCCCGATCCCGCGGCGGCCATGACAACATCACCGTCGCGCTCGTGCGGATCACGGCGCACGCCGCCGAACCGGTGGCGGCGCCGGCGACGCGTGAGGTCCGGGTGATTCGATGATCGGCCAGACGCTCGGCACCTACCGCCTGATCGAGAAGCTCGGCGAGGGCGGCATGGGCGAGGTCTATCGCGCCGTCGACGAGATGCTCGACCGCGACGTGGCGCTGAAGATGCTGAAGCCGGAGCTGGCCCGGCGTCAGTCCACCGTCGATCGGTTCCGCGCCGAAGCGATCACGCTGGCCAAGCTCGATCATCCGGGCATCGCCCGCATCTACGGCTGCTCGCGCCACGACGATCGCTGGTTCATCGTCATGGAGTTCGTGCGCGGCGACACGCTGCTGGCCCGACTCGCCCGCGCCGGCCGACTGCCGTGGGTCGAGGCCGTACCGATCGTCTGCCAGCTGCTCGACGCGCTCGAGTACGCGCACCGGCGCGGCGTGATCCATCGCGACATGAAGCCGGCCAACGTCCTGATGGGCGGTGAAGGCGGCGTCAAGGTCACCGACTTCGGTATCGCCCGCGTCCTCGGCACCGAGCGGGCGACGCGCACCGGCCACATCGTCGGCACCCTGGAATACATGTCCCCCGAGCAGGTGCGCGGCGAGGAAGTCGACGGCCGCGCCGATCTCTACGCTGTCGGCATCCTGCTCTATGAACTGCTCAGCGGACGCGTGCCCTTCCGCGGCGCCGCCGAGTACGAGGTGATGCTGCAGCACCTGAACGCGCCGGTGCCGTCACTGCGCGGCGTGCCGGACCTCCCGGCCTGGTTCGACGACATCCTGCAGCGGGCCCTGGCCAAGAACCTGGCCGATCGGTTCCCGTCGGCGGCGGCGTTCCAGCTCGCCATCGAAGGCCGGGCGGCGGCGGAGCCGGCCATGCGCATCAAGGCGACGCGGCTGGCCAACGCCGCCATGGACGCGGCCGTCGTCGGCTCGACCGGCGCGCTGCCGCGAGCCACCGATCCGCAGGCCGTGTTGCCGACGCTGCCCGGACCGATGACGGCGCCGACGGTGCTCACCCCGCACAGCCGCCCGGTGAGGCTGGCGCAGGCCGACGCCGTGCGATCGGCGCAATCGGCGTCGTCGCCACCACCAGTCCCGGTTTCTGCGCCAGCACCGGCGTCGACCCGCATCGTCGGCGCCGACGACATCGCGGCGACGCGGCTCGCGGCCGCCGTCAACGCCGCCCCAGGCACGCCAGGCTTCGTCGTGGGCGGGCGGACGATCACGTGGCGTCAGATTACCGCTGCCGGCGCCATCCTCGTCGTGCTCCTGGTGTCCGCCATCGTGATCGGACGCCGCTTGTCCGGGGATCGGGTCGACGTCGCGTCCACGGACGCCCCCAGCGCGGATGTGGCGCGCCCGATCCCTCGACCCGACCCGATCCTCGACGCGCCGGCGCCGCCACCCGAGGAGCCGATGCCCTCGGTCACCTTCGAGCCGGCGCCGCCCCCGCGCCTGCCCGGTGGCGGGACGCCGACGCCCGTTCGTCCCGCGCCCCCGGTCGTGGCCCCGCCGACGATCGCACCGCCGCCCGCCGATCACGCGCCGGGCGTTGTCGCACCAGGACCGACGCCGACGCCGGCACCGGCTCCCGCTCCGGCTCCGGCAGCCGCGACACCGGCTCGCGCCGAGGCGGCCGCGATCGTGTTCGAGGAAGTCGGCCTGATGACGATCGTCGGCAACGACCTGGAGGAGCGCGAAATCGTGGTGCGCTTCGAGTCGGATCGCCTGGTGCTCTTCGACGAAGACACGGAATCGGCCGTGCGCACCATCCCATATCGCACTCTCGTCGAGGCGACCTACGCCCGCAGCAAGCGCCCGGTCGCCAAGGCCGAGCGCGATCGACCGACGCTGGTCCGGGGCCAGTCCAAGTCCGGAGGGCTCTTCCGGCGGATGCCGCACTTTCTGACGCTCGAGGGCGCCGGCGCGCCGATCATCCTCAAGGTCGACGGCGGCGAGATCGAGCGGGTCGTGTCGCTGCTCGAAGCGCGCTCGCCGGTCAGGGTCGAGCGGGTCAGCGAGAAGTAGCGCCCTCAGAGCGCGCGCGTGCGCAGCGCGACGATCGGTGCGACGCGCGTCGCCCGCCGCGCCGGCAGGTAGGACGCGGCGGCGGCCACCACGATCGCCACCACTGACACCGTGACCAGTGTCGGCGGGTCGAACGCGCCGACGCCGAAGAGCAGCGTCAACGCGGTCCGCGCCAGCGCCCAGGCACTCGCCAATCCAACGCCGAGGCCGACCGCGGCGAGCACCAGCCCTTCGCCGACCACCATGCGGCCGATGTCGGACGGCCGGGCGCCGAGGGCCATGCGCACGCCGATCTCGTGGGTGCGCGTCACCACCGAGTGCTGGATCAGGGCGTAGAGCCCGATCGCGGCGAGGAGCAGCGTCATCGCGGCGCCGCCGAGCAGCAATGCGGTCTGCACCCGGCGCTCGGCGACAGCCAGGCCGATGCGATCCCCGACCCGCGCCACGTGATAGACGACGGCCTTCGGCTCGACGGCGCGGACCGCGGCCCGCACCGCGCTGGCGCCGGACGACGGATCGGCGTGCGACGTGCGCACGAACAGGATCGCGCGGCGCGACGGCGCCTGCGCCACCGGCTCGAACATCTGCGGCACCGATGCGGTCTCGAGGCCCTGGCGGCGCATGTCGGCGACGACGCCGACGACGGTGAACCACGGCGATGGCGCTCCCTGTCCGCCGAAGGCGAATCGCCGGCCGATGGCGTCGCGGCCGGGCCATAGCCGGGCGGCCATCGTCGCGTTGACGATCGCGACCAGCCCGGCACCGCGACCGTCGGAAGCCACGAAGTCGCGGCCACGCTGCAGCGGCGTGCCCAGCGTGTCGAACACCGCGCCGGCGATCTCGTCGCGCCGCAGCGGCAGCGGCTGGGCGCCGACCCGGTCGCCCCCCTCGGCAACGACCGACTGCTCGCCGACGGTGCCGACGAAGAGTTCGCTGCTGATGCCGGCGCGCTCGACGCCGGGCAGGGCCGTCACACGCTCGAGCACCGCCTCGTAGAACGCGGCGCGCGCGGTCGACGGCAGATCGGCCGGCGGCGCCAGGTTCATCGATACCACCCGCTCGGCCCGGAACCCGGGGTCGACGCGGCTCAGGTTCCACCAGCTGCGTGCGAGCAGCCCGGCCCCGGCGAGCAGCACGATGGCCGCGGCGCACTCGCCGATGACGAACAGCTGGCGGAGCCGCGCCGCGGCGCCGGCCGCGCTCCGCCGGCCGCCGTCGACGCCGGTGACGCGAAGATCGCGCCTCCACGCGGGCACGGCCGGAGCCAGACCGATCAGCATGCCGGTGATCGCCGACACGACGACCGCGCCGGCGACGAGGCGCAGGTCGAGGCGGACGTCGACGAGGCGGGCGGCGTAGGCAGGACCGATCGCGCGGATAGCCGTCGTCGCGGCAGCGGCAACCAGCAGTCCGGCGACGCCGGCACCGATCGCCAGCAGGGCGCTCTCGATCACCAGCGATCGCAGGAGCCGGGCCCGGCTGGCGCCGAGCGCCGCCTGGATCGCCAGCTGCGGCATCCGGGCCAGGCCGCGA
>JBDSLU010000478.1:0-3496 GCA_039916225.1 Vicinamibacteraceae bacterium
TCGCCGACCTTCACGTCAGCCCCTTCGGCGTGCTTGATCGAGGCCAGCACACCGGCCTGCTCGGCGCCGACTTCGAGGTCGATCTTCTCGGTCTCGAGCTCGACGACCGGTTCGCCGGCGGCGACCGACTCGCCCTCGCGCTTCAACCACCGCGCGACGCGCGCTTCGACGACCGACTCACCGAGCTGGGGAACGACGATGTTGATGGCCACGGAATCCTCTAGGAGCCGGTGGTGAAAGTGCCGCGCGGCACCGAGACGGACGAGGCGCCTGCCTGGCAAGGCGCGACGACTGAGAATATCGGGAATATTTGAGGGAGGAGCAACGCCGCGAGGCGGGATGCATCGTCCGTCGACTCGAATGGCGAGGACGGAGTCCGGAGCCATCGAGCTAAATACGCGTGGCAACGCGGATTTGCATGCAGCGGGACTTTCACCACGGGCTCCTGGGACAACACGTGCGTGCCGGCTTCGCCTCAGCGCGCCTCGACGGGAACGTTCAGCGCGAAGGCCCGGTCGGCGATGATGCGCTGATGGATCTGGTGCAGCGCGCCCGAGCCCTCAGACGGGCTGGCGCTGCGCGGACGGCCGGCGTAGCGTACCGGCAGCCGTTCGGCGGCCAGCGCTTCGAGCTCGTTGCGAACGAAGGTCCAGGCGCCCATGTTCTGCGGCTCTTCCTGTACCCACAGGATCTCCTCCAGGTTCGGGTAGCCGGCCATGACCGCCGCGACGTCGTCGGCGGGGAAGGGATACAGCTGCTCGACCCGGCAGATGGCCACCCCCGGGGTCGCCGCCCGCGCCTCGCTCGACACCAGGTCGACGTAGACCTTGCCGCTGCACAGCACCAGCCGGCGCACATCGCGGGCTCGGGGCCGCGCCTCGGCATCGTCGATGACCGGCTGCCAGCGTCCCTCGGCCAGCTCGCGCGGCGAGGAGGCGACCATCGGGTGCCGCAGCAGGCTCTTCGGCGTCAGCACGATCAGCGGGAGCGGATCGGTCGCGAGGAGCAGCGCCTGGCGCCGCAGCAGGTGGAAGTACTGCGCCGCGGTCGTGCAGTTGGCGAGGCGCAGGTTGATGTCGGCGGCCGACTCGAGGAAGCGCTCGGGGCGAGCCGACGAGTGGTCCGGCCCCTGGCCCTCGTAGCCGTGTGGCAGCAGCAGCACCAGCGACGGCGTCAGGCCCCACTTGGCGCGGCCCGAGGTGATGAACTCGTCGATGATCACCTGCGCGCCGTTGATGAAGTCGCCGTACTGCGCTTCCCACACCACCAGCCGGCCGGGCTCCTGGACGTTGTAGCCGAACTCGAAGCCGACGGTGGCGGCCTCGCTGAGCGGACTGTTGCGTACCTCGAACGCGGCCGTGGCTTGTTCGAGCGCTTGCAGCGGGATGTGGCGCTTGCCGGTGACCGAGTCGTGGAAGACAGCGTGGCGGTGGCTGAAGGTGCCGCGCTCGACGTCTTCACCGGTGAGGCGGACGGGGATGCCGTCGGCGAGCACCGAGGCGAACGCGAGCTCTTCGGCTGCGGCCCAGTCGATCGTCCGCTCGTCCGGATTGGCAAGCATCGCCTGGCGTCGCTCGCGCGCGCGATCGAGCTTGCGGTGCTGCTGGAACCCGGCCGGGCGCGATACGAGCGACGCGTTCAGCGCTTCGAGCTGCGCCAGCGGCACGGCGGTCTTGACGGTGCGGGCGGCGCCCGGCGGCGGCGGCTCGGGGATCGGCTCGACGAAGTCGCGCTCCGGCTTGAGCGACGCCAGCGCCTCTTCGAGCACGGTGAAGTGGCGGCGGTACATCACCTCGGCGGCGTCGGCGGTGACCTTGCCGCGGGCGATCAACTGGTCGGCCCACAGACGGCGCACCGTCGGATGGGTCGCGACCTTGGCGTAGAGCAGCGGCTGGGTGAAGCTCGGCTCGTCGCCCTCGTTGTGGCCGTAGCGTCGATAGCCGATCAGGTCGATGATGACGTCCTTCTGGAACGTCGATCGATAGGCGGACGCCACCCGCGCCGCTTCCATGCAGGCGATCGGATCGTCGGCGTTGACGTGGATGATCGGAATCTTGAAGCCGCGGGCCAGGCCGCTGGCGTAGGACGTGCCGTAGGCCTCGCGCGAGTTGGCGGTGAAGCCGATCTGGTTGTTGGCGATGACGTGGATCGTCCCACCGGTGGAGTAGCCGTCGAGCCGCGCCAGGTTCAGCGTCTCGGCGACCACGCCCTGGCCCGGGAACGCGGCGTCACCGTGGATCAGGATCGGCAGCGTGCGCTTCGGATCGAAGGTGATCTTGCCAGGACCTTCCACCTTGGTTCCCGCGGCCCGCGCCATGCCGGCCACCACCGGGTTCACGAACTCGAGATGGCTGGGGTTCGGCGCCATCGAGACGGTGAGGCTCTTCAGCGAGCGCTCCGCGCCGGAGTGGTACTTCACGTCGCCGGCCCAGCCCAGATCGATCTTGTAGGCGGTGCGGCCGTGCACCGGATCCTTGAACTCGGCGAGGATCTGCACGTACGGCTTCGACAGCACGTGCGCCAGCACGTTGAGGCGGCCGCGGTGGGCCATGCCGAGGAGCACGTCCGATCCGCCGGCGGCGGCGGCGCCGTCGAGGATCACGTCGAGGATCGGGATCAGCAGATCCAGACCCTCGATCGAGAAGCGGGTCTTGCCGGGGAAGGCGCGATGCAGGAACTGCTCGAACGCCTCGACCTGGCTGAGACGATCGAGCAGGTCGGCGTCGTCGAGCGGCTGCGCCGGCGGCCGGAAGCGCCCGGTCTCGGCGGCGTGGCGGAGCCAATCGCGTTCTTCCGGGACGAAGACGTGCGAGTAGTCGTAGCCGGTGGTCGAGCAGTAGATGCGCCGGAGCGCGGTGACCGCCTCGAGCGCGGTGGCGAACATCGCCCCGGCCGGACCGCCGACCAGGCTGCCGGGCAGCCGCGCCAGCATGCCGTCGGACACGCCGTGGAACGTCGCCGCGAGCGAGGGGTCGCCATGCGGCGCGGCCCCGAGCGGGTCGAGGGTCGCCGCGAGGTGGCCGTAGCGGCGGATGCACTCGGCGAGGTTGACCGTCCCGACGACTTCGGCGACGTCGGCGCTGTCGACCACGCCGCCGGGCGTCGCGCTGATGGCGGCGTCGGGAATCAGGCCGGCCTCGAACTCGGCCCGCGTCGCCGCGTCCACCGAGTTCGGATCGTCGCGATACCGGTCGAACAGCTCGGCCACGTAGGCCGCGTTGACACCCTGGAAGTCGTGTCCCTTCATGGTTCTCGTCTGGATCTCACGCCGATCGGGCGATTGTACCGCGAAAATTGGCGAAATTCAGCTGCCCCTCAGACATTCGGCGGCGCGACGAACTATCTCCGTCAAAGACCGGGTGTCCGTCAAAAAAAACCGGGGTCCGCGAACAATATCGGCCGGGTCGGCTCAGACGTCCAGTTCCGAGGCGTCCTCAGCGTGCTCCATGATGAACCGGAAGCGGGCGGACGCGTCCTTGCCCATGAGCTCGTTGAT
>JBDSLU010000479.1:0-8075 GCA_039916225.1 Vicinamibacteraceae bacterium
GCGCCCAGGACGGATTGGCGAGCACCGCCCAGGCGTCGACGTCGATCGCCGCGCCGGTCGGCGACAGCGCGAAGCCGACCGGGTGCTGCATCCAGGCGTTCACCGCCAGCACCATGATGGCGGACACCGCGCCGCTGACCGCCACCGCGACCCCGCACCACCAGTGCTGCCGAGGCGGCAGCCGCTCCCAGCCGTAGAGATAGAGGCCCAGGAAGATCGCTTCGATGAAGAAAGCGTAGCCCTCGAGGGCGAAGGCGGGGCCGATCAGCGGCCCGGCGAAGGCCATGAACCGCGGCCACAGCAGGCCGAGTTCGAACGAGAGGGCCGTACCCGAGACGGCGCCGATGGCGAAGGTGACGGCGGTGAGCTTGGCCCAGACGTGGGCCAGCCGCCGGGCTTCTGCGTCCTGGTAGCGGATCCACCGCCACTCGGCGATGAGCATCAGGACCGGCATCGCCACCCCGATGGCCGCGAAGATCATGTGGAAGCCGAGCGAGACCTCCATCTGGACGCGAGCGGCGGTGAGGGGCGACATGCAGCTCGAGTGTCTGGACCGGACCCTAGGAGCCCGTGGTGAAACGCTCGCGGCAGTCGACGGCCGATGCATCCCGCCGCTCGGCGTTGCTCGTCCGTCGAATATCCCCGATATTCTCTATCCTCGCGCCTGGATCGGCGGGCGCCTCGGCCGTCTTGGTGCTTCGCGGGCGTTTCACCACGGGCTCCAAGTCTACTCACCCCTCGGGCCGCGCGGTGATGCCGCTTCGAGCACCCGGAATCAGAAGGTGACACCGGCCAGCAGCCGCACGTCGGTGACGCCCGAGGCGGTGGCCTTCATCTCGAGGAACGCGCCCTTGGGGTTGCGCATCCCGACGATGAAGTTGAAGCCGTTGTCGGCGTCGAAGTCGCCGAAGTCGAAGCGCGTGCCGTCGTCGTTCTCGTCCTCGAAGCTGCGGTGGCGGAACCCGATCGTCGGCCCGGCCCCCACGTACGGCGCCCACCGCGTGCGCCGCGTCGCGCCAGGAATCGCGTAGAGCACGTCGACGTCGACGTTCAGCAGCGTGCTGATCTCGCCGAACCCGAGCTGGAGGCCCGGCCGGACGCTGATGCTGCGGCGGAAGATGCGCTCGAAGGTGACATGGCCGCCCACCACGATCAGTTCGGGCTGGACCGATACCCCGGCGACGCCGCCGGCGTTGTAGCGCCGCAGCTGCCGCTCGACGGTGGTTTCCATGGCGCGCACTTCGGGTGGGACCGGATCCGACGTCGGCGCGGTTGCCGGCGCGGCTGTATCGCTGGGCAGGATGGCCACCGCCAGCACGAGCGGCGCGTCGTCGTCCTCGCCCTGGCGGAACACCACCGCGACCCGCATGCCCGGCTGGAGCGGGCGCGCCGGCCGCGCCGTGCGATCGATCTGGAACACGCGGTAGGCGCCCGTGCCGGTGCGAATGGTGATCGAGCCGCTCCGCACCGAGACGATCGTGCCCTCGGTGCGCCGGCCGCCGGCAGGTGCATCGTCGAGGGTTGGCGCCTGCGCCGACGGCTGTTCGGCCGCAGTCTGGGCGGCGAGTGGCGAGGGCGATGTCGCGGCGACACCGAGAAGCAGGATCAAGGAAATGGGGAAAGCGCTGGTCATGGGGATCCTCGGAAGGGCCGATCTTTCAGTGAGCAGTGCCATCAGTGCAAGAAGCCGACCACGGCGGTGTCGGCCGTGACCTCGTGGGTTGGCAATCCGGCCGCGCTGGCGGAGAATGAAGCCTTCCAGACTCGAGTCCTCCCCCTTGCCAATCAGCGTGCCCGGATGCGGCTCATCGCTCCTCGTCGCCAGCGCGCTCGCGTTGGCCGCCACGTTGGCGCTCAGGGCCGAGCCGCGCGAACACGCCAGCCCAGCGCAAGCGGCCGCCCCGCCGCCGGCCGCGGTCGACTTCACCCGTGACGTCCAGCCGCTGCTCGAGCGGCACTGCTACGAGTGCCACGGCACCAAGAAGGCGCGCGGCCGCCTCCGCCTGCACGCGCCCGACCACATCGCCAAGGGTGGGCAGACCGGGCCGGCGTTCGTCGCCGGGGACGCCGAGCAGAGCCTGCTCATGCGCCGCGTCCTCGGCCTCGACGGCGAGGACCGGATGCCGCTCGACGCCGATCCGCTGAGCGAAGGCGAGCTGGCGACGCTACGCGCGTGGATCGCCGGCGGCGCCGTCATGCCGGCCGCGCCGGCGCAGACGACCGCCACCGCCGAGGTCGTCGAGCACTGGGCCTACGTCAAGCCGGTGCGCCCGCCGCTGCCGTCCGTGTCAAAGCAGACCTGGATCCGCACGCCGGTCGATCGCTTCGTGCTGGCGCGGCTCGATCGCGAGCAGCTGGCCCCGTCAGCCGAGGCCGACAAGGCGACGCTGCTGCGGCGCGTCACCCTCGACCTCACCGGCCTGCCGCCGACCCTCGACGAGATCCAGGCGTTCGCCGCCGACACGACGCCCGGCGCCTACGAGCGCGTCGTCGATCGGCTGCTGGCTTCGCCGCACTACGGCGAGCGCTGGGCCCGGCCGTGGCTCGATCTCGCCCGCTACGCCGACACCAACGGCTACGAGAAGGACCGGCGTCGCGAGATGTGGAAGTACCGCGACTGGGTCATCGACGCGCTCAACGACGACCTGCCGTTCGATCGCTTCACGGTCGAGCAGATCGCCGGCGACATGCTGCCCGAGGCGACCGAGGCGCAGCGCATCGCCTCGGGGTTCCATCGCAACGCGATGAGCAACGAGGAGGGCGGCGTCGATCCCGACGAGTCGATGTACGAGGTGCTGGTCGACCGCGTCAACACCACTGCCACGGTCTGGCTCGGCACGACGCTGGCGTGCGCGCAGTGCCACAACCACAAGTACGATCCGTTCAGCCAGAAGGACTACTTCCGCCTGCTCGCCTTCTTCGCCAATCCGGCCTACGAGACGCAATCGTCGGGCGACGGCACGCGGTATTACGAAGCCAAGCTGGATCTCGCGTCGGCCGAGCAGATCTCGAACCGCAAGGCCGTACAGGCGGAGATCAAGCGCCTCGAAACGGTGCTGGCCGAGACGACCCCCGAGCTCGCCGGACAGCAGCGCGCCTGGGAGGCCGCCATCCGTGGCGCCGAGGGCGGCTGGACGGTGCTGCAGCCCCGCGACGCGACCGCGACCAACGGCGTCCGCCTCAGCCCGCAGCCCGACGGATCGATCCTCGCCTCGGGGCCGAACGCCGATCTCACCACCTACACCGCCACCTTCGACACGAAGACCGAAGGCCTGACCGCGCTGCGTCTCGAGGCGATGCCCGACGCCAGCCTGCCGCGCGGCGGTCCGGGCCGTGACGCCTACGGGCACTTCCGCGTCACCGGCCTCTCCGTGTCGATCGCGCCGCTGGCCGGTGGCGATGGTGCGCTCCAGACCCCCCTGGCGATCGAGACCATCCGCGTCGACGATGCGGCCTCGTCGTTCGAGCCGATGGATCTGCTGGGTGGGGCCGGACGTGCCGCGGCCGGCAAGCGGCGCGCGTGGGGGATCAACGCGCTGAAGGAGAAGACGCGGCTGCCGCGGCACGCGGTCCTCCAGGCGACGGCGCCGTTCGGATTTCCCGGCGGCACGCGCGTGACGCTGCGCATTGCGCAGGAGGACGGCTCGATCGGCCAGGGCATCGGCCGCTTCCGCGTCGCCGCGACGAGCGCCCCCGATCCCTTGATCGGGGCCACGCTGCCGGCGGCCCTTCGCCCGCGCGTCCTTCAGGCGTCCGGCCAGCGTTCCACCGACGATCCCGAGGACCTGGCCAGCCATTTCCGCCAGACCACGTCGCTCCTGCAGCCGACGCGCGACGCGCTCAAGGCGGCCCGCAAGGCGCTCATCGACCTGCAGATCCCGAGCACGCTGGTCATGCAGGATCGTCCGAACTTCGAGCGGCCGTCCTACGAGCTGCGCGAGCGCGGCGCCTTCACCTCGCGCGGCGAGCGGACCTACGCGCGGACGCCGCTGGCGCTGCCGGCGATGAAGGACTCACTGCCCGCCAACCGGCTGGGCCTGGCCCGGTGGCTGGTCGATCGCGACAACCCGCTGGTCGCCCGCGTCCACGTCAACCGCCTGTGGGAGCAGCTGTTCGGCCGCGGCCTGGTCGAGACCAGCGAGGATTTCGGCACGCAGGGCCAGCCGCCCTCGCACCCGGAACTGCTCGACTGGCTGGCCGTGGAGCTGATCGATCGCGGCTGGAGCCAGAAGACGCTGCTGCGGACGATGGTGACGTCGGCCACCTACCGCCAGGCCTCGGCCGTCTCACCGGCATTGGTCGAGCGCGATCCCTACAACCGCCTGTTCGCGCGCGGGCCGCGCTTCCGGCTCGAAGCCGAGATGATCCGCGACGGCGCCCTCGCCGCCGGCGGGTTGTTGAGCGACAAGATGCACGGGCCGAGCGTCTTTCCGTCGCAGCCGGACGGCATCTGGAACATGCCCTACAACGAGGATCGGTGGGTCGAGAGTGACGGCGAGGATCGCCACCGCCGCAGCCTCTACACCTTCCTGCGGCGCACGTCGCCCTACCCGATGCAGATGACCTTCGACGCGACCAGCCGCGAGTACTGCGCTGCCCGCCGCGTCCGCACCAACACGCCGCTCCAGGCGCTGACGCTGCTGAACGATCGCGCCTCGTTCGAGGCGGCGCGGGCGCTGGCGGCACGTGTCGCCTCGGTGCCGGATGGCGCCGGCCGGGCCAGCCAGGCCTTCCGCCTGGTGGTCGCGCGCGATCCCAAGCCGGCCGAACTCGCCCGCTTGCTGGCCTACGTCGACGCCGAACGCGCCCAGCTCGCCAAGCGACCGGACAGGGCGAAGCAGATTGCGCCATCGCCAGCCGCCGGCCAGTCCGCCGCCGACGCCGCGGCGTGGACCCTCGCCGCCAACGTGCTGCTGAACCTCGACGAGACGGTCACGAAGAACTAGGAGCGCCGACCGTGGCAACGCCCAACCGCCAAGTCCCAACTGCCAAGCTTCGCGCCGTCACGCGCCGGTTCTTCTTCGAGCAGGCCTACTTCGGGCTCGGCGGCCTGGCCCTGGCGTCGCTGCTCGATCCGGCCGCGGCTGCCGCCGGCCAGCGCGAACGCGCGCGTCGCGGTCCGGCGGGCGTGGCCGGAACGCTGAGCACGCTGCATCACCCGGCCCGCGCCAAGCGCGTCATCCACTTGTTCATGGCCGGCGCGCCCTCGCAGCTCGATCTCTTCGATCCGAAACCGGCGCTGACGAAGCACGACGGTCAGGACGTCCCGGCGGAGTTCGTCAAGGGCGAGCGGTTCGCGTTCATCAAGGGGACGCCGAAGCTGCTGGCCAGCCCGTTCGCCTTCCAGCAGCACGGCCAGTCCGGGGCGCCCATCTCCGAACTGCTGCCGTGGACCTCGAAGCTCGCCGACGACATCGCCATCATCCGCTCGATGCACACGACGCAGTTCAACCACGCGCCGGCGCAGATCTTCATGAACACCGGGCACCAGGTGATCGGCCGCCCGAGCTTTGGATCGTGGCTCAGCTACGGCTTGGGCTCGGAGAGCGCCGACCTGCCGGCGTTCGTCGTGCTGCTCTCGGGCGAGAACAACCCGGACGGCGGCAAGAGCTGCTGGGGCAGCGGCTTTCTGCCGACGATGCACCAGGGCGTCGAGTTCCGATCGGGTAAGGATCCGGTGCTGTTCGTCTCGAACCCGGACGGTGTCGACGCCTCGGCGCGCCGGCGCAGCATCACCGCGATCAACGACCTGAACCGCCTGCACGCCACCGACACCGGCGATCCCGAGGTGCAGACGCGCATCGCCGCCTACGAGCTGGCCTACCGGATGCAGACCAGCGTGCCCGAGCTGACCGACGTCAGCGACGAACCAGCCAGCGTCCACGAGCTGTATGGCACCGAGCCGGGCAAGCCGTCGTTCGCCAACAACTGCCTGCTGGCGCGCCGGCTGGTCGAGCGCGGCTGCCGCTTCGTGCAGCTCTATCACCGCGGCTGGGACACCCACGGCGCGTCGTTCGGCGAGGACATCGTCGAGAAGCTGCCGCGCCTGTGCCAGCAGACCGACAAGGCCGTCTACGCCCTCGTCACCGACCTGAAGCGGCGCGGCCTGCTCGACGACACACTGGTGGTGTGGGGCGGCGAGTTCGGGCGCACGCCGATGAACGAGGCGCGCAACGGATCACTGTTCCTGGGCCGTGATCACCATCCGCGGGCCTTCACGATGTGGGTCGCCGGCGGCGGCGTCAAGCCGGGCGTGACCATCGGCGAGACCGACGAGCTCGGCTACAACATCACGCGCGACCCGGTCGAGGTCCACGATCTGCACGCCACGCTGCTGCACCTGATGGGCATCGATCACGAGAAGCTGACCTACAAGTTCCAGGGCCGGGACTTCAGGCTCACGGATGTCCACGGCAAGGTCGTGCGCGCGTTGATCGCGTAGCGCGCGAACTCCCCACTTCCCACTCCCAACTCCCAATCTCCAAGGTCCAAGGTCCAAGGTTGGCAGTTGGAGGTTGGAAGTTGGTAGTTGATCACGCCGCGTCCGCGGCGGACGGCGTGGCAACGACGAGGGCAAGCATCCGGGCCAGATCGTCCAGCGTGATCGGCTTGGTCAGGTACTCGTCCATGCCGGCCCGCACGCACTCCTCACGGTAGCCCTGCAGCGCGTGCGCGGTGAGCGCGACGATCGGTGTCCGCCGGCCGGTGCCGGCCTCACGAGCGCGGATCGCGGCGGTCGCCTCGAAGCCGTCCATCTCCGGCATCTGGACGTCCATCAGGATGACGTCCGGCGTCAGCGCGGCCATCCGCTCGACGGCCTCGCGACCGTTCGACGCGGTGACGACCGAGTGCCCGAGCTTCTGCAGCAGTCGGGTCGCGAGCAGCTGATTCACCGGGTTGTCCTCGGCCACCAGGACCTGCAGCGGCCGCGAGGCGACGCGGTGGCGGACGTCGACGGGTCGGGCCGGTTCGCTGCCGACGCCGACCCGGGCCGTGAAGTGGAACGCGGTGCCGGTGACCGAGCGGCCCGTCTCGTCGTCGAGCCACGGGCTCTCGATCTCGATGACGCCGTGCATCAGTTGCACCAGCTGGCTGGAGATCGCCAGGCCCAGCCCGGTGCCGCCGTATTTGCGCGTCGTCGACCGATCGCCCTGTTCGAACGGCGCGAAGATCAGTTTCTGCTTGTCGGCCGCGACGCCGATGCCGGTGTCGGTGATGCTGACCCGCAGCTGCACGCCGGGGTCGGTCGATGCCGCGACCCGGACCCGAACGGTCACTTCGCCGGCGTCGGTGAACTTGACGGCGTTGCCGAGCAGGTTGACCACGATCTGGCGGAGCCGCAGCTCGTCACCGGCGACGTAACGCGGCACGTCCGGCGCGATTGCGGCGCGGATGGCCAGGCCCTTCTCGCCAGCGCGCAGCTTCAGGGTGCCGACGGCGTCAACGACGCACCGCTGGACATCGAAGCTGTCTTCGGCGAGCTGCAGCTTGCCGGCCTCCACCTTCGAGAGGTCGAGGATGTCGTTGAGCAGCGCCAGCAGCGACGACGAGGCGGTCTCGACGGTCTCCAGGTAGTTGCGCTGTTCGACCGGGTTGGCGGTGTCCTTGGCCAGCGCCGTCATGCCCATGATCGCGTTCATCGGCGTGCGGATCTCGTGGCTCATGTGGGCGAGAAATTCGCTCTTGCAGCGGTTGGCGGTTTCCGCGGCGAGCTTGGCGCGGGCGAGCAGCCGATACTGAACGCGGGCGAAGCCGAGGAGCAGCCCGATGACCAGCAGGCTGGTGGCCGCGCTCATCAGGAATCCCGGATGCTGGTACCAGACGAACGGGACACCGAAGACGAACGTCTCCACTGCGCTCACGTTGCCGTCGCGATCCATCACCCTCGCCTCGAAGCGGTGCCGCCCGCGCGCCAGGCCGCGGAGCGGAGCGTTGGACCCGGTCAGGAACGCCGACCACCGGCCGCCGTCGAGACGATAGGAGAACAGGAGGCGATCGGCCAGCGTGTACTTCCAGCGGTCGACGCCGGAGAAGGCGATGTTGATGTTGCCGTCCGGTGGAGCCTCGGCGGCGTT
>JBDSLU010000480.1:0-4393 GCA_039916225.1 Vicinamibacteraceae bacterium
CCGGTGCCGGTGTCACTGACGACGAGCGACACGTACGGGCCCGGCACCGCGCCCGGGTGCGCGTGGGCGTAGGCCGCGTCGAGATCGACGTTGCGCGTCGCGATGGTCAGCCGCCCGCCCGTCGGCATCGCATCGCGGGCATTCACGACGAGGTTCATCAGCACCTGGCCGACGAGGCCGATGTCGCCGCGCATGTAGCGCAGGCCGGGCGCGAGCACGGTCGTGAACTGGACGTCCTCGCCGATCAGCCGCCGCAGCATCGTCTCCATGTCGCCGACGACGGCGTTCAGGTCGAGCACGACCGGCTCGATCATCGTGCGCCGGCTGAACGCGAGCAGTTGTCGGGTCAGGCTGGCGGCGGAGTCGGCGGCCTGGGCGATCTCGACGATGTTCTCGCGGTTCGGATCGTCGGCCGGCAGCGTCGCCAGCGTCAGGCCACTGAAGCCGAGGATGACCGTCAGCAGGTTGTTGAAGTCGTGCGCGACGCCTCCGGCCAGGCGTCCGAGCGCCTCCATCTTCTGCGCGTGCCGCAGCTGTTCTTCGAGGCGGCGACGATCGGAGATGTCCAGCGCGACGCCGAGCATGTGCGGCCGGCCGTGGACGGTGAGGCGCAGCGCCGAGAAGAGCATCGGCGTCAACGCGCCGTCGCGGGCCCGGACATGGCCTTCGACGCTGGCGTGGCCGACCTCGAAGACTTCGCGCACCTTGGCGGTGAACGACGGCCGTTCGTCGGGGGCGATGAACTCGAGCATCGGCAAGCGTGCGATCTCCTCGGCGCCGTAGCCGGTGAGCCGCTCGAGCGCGCCGTTCCAGCGGACCAGTGACCCACGCTCGTCGACCAGGGCGCTGACGCCGGGCAGGCTCTCGAACAGCGTCTCGGAGAACGCGCGCTCCTGCTGCAGCTGTTCCTCTGTCTGCCCGTGCCGTACGACGTCGGCGAGGACGTTGGCGAGGCTCTGCAGGAACAGCGCTTCGTCCTCAGTGAAGGTGTGCGGCGGCTGCGCGTCGACGGACAGGACACCGTAGATGCCGGCGTGGCCTTCGATCGGCGCGGTCAGGCCGCGAATCACATCGCCGTTGCGGACGATCGCGGGACGAGCGGCGCGGGCGTCGATCTCGACGCCGACCGTGCACCGATCCGAGCCCAGCACGTCGCGGATCACGTCGACGGCCGTCGTCAGCAGCGTCGGCAGGTCGCGCGTCTTGAGGGCCAGGACGCCGAACCGGGCGACGGCTTCCTGCTGGCGCAGCCGCCGTTGCCCTTCCTGCTGGGCCTGACGCCGCTCGGTGACGTCGATGCCGGACGTCAGGACCTCGACGATGGCGCCCGAGGGGTCGCGGAGAGGGACGAGGATGACGTCGAGGTAACGGCACGAGCCGTCGGCGATGCGAATGTCGATCTCGCCGTGGACGGTCTCACCCGTCGTGGCCCGCCGGACCATCTCCAGGACTCTGGCGGCGGTCGCCGGCGAGTGTGACAGCCATGGCGTCCGGTCGATGCGGATCCCGACGGCGTCGGTCCGGGCGACGCCGGCCGCGTCGAGGGCGGCCTGGTTGACGTCGAGCATCACGCCGCCGGGCGAGTAGACCGCGACGAACGCCGCCAGGTTGTCGATGATGTTGCGGAGGCGGATCTCGCCGCGAGCGACCAGCGTGCGCTCACGCTCACCCAGTTCGCGGGCAACGCCGGCAAAGTAGCGCTCGCCGCCGGCCGTGAACTCGGTGATGGCCAGTTCGCAGAGAAACGTCGTGCCGTCGCGCCGGCGACCTTCGACGCGCTGCGGAGTGCCGAGGATGCTGGCCCGGCCGGTCGCCAGGTAGCGACCGAACTGCTCATCGTGCTCGCGCCGGTAGGGCAGGGGGATGAGCAGGCCGACGTCCTGCCCGACGGCCTCGGCCGCCGGATGGCCGAACAGGCGTTCGGCGGCGCCGTTGTAGCCGGTGATGCGCCCGCGCGCATCGATGGTCACGACGGCGTCGAGCAGCGCATCGAGCAGGGCCGGAAAGAACTCGCTCGAAACCGGCAGCAACGGTTCTCCACGGACGGGCATGGGCCACCTGGGTCGCGTTCGTGAGTGTAGGGGGACGCGATTGTGGCACGGTTCGCGGGGCCAGCGGCACGACCGTCGGCGAAACGCCGACCCCTGCCTATGCCGTATTCCCCGGCGATGTCCCGCGAACACGTTCCGGCCGCCGGCTCTCGACGAGTCGCCCTCCTCGCCGCGGTCGTTGGCCTGGCCACGGCCGCACTCGGCGCCGCCGGGCAGGACTGGCCGCAGTGGCGCGGTCCCGGCAGCGCGGCCATTGCCACTGGATCGTTGCCGACGAGGTGGAGCGCCACCGAGGGCATCGCGTGGCGCGCGCCGCTGGGCGGCTCGGGCACGTCGTCGCCCATCGTCGTCGGCGACCGCGTCATCGTCACGTCACAGCAGGGGCGGGCACCGATCGCCGGCGGCGGCCAGCAGCCACGTCTGGCCCGCGACGATCGATCGCTGTCGGCGCGCGAGGCGGCGATCGCCGCCGACGCCGATCCGGCCGACGCGCTCCGGTTCGTCGTCGAGGCCTTCGATCGCCGGACGGGTGCGCCGCTGTGGTCACACGCGCTTCGTGGCGAGGGCCCGTTCCCCGAGCTGCACGAAAAGCACAACCTGGCGACGCCGACGCCAGCGAGCGATGGCGAGCGGGTCTACGCCTGGTTCGGCACCGGGCAGATCGTCGCACTGGGGCTCGACGGCCAGCCGGTGTGGACGCGCCACCTCGGCACCGAGTACGCGCCTTTCGACGCGCAGTGGGGGCACGGCAGCTCGCCGGCCGTCTATCGCGATCTCGTGATCCTGCTGTGCGATCACCGCAGCCAGTCGTACCTGCTGGCACTCGACGCCAAGACCGGCCGCGAACGCTGGAAGGTGATGCGCGGCAGCGGCCGCGTGTCGCACAGCACGCCGCTGGTGATCGCCGGCCCGCGCGGCGACGAGCTCCTGGTCAATTCCTCGGCGCGCATCGACGCCTACGATCCAGCCACCGGCGCGTCGCTCTGGTTCACCGGCACCGAGCGGCAGACGCCGATCCCGTCGGCTGTCTTCCGCGACGGCCGCATCTTCCTGAGCCGCGGCTACCGGAACAGCGACGTGCTGGCGATCCGCCCCGGCGGACGCGGCGACGTGACCGCGACGCACGTCGACTGGACGGCGCCGAATGGGGCGTCCTACGTGCCGTCGATCGTCCACTACGACGGCCTGCTCTACATGACCAACGAGGTCGGCATCGTCACCTGCGTCGATGCGGCGACGGGAGCGCGCGTCTGGCAGCATCGACTCGGCGGCGTCTTCTTCGCCTCGCCGGTCGCCGGCGACGGCAAGGTCTACTTCGTCAGCGAGACGGGGGAGACGTTCGTGCTGAAGGCCGGACGCACGCCCGAGGTGCTGGCCAGGAACGAGCTCGACGAGCGCTTCATCGCCTCGCCGGCGATAGCCGGTGGGTCGATCTTTCTGCGATCCGATCGCACACTTGTCGCCATCCGCTGACCCGACTTCGGAATCGTGTCGGCCTTCAACTCCGGAGTCGAGTCGGGTGGTGGGGCGCTTTCGAAACGGCGGGGGGTGTGAGAGCGTATCGAGCCATATGGTCAGACCACTTGCTCGATTCGCGGCCGCCGTGCTCGTTGGCGCGGTTGCCGCCGTTCCGGCGCACGCCCAAAGCAAGGCGCCGCTCCCGCCGCTCCCGCCGCCGCTCGCCATTCCCGCTCCGGCGCCTGCGACGTCGTCACCCTACGCCCCGCAGCCCATCGTCGCCGGCGGCATCGTGGTGCCGCTCTATCCGCCCGGCTCGCCCAGGCTGAAGGCCGATCGGGTGCGCGAGGCCGAGACCTACAGCCTGAGCCAGGCGGTGCCGGGCCGCATCTCGAGCATCGTCAACATCCACAACCCGAGCCTCGAGATTCACACCGTCGACCGCGGCATCAACACCGGCGCGGTGGTCATCCTGGCCGCCGGGGGTGGACACAACACCCTCAACGTCGGCACCGAGAGCGCCGACTTCGTGCCCTACTTCTACAACTACGGGGTCAACACCGTCATCCTGCGCAATCGTCTCCGCAAGGACGGCTACGACGTCGACGCCGACGCGGTGACCGACGCCCAGCAGGCCATCCGCCTGGTACGGGCCCACGCCGCGACCCTCGGCATCGACCCGCACAAGATCGGGATCATGGGTTTCTCGGCCGGCGCCGAGCTGTCGTCGGCGACCGCGGTCCGCTACGAGGCGTTCGACGCGGCCAACGCCGATGCGTCCGATCCGCTGGCCGGCGTCTCGTCGCGGCCGGACTTCGTCGGCATCATCTATCCCGGGCCGACGCCGTTCGCCCGGAACCGCGTCGCGCCGGCGATTCCCAAGG
>JBDSLU010000481.1:0-7583 GCA_039916225.1 Vicinamibacteraceae bacterium
GGCCTGTTCGTGGGAGGCGTGATGCTCCCGCTGGCGTTGGCGGAGCTGGGGTTGATCGACGAGTACGAGTTCGTGGTGCACCCCAGGATCGCCGGCCACGGACCGACGGTGTTCGCGGGGCTGTCGAAGCGTCTCGACTTGCGCCTCGTGAGCCGGCTGGAGTTCGGCTCGGGGGCGGTGGCGATGCGCTACGAACCGAAACGGTAGCCCCTTTCAGTCGGCGGCCGCGGCGCTCGCGCCGGTGCGGTTTCTCGCCGGAGCTCGGGGCGGCTCGAGGAGGCCGTCGAGATAGTTCCGGGTCTCGACCAGCAAGGCGGCAACGTGATTGGCCCCCGCGTCCAGCAGGGCCTGCGGCGTTTCGTCGGCCAGCGCCGGTGGAGCCCAGCGACCGACCGCGATCCTCACCTCGGGCAGCGCCGAACGCAGTCGCTTCACGAGATAACGGGTCTTCGAGGACGGACTGGGTGGGAGGTCGGCGAAGCAGACGACGGCGAACCCACGATCCCGCACCAGCGCCACCAACTCCATGGCCTGCAGCCGGGCGCCGGTCACTTCCATGGCGATCGACTGCGGGTCCAGGAGTCCCGCCAGCATCGACAGCGCGACTTCATCGGCGACGCCGTTCACCGCGTAGCCGAGGACGCCCATCGGCGCGCGCGGTCCCAGCAGCATCAGGTCCGCTGCGGTATCGGCCGGATCCGGCTCGGCACGCCGGCGGATGCCCTCCGCCGCGTCGGCCATCAGGTCCCGTGTGGCGTCGATGATGGCCGCTTCCTCCTGCGACGAGAGCCTTCCTTCGATCCGGTCACGCTCGGCATAGCTGAGGGCCGGCAGCATGAGCGTGTCGTAGACCGACTGCGTCGGTTCGGTCCTCAAGTGGCTGTCGATGAGCTCGGCCGCTTCGCTTTGATCGCGGGCCAACAGGCGCTGGTAATAGCCGTACTCCGCGGTGATCGCCGGCGTGTCGGCCATCAGCGTGCCGACGAACCCGAGGCCGGGCACGTGCTTGCCGAGCACGACGAAGCACACCGTCAGCGGCGTCGCCATCAACAGGCCGAGCGGCCCCCACAGCCACGTCCAGAAAGCGACCGAGACGAGCAGCGCCACCTGTGAGACGCCGGCCGCCCCGGCGTAGAGGACCGTTTCGAGCACCAGATTCGTGAACAGCTCGAGGCCGACGAACAGCGCCACGACGGTCAATGGACCGGTCCAGCCCTTCAGCGCCGCGAGGCTGACGAGGATCGGCGCCCCCGCGCCCAGCACGGGGCCGACGTAGGGGATGAAGCGAAGGGCCGCGGCCAGCGACGCCCAGACCAAGGGGTAGGGCACACCGACAAAGGACAGGCCGACCAGAACCGCGACGCCGTAGAGCAGATTCACCAGGGACTGCATCAGCAACTGGCGGCTGACGCGACGTCCCGCCTCGTCGAAGGCCTTGGTGGTCGTGGCGAGATGGCCGTGCCCGGCCAGCCCGATCAGGCGATCGCGCAGATCGCGGCGCTCGAGCAGCATGAAGATGACCATCACCGCCACGAGGCCCGCTGTCCCCAGGGGTCCGACGACGGACTCGAGCCAGGCGACGTCGGCAAAGCCGGTCGCCGGGTTCGACGTCACCACGAGCGGTCGCGAGGCCGTCCCCCGCTTCGCCTCCGCGCTGGCGAGGTCGGTCCGAATACCCTCGATCGTGGCGAGGAGCTTCTCGAACGTCCCGCCGCGGCTGGCGCCGCGCACGTCGGCAATCTTGGTCCGGATGTTGGCGCGATAGCCCGGCAGGTCCTCGGCGAGATGGGTCACCTGCACGGTCAGCCCCCAGCCGACCAGGCCGAGGCTCGCGAACGCCAGCGTGACGACCAGCAGCACCGCCGGGACGCGGCCGACCCACCGCTGCAGCCAGGTAACTGGCGGCGTCAGGACGAACGTCAGGAGCAGGGCGAGGGCGAACGGCACCAGCACGGCCTGCGCCCAGTACAGGACGACCACGACCAGCACGACGCCGGCAAACGTCACCCAGGGCTTCACAGCCGTCACGGCGTCGTCCAGATCCTCACCCTCCAGTCCACCCGTCAGAACGGTATCAGCAGTGACGCACGAGAGATGTGCTCGACGGAACAGCCGAAGGTGCTTCGAGGGATGCCCCGCGCGGATGCCGAATGCGCCAATAGACGTGTGGGCCGGCGTTCTCACCCCTGCGGGATCATGCCTCCAGATGTGGGTGGCTCGGGCGGGTCTGGTTCGGTGGCTGAAGCGGCCGTGCACGCTCGAATACCGAGAATGACGGCGGCCAGGACCGCGCCCACCGCCGCGCCGGAGGCAGTCGACGGCAGTGCCGTCACGTGCGGAGACGAGGCCTCGACGGGCGCCTCGGGCGGGCGCGCCTCGAACATACGAGAGGCACGCGGACCGAGCACCCGACGGCCGGTCTTGCTCTTCTGGCCTGGGGCTTTGCCATGTGGAGACCCATGCTCGATTTCCGCGTTGAGTTCGGCCGCGATGAGGATCGCGATGCTGGAGACGTACAACCACAGCATCACCACCATCACCCCACCGACGGCGCCGTACGAGGCGTTGTAGTCGGTGAAGTTCGCGACGTAGACCTTGGTGGCAAGGCTGACGAGCAGCCACAGCACCGAGCCGACCAGCGCGCCGGGCGTGATCCACGCCCAGTCCTGCTCCGCATCGGGCCCGAAGTAGAAGACCAGTCCGAGGGCGCATGCCGTCAGAAGGATGGCGACCGGCCATTGCAGCACGAGCCAGCCCCATCGAAACGCATCACCCAACCCGACTCGATCGTCCAGATAGGTCGCCATGCTGGGCCCAGCGAGCACCAGCGTGAGGGCGGCCAACATGAAGACCGCCAAGCCCAGCGTGAGGCCGATGGCGGTGAGCCGCACCTTCCACCAGGGCCGCGACTCGGTGATGTCGTAGGCGCGATTCAACGCGTCGACGATCGAGACGACAGCCGCTGAACTGCTCCAGAGTGCGCCCACGACGCCGAACGTGAGCAGGCCGCCGCTCTCGGCATTGGCCAGGCGCTTCATCTGGTCCTGAATCAGGCTGAGTATTTCCGGTGACACGACCGGCCCCAGAACGGCCGACACGTCGTCCGTCAGCGCGCCCAACGGGAAGAAGCTGGCCAGCGCCAGGCCGAACAGGAGCGCCGGGAACAGCGCGAGGAAGAAGTAGTACGACAGTTGCGCCGCCAGGCCCAGTACGTCGTCGTCCAGAACCTCTCGGTAGGTCTTCACCGCGAGGTCGCGCCAGGTCATCGAGGGGGGAAGTTTCAGCGACACGCTCATCCGACAGCACGCGGCATGCCAAGGCGCCAGGCGCTTCGGGTCTGTTGCTTTCTGGCTCACAGGCAAGAGACCGCTCACGCCGCGCTGGCGAGTTGCCCAGGATGGGCACGGCCGTGCCTGGCCGCCTGCACCAGCGAGAGTTTGGACGTTTAGGTGTCGCGAGTGGGCGTGGCGGGGGCTCCCGCCAATCTGTAGCGGAGCACGCCTTTGGTGAGGTCGCCCGACGCCGGCACGCGGTCGCGCAAGATCACGAGCTGCCCCGCCTGCGCCAGGCGCACGGCCTGGTCGCGGACGGCCGCCAGGAGCCGGCGCCACGAGTGGCCGTTCGAGCCACCACGCCCGGCCTCGCTCTCCAAGGGCCACCTTGGCGTCCTGGACGCGGCGACGGGCCTCGACGCGCTCCGTCTCGGTTGCGGCCGTCGCGATGGCGCGGCGCGCGGCCATCAGCTCGTTCACGAGTTGTAGCCGCAGTGCGGGCGGAATCCTCGGGTCGCTGCGTCGCCACCTCCGGCCGTTCACCTCGAAGAAGGCGTCGTCAGGAGCAGGCGTGGCACTGCGGCGGCTGGGCACTGGTCGCGACTCCCGCGGACGATTCGCCATCATCGTAAGCCACGGATCGACGGACAGCGTGCCCGTCGCGACAACCCAAGCCGACGATCGCGCTCGCAAGATTGATTGACAACTATAGTTGCTATAAGTATAGTTACCGGCGTCATGGCGAAGCGCGATCCCTCGCATCTGCTCCCCTTGCCGCCCGTGGCCTTCCACATCCTGGTCGCCCTCGCGGACACCGATCGACACGGCTACAGCGTCATGCAGGAAGTGGCCGACCGCACCGGCGGCGAGGTGCGGCTGCATGCCGGGACCCTCTACGCCACCTTGAAGAAGCTGCTGGCCGACGGCCTCATCCGCGAACTGGATGAGCGACCGGGCGACGGCGAGGACGACCGGCGACGCCGCTACTACCGGTTGACACCCTTCGGGCGTGAGGCCGTCCAGGCCGAAGCGCGGCGCCTGGCGGAACTGGTGCGGCAGGCGCGCGCATCGGGCCTGCTGATCGGTCCCGCCAAGTGACCAGCCCCGAGCGGCGCCCCGCGCCGGTCTCGCTCTACCGGCTCCTCCTGTTCTGCTACCCGTCCGGGTTCCGCGAGGAATTCGGCGAGCACATGGCGGAGTTCTTCCGGGATCAATACCGCGAGGTCCGGCAGTCCCGCGGCGTCAGAGGCACGGCTCTCCTCTGGCTCGCCGTCTTGCGGGATCTGGCGACGGTGGCGGTGAAGGAGCGTTTCTCCATGTTCATGCAGGATCTCCGTATCTCGCTCCGCACGCTGTGGCGCAGTCCAGCGTTTTCCATCGTGGCGATCGCCACCAGTGCGCTCGGTATCGGCGCCGCGACAGCCATCTTCAGCGTCGTCAACGGCGTCCTCCTCAAGCCGGTGCCGTATGCCGAGCCGGATCGGCTGGCGATGGTCTACCTGAACGCGGCCGACCGAGGGATGCCTCGAGCGCGTTTCTCGGTGGCGGATTTCATCGACTGGCGCGCCCACGACACGGCCTTCGAGCAGGTCGCCGCCTTCGGTGCCTGGGGGCCGACCCTCACGGTGGACGGTCCCGGCGAGCCGGAACAGATTCCCGGCACTTACGCGACAGGCCGGTTCTTCACGATTCTCGGCGTTCGTCCGATGCTCGGTCGGGTATTCGAGGCCGGCGACGACGAACCGGGACGCCCCCGGTCGCTCGTCATCAGTGAGCGGCTGTGGCAGCGGCACGGCGCCGATCCGCGGATGGTCGGCGCGACGGTGATGGTGAATGGAGACGCGCACACCGTGGTCGGTGTCGTGCCGGCCACCTACCGCTACCCAAGCCGTGACACCGAAGCGTGGGCCATCCTGCCGCCGGCACAGCCGACGCGCCGCGGTCCCTATTTCCTGCGCGGTATCGGACGATTGAAGCCATCCCTGACGGCCGAGCACGCCGCGGCGCGCCTGAGAGGCGTCCCGCTGGGCATCCGCACTGGCGCGCGCCCCGACCAGAAGGCACTGACGTTCGCCGTGGTCGGCCTCCAGGACGAGATGGTGGGCGAGGTACGCCCGATGCTGGTGCTGCTGCTCGCGAGCGTTGGCGTGCTGCTGCTGATCGCCATCGTCAACGTCGCCAATCTCCAAATCACCCGGGCCGCCGGCAGGGCGCGCGAATTTGCCACGCGCATGAGCATCGGCGCGCATCGATCGCAGGTCGTGCGCCAGCAACTCACGGAGAGTCTGCTGATCAGTGGAACCGGGGGAGCGCTGGGCATCCTGATCGCGTTCGCCGCGGTCGGCGTGCTTCGCTGGGCCGCTCCAGCCAGCCTGCCTCGCGTCGAGGACGTCACCGTCGATGCCGCGGTACTGGGATTCGCTGTCGCGGTCTCCGTCGTGGCGGGCGCGCTGTTCGGCTTGGCACCCGCGCTTCGCGCATCGAGCCAACAGCTCACCGCCTCGCTCAGCGATGGCGGTCGTGGCGCCACCCACGGGCGCGAGCACGGCCGCCTGCGGTCGGCCCTGGCGGTCGGGCAGATCGCCCTCTCGTGCGTCCTCCTGATTGGTGCAGGGTTGTTGATTCGCAGCTTCGTGGCGCTCCAGGACGTCGCCCCGGGCCTCGACACGTCAGGGTTGCTGGCCGTGCGCGTCGCGCCTGCAGGCGCGCGGTATGCGGACGACTCGGCGACGCGGACGTTCTACCGGGAACTGCTCGAGAAGGTTCGATCGATTCCGGGAATCGAGGCCGCCAGCCTGTCGAGCACCGTGCCGCCGGGGCAGGGCGGGTTCTCGGAGAACATCACGATCGAGGGCGCGGCCGAGGGAGAGGAGCCGGTCCTCCTGCTCCCGGTGGTCGAACCCCGCTATTTCCGGACCGTGGGGGCGCCCCTGCTGGCCGGCCGGCCCTTCACCGACGGAGACACGGCCGAAAGTCCTGGCGTCACCGTCGTCAGCGATACCTTCGCCCGGCGCTACTTCCCGAATCAACCGGCGGTCGGCCGACGCCTGAAAATCGGCGGACGCGAACGTTCGAACAGTCCGTGGCTGACGATCGTCGGGGTGGTCGGCGATGTGCGCTACCGAGGCCTGGAGGCGACGCTCGAGCCTGTCTTCTACGTCCCGCATGCCCAGAACACGACCCGGGCGATGTTTCTGGTGCTGCACAGCGCCCTGCCGCCGTCAGCGCTGCGCGCCTCGATCCGCCAGCACGTCGCCGCGCTCGACGGCACCGTCCCCGTGTCGGAGCCGAAACGCATCGACGATCTCCTCTACGAATCGATCGCCCAGCCACGGTTCCGGACGGTGCTCGTCGGCACGTTCGCGGCGGTCGCCCTGCTGATCGCCGGGGTCGGACTCTACGGAGTCATGGCCTATGGCGTGACCCAGCGGCGGCACGAGATCGCCATCCGCATCGCCCTCGGCGCCCGGTCGCGCGACGTAGCCGGAGGGATCCTGCGCGAGGCGCTGGTGCTGGCCTTGCTCGGCGTCGGCGCCGGCGTCACCGGGGCCTTGGCCCTGCAGACCCTCGTGTCGGGGTTTATGTTCGGGGTCATTCCCACTGACGCTCCGACATTTGCCGGGGTGGCGATCGTGCTCATGACGGTGTCCCTGCTGGCGAGCTACATCCCGGCCCGCCGCGCTGCCCGCGTCGATCCGATCCGGTCGATGAAGGCCTCGTGACACGGTCCCCGACGTCCGCTCCGCAGGGGCAGACTCCGTCTGCGGAGTCCGGCCGAATCGGCTAAGCTCGTCACCAGGAGATGATTGACGATGCTGAACAGACGTGATTTCGTTTCGGGCGCAGCGATGAGTGTCGGCGTGATGACGGCCTTGTCGTCCGAGATGGTGCAGGCGGCACCAGAACCGACGATGAGCCTGAACGTGATTTATCCGAACCGTGAGGGTGCGCGGTTCGACGCCAGCTACTATCGGTCCAGCCACATCCCGCTGGCGATGAAGGTGATGAAAGCCGCCAGCGTCACCCTGATCGAGGGTCTTCCCATGGGGACAACTGCCCCGCCCTTTGCGATGATTTGCCACTTCGAATTCGCCTCGGCCGAAGCCCTGAAGGCGGCTGTGGCCGATCCCGGGATGGCCGAGGTCCGGGCCGATATCGCCAAGTTCACCGACATCACGCCGACGATCATGCTGGGCAAGTCGTAGGCTCACTGAGGCCTGCTGATCCGCGTCGTGACATCCGCAGCAGACATCATCTGGGAGCACTGGCGCGACGGCCGGCGGATGGCGGCGCTGCCTGAACCCGTTCGGC
>JBDSLU010000482.1:0-3417 GCA_039916225.1 Vicinamibacteraceae bacterium
GTGCGCCGGTTGTCCGGCCGGCGTCGCCGCCAGCGTGCGATCCCAGGTCGCCAGCAGCAGTCGCAGCTCCTTCTTCAGGGCGGTGAGCTGCCGGAGGCGTGCTTCGAGGTCGGCGAGCCTCGCCGCGACGAGATCGCGGACTCCGCGACAGGGCGGCTCGCCGCGGTCGCGTTGACGCAGCACGCGCCCGAGCTCGTCGAGCGTGAAACCGACGACCAGCGCACGCTGCACCAGGAGGACGCGGGCCACCGTATCCGGCGGATAGCGTCGGTAGCCGTTGCTGGTGCGCGCCGGGCGCGGCAGCAGGCCCTTGCGCTCGTAGTGGCGCAGCGTGTCGGCGCTGACCCCGCACTGGCGCGCGACCTCCCGCGGCGCGAGGGTGGCGCCGGCGGGTGACGCGGCGTTCATGGCCGGCGGCCGACGGCCGTGTCGTCGCCGGTGCGATGGTCGGCGATCTGGAAGGCGAGGAACCGGTGCACCGCCTCGAGCGCGTCTGGCTGCGTCGTGACGATGTCGACGCGGCCACCGCCGGGCGTCTCGACGTAGCGATAGCGCACGCCGGCCTTCAGCGCCGACAGCTCCTTGGTGCCGGGCACGTCGGTCGCATGCACCAGCATCGGCGCGTCGAAGCGGCCGTCCGCGAACAGCGCGGCGATGTGCGGCAGGTGCTGCCGGATCGCATCGCGATTGCCGGCATCCGAGCCATCGATCACCGCGACGTCGATGGCGCCGCCGTCCTCGTAGAGCCGGAAGTGATGGACGGTGCGGCCCTGGTCGAATCCCATCACCGCCGCACCGCGCGCGTCGACCGCCGTATGGTGCGCGTCGTGGGCCGACGGCGTGTGCTGGGCCGCCGCCGGTGAGGCGACGAGCATCGAGACGAGGGCGATGGCGGCTGGTTTCATGCGCCGGGCCTCCTCCGGCCCGTCGGGCCAGACTACAGCCTGGAACGATTCCAGGGTCAACGGGCCGTCGCGCCGGCCGTCCGGCCTGCCCGCAGCGATCGGAACGTGAGCGAGTAGCGCGGGCGGCGACGGGCGGAATGCTGTGCTCGAAGGCGCTGCGCGCCGGCCCGGCCATCAGGTCGGGGCCGTCACCAGCGCCTCGGCATCGACGTCAGCCCAGGCCGCGGCGCGCTGCCGCAGGCGACGCAGGAAGTCCGGCATCGGCGCCGACGGACGTGTGGCGTCATACGCCTGGCCGAAGAACGCGACGCGGCGACGGGCCACGACTCCGCGCATCTCGAAGGCCGCGAAGGTGACGTCGCCGATCCGTGCGACGAGGCCACTTCCTCCTCGGGTGCGAGGAAGGCCTCCTCGTAGCGGAAGCCGGGCGGCACGCCGGGCGGGAGCAGCGCCGGCATCACGTCCCCGGCAGGAAGAAGAAGCCGAGGGCGAGGATGGCGTAGACGGCGAGCAACTGCACCCCTTCCATCCAGTGCGTCTCGCCGTCGTGCGCGATGAAGGACACCGAGAGGACGGCGATGCCGATCGCGACCAGCTCGAAGGTCGAGAAGTGCAGGTCCATCGGCGTCGGCGCGATGACGTAGCTGAGGAGCAGCAGGACCGGCGCGACGAACAGCGCGATCTGCGTCGACGATCCGACCGCGATGGCGAGGGCGGCGTCCATGTGATCGTTGGCGGCCATCGAGACCGCGGAGAGATGCTCGGCGGCGTTGCCGACCAGCGCCACGACCACCACGCCGACGAACAGCTCGGTCATGCCGAGATCGTGGGCTGTCGCCGCGACCGCGCCGACCAGCAGCTCGCTGACGAGGGCCACCGCGGCGGTGGCGGCGACCAGGATGATCACCGAGCGACCGACCGCGACTGGCGGAGCATGTCCCTCGTCCTCCGGCGGCGGCGCGCCGTAGAGTGAGCGGTGCGTCCGCAGCGTGAACACCAGGCTGAGGCCGTAGGTGACGAGCAGCACCACCGCGATTTCGGTGTCCAGCCGCAGCTCGGAGGCCTTCATGCCCTGGGCGAGCCGGTGGAAGACCGCCGGCACGACGAGCCCGACGGCGCTCAGCAGGAGCATCGTGCTGCCCAGGCCGGCGGCGGTGCGATTGAAGCGCTGGACCGGGTGCTTGAGGCCGCCGACCAGCGCCGCCGCGCCGAACACCAGCAGCACGTTGCCGATGATCGACCCAGTGAGGGACGCCTTGACCAAGTCGACGTGACCCTCGCGCAGCGCCAGGGCGCCGATGATCAGCTCGGCGGCGTTGCCGAATGTGGCGTTCAGCAAGCCGCCGATGCCGCCGCCGAGGCGCGCGGCCAGCACCTCGGTGGCCCGGCCGATCGCCGCCGCCAGCGGCAGGATCGCGACCACCGAGGCGAAGAAGACGAGGGTGTGGCGCTCCGGCCAGACGACGCCGATGACGAGCGCGAGCGGAACCGCAGCGAGGAGCCAGCGACCAGACGGCATGTCGTCGCGATTGTACGGCCGTCGCGTGACGGCGCCCCCTTATCGCTTCAGCGACTCGACCACATCCTCGAGGCGGTCGTAGCTGATCGCCGCGCCTCGTTCCATGCCCGTCCCGATCACCATGTCCCGCGTCGCGCGCGAGTCGTACTGTGCGGTGACGGTCAGGCGCGTCTTGCCGCTTTCCTCGGTGAGCAGCTGCGTCACCAGCGAGCCGCTGTCCGGGAACGGCTCGAAGATCTCGGTGTAGACCAGCCGGCCGGGTCGGTCGATCTCCTTGTACTCGCCGTAGAACGCCGGGATGTCGCCCTCGGGGCCGTGGCCGACGAAGCGCCACGTGCCGCCGACGCGCAGGTCGATCTCACAGACCGGCACTGAATACCGCTCGTCGAGACAGCCCCACCAGCGCTTGACGTGTTCGGGGCGGGTCATGGCCTCCCACACCAGGTCGCGCGGTGCGTCGAAGAGGCGGGTGAGCGTGATCTCGGTGTCGGAAGGCGTGGTGCAGGCGAACGTGCCGCTATGAGCGGCGCTTGGCATGGCGCGCATGTGTCTTCTCCTCTACTGGTCTTGTCGCCGCGCTCTCGCGCGCGGCGGGGGGCGGCTTTCGGGCGATCCGGCTGCTATTCGCGGCGCTGGGCGCGCCGCGGCGCCGGACCGCGGCCGCCGCTGGTCTTGTCGCCACGCTCTCGCGCGCGGCGGTAGCCTGCAGCTGCTGCAGGTAGCTGTCGAGTCGATCCAGGCGCCCTTCCCAGACGTGTCGATACTGCTCGGCCCAATCGGCGACCGCCTTGAGCGGCGACGCTTCGAGATGGCAGGGCCGCCACTGCGCCTCCCGCCCGCGCGCGACGAGTCCCGCCCGCTCCAGCACCCGAAGGTGCTTGGAGACGGCGGGCATGGTCATCTCGAACGGCTCGGCAAGCTCGGTGACGGAACAGACCCCCGAGGCCAGCCGGGCCAGGATGGCGCGGCGGGTGGGGTCGGCGAGAGCGGCGA
>JBDSLU010000483.1:0-8935 GCA_039916225.1 Vicinamibacteraceae bacterium
GCCGGTGATGGAAACGCGCTGGGCGTTCCACCGCCTGCGGTCGCCATGGGACGAGCTGCCGCATCTCGACATGCTGCCCATCGCCCGGCGGCTGTGGTCGAAGAAGCACGGCCGCGATCCCGAGCGCGCGGCGTGGGACGCGCCCGAGGACTCGGGCTGCCGGCTGGTCCAGCTCGAACGGACGCTGTTCGAGGTCGAGCGCGTCGGCGACGTGCCCGGCTTCGAGATCCCGGGCCGCTATTTCGATTTCGTCCGCCGTGGCGACTGGGCGGTGCTCGAGCCGGTGCTGCATCACAACCGCCTCGACCTGCTCTCGCTCGCCGGCGTCACCGCCCGCGCGGCGCGGCTGCTGCGCACCGGCGTGACGGCGTGCACGCGGGCCGAGGAAGCGGCGCTGCTCGGCCGCGAGATGCACCGCCGGGCCGACGCGTCGGGGGCCGAGGCCTGCTATCGACGCGGGCTGGACGACCTCGCTGACGGGCATCCGCTGCGTGGTGACACACTGACCGGCCTGGCCCGGCTGCTGCGCAGTCAGCGACGCTACGACGAGGCGGCGGTGTGCTGGACGGAGGTCACCGGCGGGCGCGGAGTCCGTGCCGGCCTCCGCCTCGAAGCGACGGAAGCGCTGGCCGTGCACTTCGAGCATCGGCGCTGCGACCTGGAGCGGGCGCACAGCTACGCCGAGCGAGCCAAGCACGCCGACAGCGCGCGGCCGGAGGGCGGACGCACCGGTGCCATCCGCCTGGATAGGCGGTTGGACCGGTTGCGACGCAAGTTGTCTGGAGCCCGATCCGAAGGCGAGGCCGTCGGGGCCTCGCCTGGACCGGGACTGTTCTAGAAGAGCGGGCTGCTGGCCCGCCCGGCCACGCTACGGCGTGGCGGCGGCTGGCTTGCCAGCGCCTGCCTTGGTCTGCGCCTGACGCGCGGCAACGGTCTGGTCGCCGTACTTGCGCTTGAAGCGCTCGATGCGGCCTTCCGTGTCCAGCAGCTTCTGGCGACCCGTGTAGAACGGGTGGCACGACGAGCAGATTTCGAGATGCAGCTCCTTCATGGTGGAGCGCGTCTTCCAGGTCGTCCCGCACGAGCAGCGGGCCTCGACCTCGAAGTACTTGGGGTGGATACCTTCCTTCACGACCGTCCTCCCTAGGCGAAACGTCGAAGTATAGCACTACTGGTTGGCGACCGCGCCCTCAGCGCGGGCCGCAGGCAGCCCTTTGTAGCGTCCGGCTGCTATTCGCGGCGCTGGCGCGCCGCGGCGCCGGCCGCGGGCTGCGAGCGGCGGCCACTCGGAAGTCGCTGGTAGCTCAAGACTTCCTGGCGTCGATGGCAGCCCGGATTTCGGCCAGGTGCTTCGGGATGGCGTCGTACGGCTCCGGCTTCGACTCGTACTCCAGGACGATGTAGCCGCGGTAGCCGGCGTCTCTCAGCAGCTTCACGATCCGCGGCGTGTCGGTCACGGTCTTGGCTCCGACCGGTCCCGCCTCGACCTTGAGCTGGACGTTCAGCGCATAGGGGACGATCTTGGTCAGCTCGCTGTAGAAATCGGCCCGGTCGACGTTGCCCGAGTCGAGGTTGACGCCGAACCAGGGCGAGTCCACCGCCTTCACGATCGGCAGCATCCGATCGATGTTCATCAGGTAGTCGTGGTTCTCGAGTCCCAGGATCACGCCGCGCGTCGACGCCATCTCGCAGGCGCGCCGCAGGTTGCCGATGGCGTTCTGGATGCCCTGCTCCTCGGTCACGCCGGCGGGCGGGACACCGGCGAAGACGCGGATGACCGGGGCCCCGAGCTGGGCGTAGTGATCGAGCCACATGTCGAGATGGCTGAACCACTTCTCCAGCTCCGGCCCGGCCGGCATGGTGAAGTTGTTGCGGATGGCGCCGCCCGAGATGTCCAGGCCGTTGACGTGACAGCGTCGCTTGAGGTCGTTGAGGTACGCCTTGGTGACCTGCTCGGGGAAGAAGTACGACGTCAGCTCGACCGCATCGGTGTCGAGGGTCGCCGCCCAGTCGACGAAGCCGAGGAGGTCCATCGCCCGCGGCGTGCCCGGCTTGGCCTGGAGATACTGCCGCATCGAATAGGCGGCGAGGCCGATGCGCAGGCGCGTCGGGCCGGCGCGCTTCACCGGATCCATCGCGAGGGCCGGGACGGGCAAGGCGGTGGCCACGGCAGCGGCAGCCGTGCCGGTGAGGAACGTGCGGCGCGAGGGCATCATCAGGGTTCTCACGGGACCTGCCACGTGCGCTCCCAGCGATGGGCGCGCAGGGCCTTGATCAGGTCGGCATCGAGGGGCGGTGCGTCGCTGGCGGCGATGTTCGATTCGACGTGGCCGAGCGATCGCATCCCGGGGATGGTCGTCGACACGGCCGGGTGGTGCAGGATGAAGCGGAGCGCCAGATCCGGCAGCGAGCTGCCGGCCGGCACCAGCGCCTTCAGCGCCTCGACGCGAGGCAGGGTCTTGGCGATGTTCGCCGGCGTGAAGTACAGGTTCCGCCAGTCGCCCTTGGGCCAGGTCGCGTCGGCCGTCAGAGTTCCGGTGAGGCTGCCCTCATCGAACGGGACGCGGGCGATGACCGCGATGTCCTTCTCGCGGCAGGCCGGGAACAGCGTGTCTTCCGGCGCCTGGTCGAAGACGTTGTAGACGACCTGTACGGCATCGACGAGCCCGGTGTCGAGCGCCGCCAGGACGTTGTCGGCCTCCCAGCGGTTGATGCTGATGCCGAAGCCCTCGATCGCGCCGCTCTGCTTGAGGTCGGTGACGGCCCGCTTCCAGCCGTCGTCGCCGACCCAGGCGTCGCTCCACACGTGGAGCTGCTGCAGGTCGATCCGCGACACGCCGAGGTTGGCGCGGCTGCGCTCGGTCATCTCGATGATGTAGTCGTAGGGGAAGACGTCCGCGATGGGCGTCGACGACTTGCCCGGCCAGACCCGGTTCTTCGGCGGTACCTTGGTCGCGACGTAGAGCTTCTGCCCGGCGTGCCGCTTCAGCGTCTCGCCCAGCAGCTGCTCGCTGTGGCCATCACCGTAGGCGAACGCCGTGTCGAAGAAATTGCAGCCAAGGGCGACGCTCTTGTCGAGCGAGGCGAGCGATCGCTCGTCTTCCGACCCCGTCCACCCGGCCATGCCCCACATCCCGTAGCCGATGTCGGACACCGACCATCCCAGACGACCGAACCTGCGCTGTTGCATAGGCGATCATCATAATCCACGCGGGGAAGTGGACAGACCACGGCAAGCCGAACGACGCCGGAGTCGCTCGAGGGAACCACTCCGGAGTCGCTGGCGGGTTCGACTCCGGAGTGGTTAGGGTCAGCTGTCCTGGCGGCGGGGCGGCTGCGATGCCGACCCCAGGCGCAACCCGCCAGGGCGGCTTGCTGCCCGGGCTCGTCCATCAGCCCGGCGCCCACGCCTAGCGGCTCGGCGGTCGGGTCGCGCGGTGCGGCCGGTCCGCGGCGACGGGGTCGCCGTCCGACGCGGCGCGGCTGGGCCGTCCCGGACCCGCGCCGGCGTCCCGATCCCGGCGGATCGTGACCTTCTGCCCGCGCAGCTTGGACGCGGCGAGCGCCGCGATCACGTCGTCGGCGACTTCCTCGGGCACCTCGACGAGCGAGAAGCGATCGGCGATCTCGATGCCGCCGATGAACGCCGACTTGAGGCCGGTTTCGCCGCTGATCGCGCCGACGAGGTCGGCCGGCCGGACGCCAGCCTGACGCCCCGCGCCGATCCACAGGCGGGCCATCGGCTCACCGGTGCCGCGTCGAGCGCTGCGGTCGGGACCGGAGCGCTGTGGCCGATCACCGCCGTCGTCTCTCGATGGACGCCGTTCCGGCCGTCCCGGACCGCGATCGCGATCGCGTGACTCGAACGCCCGCGGCGGCGGCGCCGTCGGGATCTCGTGGTCCTCGGTGGCGGCCGCCGACGCCGCGTGCAGCAGCGCCACTGCGGTCGTGGCGATGGCGACGATGTCGAACTCCTGCGCCAGCGATTCGACGACGACACGGACGCCGTCGTGTCCGCCGGCGAGCAGGGCCTCGCGCAGCGAGGCGCGGGTCACGTCGAGATGCTTGGCGCGCAGGTCGGCGACGGTCGGGATCTGGGCGATCTCGATCTTCGACTTGCTGGTGCGTTCGAGCGACTTGAGCCAGCGGTGCTCGCGTGTCTCGACGAGGGTGATGGCGGTGCCGGCGCGCCCGGCCCGTCCGGTGCGGCCGATGCGGTGCAGGTAGACCTCGGCCGAGGCCGGAACGTCGTAGTTGACGACGTGGGTGATGTGCGTGATGTCGAGGCCGCGGGCGGCGACGTCGGTGGCGATCAGGACGTCGGCCTTCTGCGACCGGAACAGGCCCATCACCTTGTCGCGCTGTCGCTGCTCCATGCCGCCGTGCAGGGCCTCGGCGCGCTGGCCGTGGGCGTTGAAGGTCTCGACCAGCGACTCGACCTCGAGCCGCGTCCGGCAGAACACCAGTGTCGCCACCGGGTCCTCCATGTCGATGATGCGGGCGAGGGCCGCCGGCTTGTGCGCCCGGGTGACGACGTAGGCGACCTGGCGGACGCGCGGCGCGTCGCCCTTGGCCAGCTTCTCGCTCTCGATCGTCACCCGCGCCGGATCCTTCTGGTGGCGCTTGGTGATCTGCAGGATCCGCGGCGGCATCGTCGCCGAGAACAGCGCGGTCTGGCGGTCTTCGGGCAGCGCCGCGAAGATCGCGTCGAGGTCGTCCGAGAAGCCCATGTCGAGCATCTCGTCGGCTTCGTCGAGGACGAGGATCTGCATGCCGGCGAGCTTCAGCGTCTCGCGTCGGATGTGGTCGAGGACGCGGCCGGGCGTGCCGACCACGACGTCGACGCCGCGCTGGAGGGCCCGGACCTGCTGGTGCATCGGTGCGCCGCCGTAGAGCGGAAGTACCGAGGCGCCGAGCGTCTTGCCGTACTTGTGAACGGCCTCGGCGACCTGCATGGCGAGCTCGCGCGTCGGCACGAGCACCACGCCGGACACCTCGCCGGGCTTGCGCCGGGCCGGTCGACTGTCGGCGATGCGCTGCAGCATCGGCAGCGCGAACGCCGCGGTCTTGCCGGTGCCGGTTCCGGCCTGCGACAGGATGTCGCGCCCCTCGAGGAGGAGCGGAATCGATTCGCGTTGGACGGGGGTGGGCTCTTCGTAGCCCAGCGTATTGAGAGAGGCGACGAGCTCGGCGCGGAGGCCGAGCTCATCGAAAGCCCCAGTCGGGGCGGTGGTCTGCGAGTCTGCGCTTTTCAGAACGATGCTCTACTTCCCGCCAGTCATCGCCGAGAGGAACTCGGCGTTGTTCTTGGTCTTGCTCATCTTCGAGATCAGCAGCTCCATCGCCTCGACCGGCGACAGCGGGTTCAGCACCTTGCGGAGCACCCACACGCGGTTGAGATCTTCCTTGGCCATGAGCAGCTCTTCCTTGCGGGTGCCGCTCTTCTGGATATCGATGGCCGGGAACACGCGACGATCCGCCAGCTTGCGATCGAGGTGGATCTCCATGTTGCCGGTGCCCTTGAACTCTTCGAAAATCACCTCGTCCATGCGCGACCCGGTGTCGATCAGGGCGGTAGCGATGATGGTCAGCGAGCCGCCGGCCTCGATGTTGCGCGCGGCGCCGAAGAAACGTTTCGGGCGCTGCAGGGCATTGCTGTCGACGCCGCCCGACAGCACCTTGCCCGACGGTGGCACCACGGTGTTGTAGGCGCGGGCGAGGCGCGTGATCGAGTCCAGCAGGATGACGACATCCTTCTTGTGCTCGACCAGGCGCTTGGCCTTCTCGATCACCATCTCGGCGACCTGGACGTGGCGCTGCGCCGGCTCGTCGAAGGTCGACGAGATGACCTCGCCCTTGACCGAGCGCTGCATGTCGGTCACCTCTTCCGGCCGCTCGTCGATGAGCAGCACGATCAGGTAGACCTCGGGGTGGTTGGCGGTGATGCTGTTGGCGACGTTCTGCAGCAGCATCGTCTTGCCGGTGCGCGGCGGCGCCACGATCAGGCCGCGCTGGCCCTTGCCGACCGGCGTCATCAGGTCGAGCACGCGCGCCGACAGGTTGTCTCCGGCCGTCTCGAGCTTGAAGCGCGCCTGCGGATAGAGCGGCGTCAGGTTCTCGAAGAAGACCTTCTCGCGGGTCCGATCGGGCGGCTCGAAGTTGACCGCTTCGACCTTGATCAGCGCGAAGTAGCGTTCGCCTTCCTTGGGCGGGCGGATCTGCCCCGAGACGGTGTCGCCGGTGTGCAGGTCGAACTTGCGGATCTGCGACGGCGAGACATAGACGTCGTCCGGGCCGGCCAGGTAGTTGTAGTCCGGGGCACGGAGGAAGCCGTAGCCGTCGGGCAGCAGCTCGAGGACGCCTTCCGAGAAGATGAAGCCACTCTTCTCGGCGCGGGCTCGGAGGATCTCGAAGATCAGCTCCTGCTTGCGCAGGCCGGTCGCGTTCGGGACTTCCAGCTCCTTGGCCAGGTGCGTGAGCTCGGTCACGCCCATGTCCTTGAGCGTGGCGAGGTCTACGACCGGCGTTTCCGGCCCGCCAGTGCTTTCTCGTTCTGGCCGCTCGGGCCGCTCCTGGCGTTCCTGCTGTCCGCCCTGCCGGTCCGGCTGTCCCTGGCGTTCCTGTCGATCTGGCCGGTTCTGGTGGCCATGCCGGCCGCCGCCTTCGGCGCGGTTGCCGCGTTCCGGGCGTTCGGGCCGCTGGGCCTGTTCGGGCCGCTGGGCCTGTTCGGGCCGCTGGGTCTGTTCGGGCCGCTGGGGCTGTTCGGGCCGCTGGGCCTGTTCAGGCCGCTGGGCCTGTTCAGGCCGCTGGGGCTGTTCGGGCCGCTGGGGCTGTTCAGGCCGCTGGGGCTGTTCGGTCCGCTGGGGCGGAGGCTCGGACTGGGCCTGGGGCTCGTCGACCCGCTGGGGCTGGTCGGCGCGCTCGGTCCCTTCGTCGGGTGGGCCGCCGGCTGCGGGCGCAGCAGTCTGACGATCAGGGTCCACAGGTCGGTCATTCCTTCGCCCGTTGCGGCCGACACCGGCAGGACGGGGGCGTTCAGTTGTCTGGTCCATTTGTCGAGGGCGCGCCGACGGTCGGCGCGGGAGAGCTTGTCGATTTTCGTTGCGACGACGGCAGCGGTGAGTGGGTCGGATGCGGTCCCGGTGTCGTCGTTCCGGGCCGCGGGGGTCGTGAGCGCAGAAATCCAGTCCCAGGCCGCGACGTCAGGCGGCAGGCCTGGGTGGCGGGCGTCGACCAGCTGCAGCACTGCTGCCGGCCGCGACGCGCCGCCGAAGTAACCTTCGAGGAGGGCCCGGAAGCTCTCCTGAGCCTCCTCGCCGCCGCGGGCATATCCGTAGCCCGGCAGGTCGACGAGATAGAGGCGTGAGACCGGGGCGAAACGATCGAACGTCACCCGGTAGAAATTCAAGAGGCGGGTCTTGCCCGCCGCCGCACTCGTCCGCGCCAAACGCTGTTTCAGCAGCGCGTTGATCAGCGTGGACTTACCGACGTTCGACCGCCCGACCATCGCCAGATGGGGGGCGTCGAACGGCACGTTCCGGGCATCGGCCGCGCTCGTGACGAACTCGGCGCTGACTACGTGCACGCCGTCCGGCCTCCCGGATTAATGGGTGATGGTGTCGTCAGTCGCGTCCGCCGCTTCGGCCGGCGCCTCGACGGCCGCTGCCGCCACGCTCATCGGGAGCGGCCCGGCGAGTGCCTGTTTGAGCACCTCGTCCATCCCCTCGACCATGTAAATCTTCAACTGGTCGAGGACGTTCTTCGGGACGTCGGCCAGGTCCTTCTCGTTGTCCTTGGGGACGATGATCGTCCCGATGCCGGCGCGGTGCGCGGCGAGGAGCTTCTCTTTCAAGCCGCCGATCGGCAGCACCTTGCCGCGCAGCGTGATCTCGCCCGTCATCGCCACGTCCTTGCGGATGGGCACCTTGACCAGCGCCGAAATCATCGCGGTGGCGATGGTGATGCCCGCCGACGGGCCGTCCTTCGGGATCGCGCCTTCCGGCACGTGGATGTGGATGTCGTGGCGCTTGTTGAAATCGAGCGCCAGGCCGAATTCCTCGGCGTTCGAGCGCACGTAGCTCATCGCCGCCTGCGCCGACTCCTGCATTACGTCGCCGAGCTTGCCGGTGAGCGTCAGGACGCCCTTGCCGGTCATCAGGGTCGCTTCCGTCACCAGGATCTCGCCGCCCGCCTCGGTCCAGGCCAGCCCGGTGGCGATGCCGATCTCGTTCTTCTGTTCGGCGATGGTCGGGCGGTACTTCGGCACGCCGAGGTGCTGCGTCACCCGATCGGGCGTGATCTCTTCCGAGAAGCTGGCGCCCTCGTTGACCACCTTGCGCGCGATCTTGCGGTTGATCGACGAGATCTCGCGCTCGAGGCTGCGGACGCCGGCCTCGCGGGTGTAGCGCTGAATGACGGCCTGCAGTGCGTCGTCGGTGAAGGTGACGTTGGCCGACGTCAGGCCGGTCGCCTCGACCGCCTTCGGCACCAGGAAGCGCCGGGCGATCTCGACCTTCTCGTACTCGGTGTAGCCGGCCAGCTGCAGCACTTCCATGCGATCGCGCAGCGCCTGCGGGATCGTGTGGAGCACGTTGGCCGTGCAGATGAACATCACGTTCGACAGGTCGTACTCGGTGTCGAGGTAGTGATCGAGGAAACTGCCGTTCTGCTCCGGGTCGAGCACTTCGAGCAGCGCCGCCGACGGGTCGCCGCGGAAGTCCATCGACATCTTGTCGACTTCGTCGAGCAGGAAGACCGGGTTCATCGTCCCGGCCTTTTTCATCATCTGGATGATCTGGCCGGGGAAGGCGCCGATGTAGGTGCGGCGGTGGCCGCGGATCTCGGCCTCGTCACGGACGCCGCCCAGCGACAGGCGGACGAACTTGCGGTTGGTGGCGCGGGCGATCGACTTGGCGAGCGACGTCTTGCCGACGCC
>JBDSLU010000484.1:0-3477 GCA_039916225.1 Vicinamibacteraceae bacterium
ATCCGGGCCGACGCGAAGGTTGGGAAGTTCTACGCGGTCTGCACGCCCGCGGCCGGTGCCGGCGGCGTCACGCAATGCACCGACGTGGTCTTCCGCGTCCACTGATTTCTGGCGGCGGGGCCCCTCAGGCCTCGCCGCGGGCCGCCCTCGGGCATGCCGTCTGCTACTCGCCGCGCTGGGCGCGCGGCGGCGCCGTCACGCGGCGGCGGCTGGTCAGTCGAACGTGATGCGGAACGCCGTCGTCTCGCGAGGGGTCCGCTCGAGGACGTAGTCGAAGCCGTGGCCGGCGAGGATCTCGCCGACCAGCGTCAGGCCGATGCCCTGGCCGCCAGGCTTGGTGCTGAAGAACGGCGTGAACAGGTTGGCCTGCGCCTCGGCGGTCAGGCCGGGGCCGCTGTCCTCGATCGTCAGCGTCGGCCGCGGTGTCCGCGACGTCGCCCGGATGACGACGGTGCCGCGGCCGCCGACGGCCTCGGCGGCGTTCTTGACGATGTTCAGCAGCGCCTGTTCGAGCTGCGTCGGGTCGGCAGTGACGCGAATGACCGGCGCGTCGAGCTCCCAGCGCCACTCGACACCGGCCGCGTCCGTCCGGGCGCTCTGCAGCGCGACGACGCGCTCGAGGATCGCCACCAGTTCGCACGGCTGGCGGGCCGGCGCCGGCAGGCGGTAGACGTCGGCGAACCCCTTCATGAAGTCGTTCAACTGGGCGGTGCGGGCGATGACCACGCCGAGCGCCGCCTCGAAGTCGTGGCGGCTCTCCGGCTCCAGCTCGCGGGCATAGGTCAGCGACGACTGCAGCAGCGACGTCGACGAGGCGACGGTGTTGTTCACCTCGTGCGACATCACCCGGATCAGCTTCTCGTAGGCGGCGCGCTCGGCCTGGCGCAGCTCGCCGGTCAGCTCCTCGATGACGAAGAAGGCGCGCGGAAAACCGCGATCGATGAAGCCGCCGCGCTGAATGCGCGCCCGATGGGCGCCGTCCACGCCGACGACCCGCGACTCGCCGGGCCCCAGCCCTGCGAGCGCCGCCGCCATCGGCGTCTCGAGCGCGGCGAGCCGGCGGCCGGTCACCTCGATCGCCGGTCGATCGAGCAGCCGGGCCGCGGCCGGGTTCAGGCTGGTGACCTGGTCGTCGAAGCCGAGGACGATGATGCCGGACGGCGACGCGGCGATGACCTGGGCCAGGAACTGGTGCTGCTCGGCCAGCCGCACGCGCTCGTCGCGCAGCCGATCGACCATCCGGTTGTAGAGCGCGATCAGCTCGTCGAGGTCCGGCTCGCCGACCGGCAGGAAGCGCGACGTGAACGCCTCGTCGTGCACCAGTCGGCGGGCGTCGTCGGCCAGGCCGCGATAGCCGATGGCCCGGCGCACGAGTCCGATACCGACGGCGAGCGAGAGGATCAGGGCGACCTCGACGCCGAGGACGGCGTAGGGCACGGTCCAGGCGAGCCAGCCGCCGAGGCCGGCCATGGCCAGGTGGACGACCACGAAGTAGGTCACCAGCCGGGCGCGGACGGTCACACGGTGATCTCGTATTTCTCGAAGCGGCGGTAGAGCGCCGGGCGGCTGAGGCCGAGCGACTCGGCCACCTTGCTGATGTTGCCGCCGTGGTGGCGGAGCGACTTGAGGATCATCGCCCGCTCGATCTCGTCGATGGTCATGGCGCCGACGTCGGGCAGCGAGTCGCCGGCCGGTTCGCGGCCGGGCGCCGCGGCCAGCTCGGTGAAGCTCTCGACGTCGAGCCGATCGCGGCTGTCGACCAGCACGGCCCGCTCGACGGCCTGCTGCAGCTGGCGGACGTTGCCCGGCCACGGCTGCGCCTGCAGCCAGCGCGCCGCCGCCGGCGTCAGCGTCACGGCGTCACGCCGGTAGGCCGCCGCGGCCGCCTGCAGGAAGCGCGAGGCAAGGAGCGGGATGTCGTCGGGCCGCTCGCGCAGCGGCGGCAGGTGCACCGTGATCAGGTTGATGCGATAGAGCAGGTCCTCGCGGAAGTCGCCGCGCGCGACCATGTCGGCCAGCGACCGGTTGGTCGCCGACACGACGCGCACGTCGACCTCGCGGCGCAGGCTCGAGCCGAGCACCTCGAAGGTGCGGTCCTGCAGCACGCGCAGCATCTTGACCTGCGACGCCGGGTCGAGATCGCCGATTTCGTCGAGGAAGATCGTGCCGCCGTGAGCGATCTCGAAGCGGCCCTTGCGGTCGGCCCGGGCGTCGGTGAAGGCGCCGCGGACGTGGCCGAACATCTCGCTCTCGAACAGCGATGACGAGATGCCGCCGAGGTTGACCTTGACGAAGGATCGATCGGCGCGCGGGCTGTTGCGGTGCAGTGCCTCGGCGATCAGCTCCTTGCCGGTGCCGCTCTCGCCGGTGATCAGCACCGACGCCTGCGTCGCGGCGACCCGGCCGAGCAGCTGCAGCACCCGCAGCATCTTCGGATCGCGGCCGACCAGCTGCCCGAAATCGAAGTGCGCGTCGAGCTCGTCGCGGGTCGCTGCGTGATCGTCGACGGCGCGGGAGGCGACCAGGCCGAGCGTCGTCTTGATCGTCTCCAGCATCTGCTGGTTGGTCCACGGCTTGGTCACGAAGTCGGCGGCGCCCGCCTTCATGCCCTCGACGGCCAAGTTGATCGATCCCCAGGCGGTGAGCAGCACCACTGGCAGGCCCGGCGTCAGCACCTTGATCCGCTGCAACAGCGCCAGGCCCTCCTCGCCCGACGTGCGGCGCGAGAAGTTCATGTCCTGGATGACGAGCTGACAGGGCTGCCGGCGCAGCAGCTCGATGGCTTCGTCCGGCGACGCCGCCGCGAGCGAGGCGAAGCCGGCCTGCTTGAGCAGCAGGGCCAGCGACGCCGTCACGGCCTGGTCGTCGTCGATGATGAGGATCATGGGCGGGCTGGACGGCTTCGATCGCTATTCGTAGCGCAGCGCCTCGGCCGGCGGTATCCGAGTGGCCAGGCGGCTCGGATACCAGCCGCAGGCCAGGGTCAGACAATAGATGGCGCCTGCCGAGAGCGCAACCGCGCCGCCGAAGACCGCCGGCGAGAAGGCCATCTCGCGTGGCAGGGGCAGGAATGGCAACTGGGCCAGCAGCACCGCCCCGGCCAGCAGGGCGAAGGTCGTCATCACGGCCATTTCAGCCAGGACCTGCCGGCGCACCGCGCTTCCGGCGGCGCCGGCCGCGCGGCGCAGCCCGAATTCCCGCAGCCGCTGCGTCACGCTCTGCCAGACCACGCCGGTCAGGCCGAGCGCGACCATCAGCAGCAGGAAGCCGGACACGACCGCCAGCAGGCTGAGAGGCATCGTGTAGTCGCTCAGCTTCTTCTCTCGCAGGTGGTCGAGGGTCGACACTTCGAACGACCAGTCCGGCGCCTCGCGCTGCAGCCGTCGGACGAGCACCGGCTCGAACGTCGCCGCCGTCCCGGGGCGCACCCGGATCAGGAGGCGATCGGGCACACCGCCGACGTCGCCGTCGGTGCGC
>JBDSLU010000485.1:0-13677 GCA_039916225.1 Vicinamibacteraceae bacterium
CCGGCTGCGCCGGCTGACCGACGATCAGCCGCGCGCCAGCATCGCTTCGACGTCAACGAGGTCTGGGACCCCGGAGAGCGCGCCGAGGCGGGTGCAGCTCACCGCGGCCGCGGCGTTGGCGTAACGCAGCGTCTGCTCCAGCGGCCACCCGGAGAGGCGGCCGTGGATGAAGCCAGCGCGGAAGACGTCGCCGGCGCCGGTCGTGTCGATCGCGTCGACCTGGAAGGCCGGTGACCTGATGGCACGATGGCCATCGAGCGCCAGCGCGCCGTGCGTGCCGAGCGTCACCACCAGCAGCCCGTCGTGCTCGCGGCGCAGCGCGCGCAAGGCCGCCTCGGGATCGGCACGGCCGGTAAGCGCCGACGGCACGTGCTCGGCAAAGATCGGGATCGTCACCGCGGCGACGAGCTCCGGCGTGCGATCGGTGAGGCGATCGATGTCGCTGGTCACCGGGATGCCATCGGCCCGGCCGCGACGGGCGGCAGCGATAGCCGCGCCCTGATCGACGTCGTCGACGTGCAGCAACCGGGCGCCGTCGATGGCGTCCTCGGCGATCTCGTGCGGCTGCAGCGCCAGTCGCTCGTCGCGATCCCACAGCACGATGCGCTCACCGGTCGACTCGTCGACCAGGATCACGGCGAACTGGTTGGTCGCGCCGACCCTGGTGAGGGCGCTGCTCATGTCGACGCGCCGGTCCTGCATCGCCGCCCGCAGCACGCCGCCGCGCTCGTCGTCCCCGGTGGCGCCGATGTACTTGGCGCGCCAGCCGAGACCGGCCACGCAGGCCAAGGTCGTGGTCATCTGGCCGCCACACGACACGAGTTGACGGCGGATGCGCTGCTTGGCGTGGGGGCCGCTCGGTTGCGGCGCCGCCGGGAGCAGGTGCACGAGGTCGACGGAGTTGGCGCCGATGCCGACAACGTCCCAGGTGGGACCGTCGGGCGGCTGAAGACGTTCAGTCACAGTAGTGTTCCGGCCGGAACACTAGCCGTACATGCGAACAGGCGCAACCGGCCCGAGCCGGGTGCGCCTGTCAGATTCAAGGAAACGTGGGAGCTACCAGCGCGGTTCCCGACGACGATTGCTGCCGCCGCCGCCACCGCCGGCACTGCTGCGGTTGCCACCGCCACCGCCACGGCCACCGCCGGCGCCGCCACCACCGCCGAAGCCGCCGCCGCCGCCACCGAAGCCACCGCCGGCCGGCTTGGGTCGCGCTTCGTTGACCGCGAGGGCGCGGCCGCCAAGCTGCGCCTGATTGAGCTCGTCGACCGCACGCTGGGCGTCGTCATCGCTCGCCATTTCGACGAACGCGAACCCGCGGGCCCGACCGGTCGCCATATCGCGCATGACGCGGACGGAATCCACTGGGCCGATCTTCCCGAACATCTCTTCGAGCTCGGCTTCTCCCGTTTCGTACGGGAGATTACCCACAAACAGCCTACGACCCACGGTCCTGACTTTCCGGGTGCACGACAGATGCACCCTGCTGCCCCCCAAGGGGGAGGGCTCAAGAGAACTTGCCCGAGTGGCCCTTCCACTCAGCCTCTCCGACGTCGGCGGGGCGAGCCCTGGACGCAGGTAAAGCTCAAGGCGGTAGTTCCTGACGCGTGCAGCCTACTGCAACTGCGTCGTCAACACAAACGACGTTTTTGGTGGGTATTACGAACACTCTTGGCACTCGATGTCGAGCGCCGACAGGCCCTTAGTGGCCCATGCCCTGCTCGCCCGAGACGGCCTTCGCCAGCTCGCCGATCACCTGTTTGGCGTCGCCGAAGAGCATCAACGTGTTGTCCGCGGTGTAGAGCTCGTTGTCGATGCCGGCGAAGCCCGGCTTCATCGACCGCTTGATCGCCAGCACGGTCTTGGCCTTGTCGGCATCGATGATCGGCATGCCGTAGATCGGGCTGGTCTTGTCGTGCCGCGCCGCCGGGTTGACGACGTCGTTGGCGCCGACCACCAGGCAGACATCAACCTGCGCCATCTCGGGGTTGATGTCGTCCATCTCGATCAGCCGATCGTAGGGAATCTCGGCCTCGGCCAGCAGGACGTTCATGTGCCCGGGCATGCGGCCCGCCACCGGGTGGATGGCGAACTTGACGTCGATGCCCTTCTTGCTCAGGTGCTCGTACAGGTCGCGCACGCGGTGCTGGGCCTGGGCCACGGCCATGCCGTAACCGGGGACGACGACCACTGAACTGGCGTTGTCGAGGATCTGCGCGGCGTCCTCGGCCGTCGCGCTCTTGACGGCCTTCTGCTCGCCGGCTGCCGCCGCGGCCTGCACCTGCCCGAAGGCGCCGAAGAGCACGTTGGTGAAGGAGCGGTTCATCGCCCGGCACATGATGATCGACAGGATCAGGCCCGACGAGCCGTCGAGCGCGCCGGCGATGATCAGCACCTTGTTCTCGAGGACGAAGCCCATCGCCACCGCCGCCAAGCCGGCGTAGGAGTTGAGCAGCGAGATCACCGTCGGCATGTCGGCGCCGCCGATGGGGATGACCAGCAGCACGCCGAAGGCCAGCGCCAGCGCGATCATCACCGGGAACAGGTAGGTCTGCGAGGGGTCGTAGACCAGGTAGCCGCCGATGCCGATCGCGACCAGCATGAGCGCCAGGTTGACGAGGTTCTGGCCCTTGTAGGTGATCGGGCGGGTCGGAAGGATTTCCTGCAGTTTGCCGGCGGCCATGAGGCTGCCCGTGCAGGTGAGGTAGCCGAGGATCACCTCGAAGATGATCGCGCCCATGCGGAAGGGCGTCATCTCGTCGGTGCCCGCCCAGAGGAAGTACTTGGCGGTGCCGACGAGGCCGGCGGCGAGACCGCCGAACGCGTGCGACAGCGCCGTCCGTTGCGGCACCGCGGTCAGCGCGACGCGCGACAGCGGCACGCCGACGAGTGTCCCGAGGACCATCGAAACGAGGATCCACTCGTAGCTTTTGATCTCGTGATGGAGCATCGTGCCGCCGACCGCGAGCACCATGCCGACGACGCCGGCCCCGACGCCCTGGCGGGCGGTCTTGGGGTCGTTCATCCACCGCAGCGAGAAAATGAATCCGATCGCCGAGAGGAGGTACAGCGCCTGGATCAGCTGTTCCATCACTTCCCCGGCTCGCGCTTCTTGAACATCTTCAGCATGCGGTCCGTGATCAGGAAGCCGCTGACGATGTTGGTCATCGAGGCGAAGACGGCGACCGCGCCGAGCACCGTGCTGAGGGTCGATTTCTGCTCGCCGGCAAGGAGCACCGCGCCGACGATGGCGATCGCCGAGATCGCGTTGGTGAGCGACATGAGCGGCGTATGGAGCAGCCGCGAGACACGCCGGATGACGTCCATCCCCAGGAAGGTGGACAGCATCAGCACGAAGAGGCCTGACATGAAGTCGGAATGCATGGAAATCGCAGGCCCGTCCGTGACGGGGCTCGGGCATTCTACGCCATCGTGGGCGCGCGACCGAGGCCCGCCGGGTCAACTCCCAACTGCCAAGCACCAACTCCCAACCTCACCCACAGGCCTGGACGTTGCAGGTTGGGAGGTGGAAGTTGGAAGTTGGGAGTTGGGAGTTGGGAGTTGGAAGTTGGGAGTTCGCCGCCGGGCCGCCGGCGGCCGTCAGCCCAGGCGGCGGCGGAGGAGGGCGCGGTTGACGGCCCGGAGCACCTCGTGTCGCGTGCAGGGCTTCAGCAGCACTTCGTGGCCGTCCTCGCGGATCAGCTCGAGGCTGTCGTTCTCGGCGAAGCCGGTGCAGACGACGACCGGGAGGTCGGGCCGCATCTCGCGCACCCTCCGGTAGAGGTCGAGGCCGGTGCCGTCGCCGAGCATCATGTCCAGCAGCACCGTGTCGAACTTCAGGTGGTCGCGGGTGAAGGTCTCGAGCGCCCGCTGCAGGGACGCCACGACGGTGACGTCGTACTGCTCCGCCGACAGGATGATCCGGAAGTACTCGGCGATCGCCTCCTCGTCGTCGACGACCAGGATCCGGGCCGGCTTGGGCGAGGACGCCGGCGTCGAGGGCGACGGGGTGGACGCGGCCGGGCCGGCGACCGGAGGAGCCATGGCGCCAGACGCGACCGCGGCGGTGGCCTGGCCCGCGCGCGCCGCCCGAGGTCGCTGCGCCAGCGCATCGCTGTCGGCGATGGGGAGGGAAATGGACACGGTCGTTCCGGTGCCGACCCGCGAGTCCACTTCCAGATAGCCTCCGTGCGATTCCGCAACCATGCGGGCGATGGTCAATCCCAGACCGAGGCCATGACCGGGCGCCCTTGTCGAGAAGAACGGTTCGACGGCCTGCCGCATTACGTCCGCCGACATGCCCTCGCCACGGTCGGTGACGGCGATCCGGCAGGCAGGCCCGGCGGCGCGCTCCACCCGCGAGAGCTCGGCGACGACGATCGACCCCGGCGGGGTGGCGTCGCGGGCGTTGGTCAGGAGGTGCGCAATGGCCACCTGGAGCTGGCCGGGATCGACCAGGATGGCGCCGCCGAAGCGAAGACGCAGTTCGAGAATCCGCTCGGGACCGAGGGCGTCTTCGAACATCGGGAGCCAGTTGGCGAGCGCCTGGTGGGTGTCGAGGCGCTGGACGCTCGGCGGGCTGACCCGGGCGAACGCCTGCAGCTGCCGGGCGAGCCGGACGCCGCGTTCCAGGCTGGCCCGGGCCATCCGCACGATTGCGCTGCCCGAGGCGGCGGGATCGGCGAGGCGGTCGATGCTGTTGGACAGGACCTGCAACACGTTGGTGAGTTCGTGACCGATGACCGACGCAACGCGGCCCAGCGCTTCGATGTCGCGGACCCCGTCGAATCCTTCCGTCCGAACCTCCGGAGTCGACGGCCCCAGCCGGTCAGGGAGAGCGGGCAGGTCGTTGGGCTCGAGCGAGGGGTGAGGCATGGGGGGCACGACCACGTCGAACACCCTGAATAGGTGTCGACCTGTCGTCACGTCTCCGCACCGTCGCAGTGCAAGGCCACTGCCAAGCCAATTCCGCACACGGCCATTCGAGCCGTACACTGACAAGCTCAGCAGGAGTTCAGTCTATCTCACGAGATGGCACGCCAGACCGTGTGCATTCCCTTGCAGCGGTGTCCTTGCGCATGGCTGCGCGACGATCCGATAAGTCTCGGATCGGCAGACAAAATCCCGACGAAGGCGGGATACCTAGGGGAGTGCCGTACGAACCTGGATGCGTCTGACCAGGCGCCAGTTTTCCGACAATGTGGCACCCGTTGCCGCGTCGGCAGGGGACGGCTGCGGGCTGGGCGACAGCAGGAACACGGCCCCGGGCTGACCGACCGTGAGCGTCGACCCCCGCCACATCGACCAGTCCGGCATCCGCAGGAGGGCGCCTTCGGCGGCGGTCGCGTCGAACGCCGGAGCGACGGTCAGCCCGGTGCCGTCGATGTCCTCGAGCGCGCCATAGACCCGCAGGTCGCCGATGTCGGCAATGCGCGCCGCCGGGTCGAGACGCCTTGGCCCTGGCTCGCGGGCCAGGGAGCGCGAGACGTTGATCCCGACGTCCCCGAGGAACGGCGGCACCGCGGTCCCGGCCACGATCGTCGCGTTCCGGACGCGAATCGAGAGCAGGTTCGACTCGTTCAGGGGGAGGGTGTCGTAGGCCGTCGTCGCGTGCGCCGCGGCGCGCCCTGAGGCCAGGGCATCGAGCGCGGTGACCAGGGCCACGAAGTTGAGGCGGACCAGGGCCTGATCGGGGTCGGCGTCCGCCAGCGGGCCGCTTTCGATCAGGACCACCGCCGTACCCCAGCGTCCGAGGTTGTCGCCGAAGGCGCGGACCTCGAACTCGTCGCTGTAGCGCCCGACCTGGCCGGGAATCAGCGGCTCGAGGGCCTCGCGCACGATGGCGGCCGTCTGCCTGGCCACTTTGCGGCGCGGCGAGTCGCTGCGGGCGGCATCGTGCGCGACGGCCAAAAGCGAGATGGTCGCCGCCTTCGGTGGCGAGCCCGCCGAGGTCTGGCCGTTCTGGTTGTGCAGGTTGAAACCGAGCACCGGCTGGACCCGATCGCGGAGCGCCTTCAGCGCCCGGCCCTCGGGCGTCTGCAGATGCAGGGCGTCGCGGTTGATGTCGATGCCCTGGGCGTTGCGGCGAACGAAACGCTCCGCGCCATCCGGGTTCAGCATCGGCACGAGGTGGATGGTCAGCCGAGCCTCGAGCCGCTGGACGGCGGCGCTGCCGCGCTCGCGGCGGATCCACTCGAGCAGGTCGAAGATCGCCGGCGTCGCCGACGGCTCGTCGCCGTGCATCTGCGACCACAGCAGGACAGGCATCGGGCCGCGGCCGACGGTGAGGTGCAGCAGATCGCGACCTTCCACCGATCGGCCGATGACCTCGCGCCCGACGCGCCCGGCGGCGGCGTCCACGGCGCGCGTCGCCGCGTCGACGACGTCAGCGTGGGTAAGGAGCGGCGCCGTGGGGAGCGCCACGCGATGGGCATCCCACCACGCCGCCAGCGCGCTCGGCGCGAATAGCGCGGCGGACGCCTCGCGGCTGCCGCCCGCGGCTGCGGCCGGCGGCGTCGTCGCGGCCGGATGCTTCGACGCGCACCCGGCGAGCCAGGCGGTGAAGGCGATGACCAGGGCGCGGGCGAGGAGCCTCGCCCGGCAGGCTCGGGTCGCGGGCGCGCGAAGCGTGGCGAGAGCCGCGGCCCTCACGATGAAGGCTGCCCGTACTTGAGCCGCACCATCGACGCGCGCTGGCCGGGATGCGGTGCCAGGACGAAGATGTTGTCGTAATCGCCTTCGTGCAGATCGAGCTGGTTGGGCCAGCCGAGCACCGTCAGCATCGGCGGGATCGTGTTCGAGTGCCCCACGACCACGACGATCGACGCCGGATCCAGGGCCCTGATCCGGGCCGACAGCGCCGGCAGGTCGCGGGCCGGCACCTGCTCGATCGTCAGGCCGAGCGCCGCCGCCAGCGGTGCGGCGGTGTCCCGCGTCCGCTGGAACTCGCTGGTGATGATGTGGGTGACGCCAGCGCTACGCAGCAGGTCGGCGAGCGCCTTGGCCCGCGCCCGGCCCTTGGCGCTGAGCGCGGTGTCCGGCGTCTGGTCGGCCTTCTCGGCGTGCCGGACGACGATGACCGCCTGCTGGGCGGAGGCGTGCAGCGCGGCCGTGAGCACCGCGGCAATCGCCGCGACGAGGATCCGCGTCAACCGGGCCCGTGTGAGCATGGCACCTCGCGAGGAACACCCGCCAGGACGAGGCGGGGCGCCATTATAGGATCGCGGGATGGATGCGCTGACGTCGGGACGACTGTTGCGGCTCGGGGCCGGCCTCGCGGCGCTCGGCGTCGCGCTCGGCGCCTTCGGGGCACATGGCCTGAAATCCCTGGTGACGCCCGAACGCCTGGCGGTGTTCGAGACCGGCGTCCGCTACCACGTGGTACACGCCCTCGGCATCCTTGCCGCCGCCTGGGCGGCCCACGCGGCACCGCAGGACGCCGGTCCGCGATGGGCAGCGGTGCTGTTCGCGCTGGGCGTGCTGCTCTTCTCGGGCAGCCTGTATCTGCTGGTGTGGACCGGGGTCACCACGTGGGGAGCGGTGACCCCGTTCGGTGGGCTGGCGTTCCTGGCCGGCTGGATCGCCCTGGCGACGACGCGTCTCAGCCGCGCGTGAAGGTGATGCCGCCGTTGGTCGTTTCGGCCTCGACCCGGCGGCCGCCGCCATTGAGCTTCACCTCGACGCGCCGGCGCGACTTCTCGACCTCTTCGACCCGCAGGCCGCCGTCGACGGTCAGGCCGCCGTTGGTGGTACGGCCGAACAGAGACGCCTTGGCATCCGCCGGCAGGCGCAGCGTGACGCCACCGTTGGTCGTCTCGACGTTGACGTCGCCGGTGACCGAGGCCAGCGCGATGTCGACGCCGCCATTGACGGTCGACGCCTTGACCGCGCCGCCGAGACCGCGCGCCTTGATCTGGCCGTTCACGGTTTCGAGATGCGCGCCGGCCTGCACGTCGACCACCTCGATCTGGCCGTTGGTCGTCGACAGCACCACCTTGGTGTTGGCCGGCACCGTGACGAAGTAGCGGACCTCGACCGAGGTTCCCCAACCGTGCAGGGACGGGCCGCTGCCGCCATCGCGCTCGGCGCGCAGCTTGACGAGGTCGGCGGTGACCTCTTCCTTGATGGTCAGCTTCTTGAGCAACGCTTCGGCGCCTTCCTTGGTGGCGGCCTTGGCGACCTTGACGGCCTTCACTTCGATGGTCGGCGCCGTGCCGGCCACCACCTCGATGCGTCCGTTGGTAGTGGTGATGTCCAGCGTCCCGGCAGCCGAGATCGGGAAGCTGCGCGTGACGGTTTCGGTCGCCTCTTCGCGGGCGCCCGAAAAGGCGAGGTCGCAGGCGGCGGTGAGGGACAGGGCGGCGACGAGGGGCAGCGCGGCAAGGTCCCGCAGGCGGGGCATCATGAGGCTCATGGCGGTGTCTCCGCGTGGATGGGACGAGCCGCGGCCGGCGAAAGTTCGCCAATCTCGGCCATTGGCGGGTCGCGTAAACCCGTGGGCAGGTTCGGACTAGCCTGTAGGCATGCCCGACGTGGTGGTCATCGGCGGCGGCCACACCGGCCTGGTGTGCGCCGCCTATCTGGCCCGTGCCGGTCTGGCGGTGACGGTCGTCGAGCGGCGCCACATCCTCGGCGGTGCGGCCGTGACCGAGGAGATCTTCCCCGGCTTCAAGTACTCGGTCTGCTCCTACGCCGTCTCGCTGCTCCGTCCCGAGATCATCCGCGAACTGGAGCTGAGGAGGCACGGGCTGACGCTCCTGCCGCTCGACGGCACGTTCACGCCGCTCGCAGACGGCTATCTCTGGCGGCCCGAGGATCCGCAGGCCAAGCACGCGGAAATCGCCCGGCACTCGAGGCACGACGCCGACACCTACGCCGACTTCGGCGCCACGATGAGCGCGATGGCGGCGTTCGCCAAGCCGCTGCTCGGGATGCTGCCACCCGATCCGAATGCCATCGACCTGCGCGGCCTGCTGGACGCGGCCGGCCTGGGCCGCGCCTTCCGCCAGCTCGGGGCGCGCCGGCAGCACTTGCTCATCCAGCTGCTCTCGTCGAGCGCGCTCGACTTCGTCGAACGCTGGTTCGAGAGCGACCCGCTGAAGGCGACGCTCGCCGCCTCGGGCATCATCGGCACATTCCTCGGCATCCGCTCGCCGGGCACCGCCTACGTCCTGCTGCACCACTACATGGGCGAGGTCGACGGCGCATTCCGGTCGTGGGGCCTGCCGCGTGGCGGCACGGGCGCGGTGTCGATGGCGATCGCCGCCGCGGCGACCGAAGCTGGCGCGGTGCTGCGGACGTCGTCGCCGGTGTCACGGATCCTGCTCGACGGCGGAACGGCGGTCGGGGTGGTCCTCGAATCGGGCGAGGAGATCCGGGCCCGCGCCGTGGCCTCGAGCGCCGACCTGCGCGTCACGTTCACGCGGCTGGTCGGGCTCGATCAGCTCCCCACCGAGTTCGCCGGGCTCGTCCGCGGATTCCGCTTCCGCGGCGCGACCGCCAAGGTCAACCTCGCCCTCGACGCCTGCCCCGACTTCACCTGCCGGCCGGGTCCAGGGCCGCACCTCGCCGGCGCCATCTCGATCTCGCCGAGCACGATGTATCTCGAGCGGGCCTACGACGAGGCGAAGTACGGCGCACCGTCGAGGCGTCCGTACATCGACATCGTGATCCCGAGCCTCCTGGATCCGACCGTCGCGCCACCGGGCCAGCACGTGATGTCGTGCTTCGTGCAGTACGCGCCGTATGCGCTCGCCGGCGAGGCGGTCTGGGACGACGCGCGGCGGGAGGCGCTTGGCGACACTGTCCTCGACACGCTGGCGGAGTACGTGCCGGACATCCGCGATCACGTGCTGCACCGCCAGGTGCTGACGCCGCTCGACCTCGAGCGCGAGTTCGGGCTGACTGAAGGCAATATCTTCCACGGTGAGCTGACCCCGGATCAGCTGTTCTCGATGCGCCCGGGGCCCGGCTGGGCGCGCCACGAGACGCCCATCCGCCGCCTCTACCTCTGCGGCTCGTCGGCGCACCCCGGCGGCGGCATCATGGGCGCCCCCGGCCGCAACGCCGCCCGCGTCATCCGCCGGGCGCTGCGTTAGCAGTTTCTGCAACGTTTCCGCCCTCGCTCAGAGCCCGGCTCGGAGCCCGGCTCAGAGCTGGGCTCTGAGCGGGGCCCGGCGTTGGCAGTTTCTTCAACCTTGGGGCCGGGACGGGGGTCCAACTCCCCGACGGACCAAGGAGGTCGAGGACATATGCCCACTGCTGCGTCGGCGTTCCGCGTTTGCGCCGCTCCGCTCGTCGCCGGCGCGCTGTTGCTGTCGGCGGCGAGCACGGCCCCGCTGGCCCGCCCCGCCTCGCTCGATGATGCCGCCATCATCCACGTCCTCGATCGCACCGGCTTCGGCGCGCGCGTGGAAGACGTCGCGCGTGTTCGCGAGCTCGGACTCGATCGGTATCTCGACGAACAGCTCCACCCCGAGGGTCTGTCGGACGCGGCCGTCCGGACGCGGATGGCCGACTTCGAGACGCTGGCGCTCGACTCGTCGACCATCGCCGAGCGCTACTACGCGCCGTTGCTCCGCGAACGCCGCGCCAATCGCAAAGACCCAAACGGCGCGCCGGTGAATGACAAAGAGGAGCCCCGCAGCCCGTCGGCCGCCGCCGGTCGCCTGGCCGACATGGATCCGGCGGAGCGGGCGCGCCTGCGCGAGTTGCGCGAGACCGGACGCCTCGTGCTGGACGAACTCGGCCAGCAGAAGGTGCTCCGCGCGGTCTACTCGCCGCGACAGCTCGAGGAAGTGCTCGTCGACTTCTGGTTCAACCACTTCAACGTCTTCGCCGGCAAGGGTCCCGTCCGTGGCTACCTGACCGAGTACGAGCGCGACGCGATTCGACCACACGTGCTCGGCCGCTTCCGCGACATGCTCGGCGCCGTCGCGAAGAGTCCTGCCATGCTCTTTTATCTGGACAACTGGCAAAGCGTCGATCCGAAGGCGGCCGAGGACCTGACGCGTCGGATGGATCAGGTGGGCAACGGCACCGGCATGCGCGGGCGGGTCGGGCGGCGGCGGCTCGAACAGCGCATGGGAACGGCGGCCACGCCGGAGACGGTCGCGCAGATCAAACAGCGCATGCCGCGTGGGCTGAACGAGAACTACGCGCGCGAGCTGATGGAACTGCACACGATGGGCGTCGCTGGCGGCTACACCCAGGCCGATGTCGTCGACGTCGCGCGAGCCTTCACCGGATGGACGATCCGCGGCCCGCGCCAGGGCGGCGGCTACGCGTTCGAGGAGCGCCGGCACGCCAAGGGGCCGAAGCTCGTGCTCGGCACGACGATCGACGCCGGCGGCGAGCGCGACGGCGAGGCCGTGCTCGATCTGCTGGCCTCGCATCCGTCCACGGCGACGTTCATCGCCACCAAACTCGCCCGCCGCTTCGTCGCCGACGAGCCACCGCCGGCGCTGGTCACACGGGCGGCGGCGACGTTCACCAGCTCACGCGGCGACCTCCGGGCGGTGGTGCGCACCATCCTCACGTCACCCGAATTCCTCGGTGTCGAGGCCCGGCGCGCCAAGGTCAAGACGCCGTTCGAGTTCGCGATGAGCGCACTGCGGATGACGCGCGCGGACGTCACCGACGCGTCGCCCATCGTGCAGCAGCTGCGGACGCTCGGCATGCCGCTCTACTTCGCGCAGCCGCCGACCGGCTACGCGGATACCGCCGTGGCGTGGGTCAACACGGGCGCGCTGGTCAATCGCATGAACTTCGCCGTCGATCTGACCGCGAATCGGCTACGCGGGGTCCGGGTCGACCTGGCCGAACTCACCGGAACGACCGATGCCGATGCGGCCAAGGCATGGGCGACGGCGCATCTGCTGCGCGGGCAGGCCTCGGACGCGACCGCGGCGACGCTGGCGCGTGGCACCGACCTGGCGTCAGTGGCGGCGCTGTCCCTGGGATCGCCGGAGTTCCAGCGCCGCTGAATCCGCCGTTTCCGCCACGTTTTTCGGCGCGAACAAAGACCTCTCCGGGACGGTCTCCGGGACGGTCTCCGGGACGGCGTTCCGGACAGTCTTCGGGACAGGCTTCGGGAGGGATCATGGTTTCGAGACGGGTGTTGCTTCGGAACGGCGGCCTGGCGTTGCTGAGCCTCGGCTTCGCGCCCTCCTTCGTGGCGCGGACGGCGGCCGCTGGCGCGACGCGCCGCAAGCTCCTCATCACGATCTTCCAGCGCGGCGCGGCGGACGGCTTGAACATCGTGGTCCCCTTCGGCGAGCGCGACTACTACGCGGCGCGCCCGACGATCGCCATCGGCCAGCCGGGCGGCGGACGCGACGGATCCGCCCTCGATCTCGACGGTTTCTTCGGCCTGCACCCTCGGCTGGCGCCGCTCCTGCCGCTCTGGCAGCAGCGATCGCTGGCCATCGTCCACGCCTGCGGATCGCACGATCCGACGCGGTCACACTTCGACGCGCAGGACTACATGGAGAGCGGGACGCCCGGCGTGAAGAGCACGACCGACGGGTGGCTGAACCGCGTGCTGCGCGCCGAGCGCGTGCCCGAGCGCCGAACTGGAGTCCAGCCTGATCGGGACGGTGTCCGGAAGGCTCTCCCGGACGGAGCGTCGCCGTTCCGCGCTGTCGCGCTGGCGGCGCAGCTGCCGCGAACGCTGCAGGGGACGGCGCCGGCGTTGGCGATGACCGACGTGAACCGGTTCGGCGTCCGGGGCGGCGCCGGCACGCAGGCGTCCTTCGAGGCGGAGTACGCCGCGGCCGCCGATCAGGCGCTGCAGCGCACCGGCCGCGAGGCCTTCGCCGCCATGCGCCAGCTCGATGCCGCGGCGCCGGGGCGCTATCAGCCCGAGAATGGCGCCGCCTACCCGCGCTCGGCCTACGGTCAGGCGCTCAAGCAGATTGCGCAGCTCACCAAGGCCGACGTTGGCCTCGAGGTGGCCTTCGCCGAGTCGACGCAGTGGGACCACCACGCCAACGAAGGCGCCGCCACCGGCCAGCTCGCCAACCGGCTCGATGACTTCGCGCAAGGCATCGCCGCGCTGGTCACCGATCTCGGCTCGCGCATGCAGGACGTCGTCATCCTGACGATGTCGGAGTTCGGGCGCGCTGTCGCCGAGAACGGCAATCGCGGCACCGACCACGGCCACGCCAACGCGATGTTCGTCGTCGGCGGACCGGTGCAGGGCGGGAAGGTCTACGGCCGCTGGCCCGGCCTCGCGCCGGCACAGCGTCACGACGGGCGCGACCTGGCGGTGACGACCGATTTCCGCGACGTCTTCAGTGAGGTCGCGGTGCGGCACCTCGGGGTCGCGGACGTCCGCGCGGTCTTCCCCGGATACCCCGTCAGCGCCACGCGCTTTCCTGGATTCCTCGGCTGATCGGTGTCTGCGGCCTGTCCGGCGTCAACCGATGTGGACAGCCGGCGCCGCCGGCGCCTTCCAATAGCGGGCGGCCAGGCTGTGATAGAGCGCCTGCAGCGGGCCGATCAGCCCGTAGCTGACGCCTGACAGCCCGCCGTAGCGCGCGCCGCCGAACAGCGCCAGCCCGATCGACAGCACGGCGACGGCGACGAACACGAACGAGTGCCCGACCAGGATCCGCGCTTCGTGCCGGGCGACGGCGTCGACGACCCGGCGGGCGGCGCGCCAGTAGAGCGTCGCGA
>JBDSLU010000486.1:0-14121 GCA_039916225.1 Vicinamibacteraceae bacterium
TGGCGGACGGCAGCTGCGCGTCAGGCGTCGACGTGCGGACGGTGATGTAGCCGGTGCCCGTCTTCACCGGCAGGATGAAGTTTCCGTCGAACGTGGCCCCCGCCTGCACTTCGACGACCTGCCCCGGTTGCGCCTGGTTCAGCGCGGCCTGGAGGCTGCCGCCCGCGGCGACGACGATGGTCGACGTCGTCTGGCCGGCCGCGCCGCTGGCACTCACCGCAAGGATCGCCACGACGATGGCGACCCGAAGTCCTTGGTAATTCATGCACTGATTTCCATTTCCAGACGACCGGTCCGCACCCCGCGATGTTGTCCGACGTGGGTGGCCGCTCGCCCTCTCGAGGCACTTCGCCCGGAGGTGCTATCGGGCTTCGAGGAGCAAGGCATCAACGGATTTCGCGTGTGCGAAATTGGCTGTTGTGTGCGAGAAAACCGCACAGCACCCTCACCAACTTCGCGCCGATGGATCGTCCGGCCAGCCTGAGTTCGGCAAGGAGGCCAGCCGGAAGCCAAGCCCGACTCTGCTGACGATCGCGCTCCCACGTCGGTGCGAGGTGCTGTTACCATTTCGCCCTTCTCGGATGCGGAGGACCACTGCCATGCCACCTTGCAGTCGACGCACGCGACGCGAATTCCTCAAGACCGGCTTGGCCGCGGGAACGCTGGCCATGTCCGGCGCCCTTCCGCTCGCCGCGCAGCGCGGGAAGGCGACCGATCTGGTCACGCTCGGCCGGTCGGGCGTCAAGGTCACCCGGCTGGCGTTCGGCACCGGCAGCTTCAGCGGCCGGGTGCAGCGCGAGCTCGGGCAGGACGCGTTCACGCGGCTGGTGCGACACGCCTACGACAACGGCATCCGCTTCTTCGAAACGGCCGAGTCGTACGGCGAGATGCACAAGATGCTCGGCGTCGCCCTGAAGGGCATCCCGCGCGACACGTACCAGATCATGACGAAGGTCACGACCAAGGAGGGCGTCGATCCGCAGAAGAAGTTCGACGAGCTTCGGACGCTCGCCAATACCGAGTACTTCGACATCATGCTGCTGCACTGGCAGCACACGGCGACCTGGCCGGTCGACACCGCCCGCTGGCAGGACGCGATCCTCGAGGTCCAGTCACGCAAGGTCGTGCTCAGCCATGGCGCCTCGATGCACGGCCTCCCGGCCCTGCGCAAGGCTCCCGGTAACGACTGGCTCCAGATCGCGATGATTCGCGTGAACCACATCGGCAAGGCCATGGACGCCGAGGACTACAACACCGAGGGGCTCGGCAACGTGCCGGAAGTGGTCACCCGGGTCCAGGAGGTCCGCAAGCGGGGCATGGGCGTCATCTCCATGAAGTTGGCGGGCGAAGGCACGTTCGATCGCGAGGACCGGCGCAAGGCGATGCGGTTCGCGTTCCGCAATGCCGGTGTCGACTGCGTCACCGTCGGCTACAAGGCCCCGGCCGAGATCGACGAAGCGATCGAGAACCTCAATCTCGCGCTCGCCTAGCGGCGAATGCGTGGCGCGCCAGGAGGCATGGCTATCGCGCAGGAGACCGCTCGTGTGTGGACGCGATGCCTCGCGGCGGTGGTCGTGGCGTGTGCCCTTGCGCCGTCCCTGGCCCAGCAGGGCGCGCCTGAGGTCAGCCGCGAGCGCCTGCGCGCTGATCTCGATTTCCTGACCTCGGCGCCGCTCGAGGGGCGAGCCAGTCTGACGCCTGGGGCCGCGGCCGCGGCGCGGTTCATCGCCGGCGAGTTCGCGAAGTCGGGTCTGCGGCCGGCTAGCGCTGACTCCTACCTCCAGCCGTTCGACCTGCAGCGACTGCGCCTGGACCGCGATCGGGCCGTGGTTGCGGTGCGTCACTCTGGCGAGGACGCGCGATTCACGCCGCTGGCCGTGGCCTTTCCGGATCCCGCGGCCAGGATCGACCTTGCGCTCGACGTCGTCTTCGCCGGCTACGGCATCACCGCTCCGGAGTTCGGCTACGACGACTACGCCGGCGTTGACGTGCGAGGCAAGGCGGTCCTGGTCTTCGATCACGAGCCGCGCGAGAACGATCCCGACGCGCCGTTTCACGGCACCGGCTTCACCCTGCACGCGAACGCCTGGCAGAAGACGGCGACGGCCCAACGGCACGGTGCCGCCGCGGTGCTGGTGGTCACCGAGCCGGTCAACGCCCATCGCACGATGCCGCGTGCTTCGGGTCGCGCCAACGCCCCGCCCCAGGCCCTCGTGCACGGCGAGTTGCGCATTCCCCGCATCTCGATTCCTCCCGAGGCAGCCGTTGCGCTGCTGAAGGGGACCGGACAGACCCCCGTTGACCTGCAGCGGAGCATCGACGGTTCGATGCGACCGGCCTCCCGCCTGTTGAAGGACGTCACCGTCCGGATCGAAGCGGTCAACGATGGCGGGCCAGTCCAGACGTCATGGAACGTCGCCGGGCTGCTCCCTGGTGGCGACCCGCGGCTGGGTGACGAGACGATCCTGGTGACGTCGCACTACGACCACCTCGGCATACAGGACGGCGCGCTCTACCCGGGTGCCAACGACAACGGGTCGGGAACCGTGGCGATGCTGGAGGTGGCGCGCCTGCTCGCCGGCGCGCGTCTCGCCCGCAGCGTCCTTTTCGTGTCATTCGGGTCGGAAGAGCAGCTGATGCTCGGCTCGTATCACTACGTGGCCAGGCCGCTGCGCCCGCTGTCGACCACGCGGGCCGTGCTCAACCTCGACATGATCGGTCGCCGCGAAGAGCACACGCCGGAGAGCGCGGGCGGCTACCAGATCACCGCCGGCCGCTCCGATCAGCTGAACATGGTCGGCGCGGTCTACAGCCCGGATCTGGCGAGCCTCCTGCGGCGCGAAGCCGGCGGGGCCGCCGGGCTGACGCTCAGCGACAAGTTCGACCGCGACTCGTCGATGCGGGCGCTGTTCCGCTGCGACCACCTGCCGTTCCTGCAGAAGGGGATCCCGGCGATCTGGCTGTTCGGCGGCTTTCACCCCGGCTATCACGAGCCCGTGGACACCGTCGACCGCATCGACTTCGACAAGATGGCGCGCACCGTCCGCCTGACCGTGGACGCCGTGCGTGCGCTCGCCTCCACCCCCGCGCCGCCGCGGTTTCGCTACCCTGCGTCCGACGGAAGGTAGCCGAGCGCAGTTTCTCGCGGAGGTCAGATGCGTTGGTTTCCAGTCGGTGTCCTTGGCGTGCACGCCCTCATTCACCTGATGGGTGTGTTCAAAGCCTTCGGATACGCCGAGCTTGCTCAGCTCACGCAGCCCATCTCGCGAGCGTCGGGCATCGGGTGGCTGGTGACGGCCGGCCTCGTGGCGACGACCGCCACGATGCTTGGCGCCGGTTCTCGAAGCTATTGGGTGGTCGGCGCCGTGGCGCTGGTGGTGTCGCAGGTGGTCATCGTATCGGCCTGGCGCGACGCGTGGGCCGGGACCGCCGCAAACGTCCTCCTGCTGCTGGTGGTGGCGCATGGGTTGCTCACCGAAGGCCCGTGGAGCTTCCACGAGCAGTACATCCGGGAGGCGGGCGCGGGCTTGGCACGCACGACGACGCTTCCCGTCGTCACGGAAGGCGACCTGGCTGCGCTTCCGGAACCCGTGCGGCGATACCTCCGCCTGACCCGAACCGTTGGGCAGCCGCGCGTGCAGAGCTATCGCTTGCGTTTCCGGGGCCGTATTCGCAGCGCGCCCGACTCGCGCTGGATGCCCTTCGAGGCGGAGCAGCAGAGTTTCGCCGACCAGCCGACGCGACTGTTCCTGATGCGGGCGCGCATGTTTGGGGTGCCCGTGGAAGCGTTCCACCGATCGGTCGGTGGACGCGCGACCATGCAAGTGACGATCGCGGGCGTCGTGCCTGTCGAGGACGCCCGTGGCGACGAGATGAATCGGGCTGAGACCGTCACGCTCTTCAACGACATGTGCCTGCTGGCCCCTGGCACCCTCATCGATCGGCGCATTACCTGGCAACCGGTCGACGCCACCACCGCGCGGGCTCGCTTCACCTACGGCGGCCAGACCATTGGCGCCACGCTGTTCTTCAACAGCACGGGCGAACTCGTCAACTTCGTCTCGGATGACCGGTCGCGCTCGGATCCCGAAGGCACGTTCACGGCCCACCGATTCTCCACACCCGTCCGCGACTATCGCGACTTCGGCGCTGTCCGGCTGATGTCGTTCGGCGAAGCGCGTTGGCTGCTACCCGACGGCGAGTTCACTTATGGCGAGTTCCACCTCGTCGAGATCGCCTACAACACCGGCGATAGCCTCACCGGTCTGCCGACCACGTCGGGACCGATCGAGAGAGCCGTCCCGCCAGGAGCGTCCGGGCGCCCAGCGAGTGCCCGAGCCCGGCCGACCGGGACCCTGGCCACGCATTCGTCGAGTCGGATCCGATGACGCCAGGGGTGATGCCGGTGCTCCCGGAACGAAGCCCCGCGCTCATCCGGATCAAACTGCTGCACACGGCCGTCTGGTTCGTCGTCGCGGCCTGCATCGTCGCGATTCCCATCGCAGGTGCGCGAGGCCAGTACGCGTGGGCTGCGGCCATGACCGGCGTGGTGCTGACCGAGTGCATCGTCCTCGCGGCGAATCAGGGCCGGTGTCCGTTGACTGGCCTGGCGGCCCGCTATACCGAGCAGCGCGCCGCCAATTTCGACATCTACCTGCCACTGTGGCTGGCGCGCCGCAACAAGCCCATCTTCGGCACATTGTTCGTCGCCGGAGGACTGTTCGTCCTGGCGCGATGGTTTACCAGGTGATGGAACACCATCCGTGTGGGCCAAACAGGGCAGAGTCGCGTTTCGCGCCGGGGACCGGGTCCTGCCTCCCCCGATCCGCAGTTGACCACCCACCGGGCGGACGCTACGCTCGCCTCGGCGGAGGAACCCTGTGACGAGCCGCAAGGCACTTTTGATCGGCGCCGCCGAATACGGAGAAGGCTTTGCCCGGCTTCCGGCAGTGCGCAACGACGTGCGGACGCTGGCCGAGGCCTTGGCCGCCGCCGGGTATGAGACCGAGGTCTGCAGCGACGACGTGGTGTCCAACGCGGGTCAGCTCGATTCCGCGATGCGCAGCTTCTGCCGCTCCGGCACGGCCGACGATGTCAGGCTCATTTACTTCAGCGGCCACGGCATGCGCCTGGAAGGAGCCGACTGGCTTGTGCCGGCTGGCACCAACCGGCGCGACGCCCTCGACAGCCAGCAGCGCCGCGTCTCGACCGACCTGAGCACGACGGTCGCCGATTCCGCCGTCGGCCTCGTGGTCTTCGTCGTCGATGCCTGCCGCGACCCGAGCGATGCCCCGGTGGCGAAGGGCGCGGCCGGCTTTTGGGCCGACCTCAAGCGGCCCGCAGAGGTGCGCTTCGTCCGCTTCCTCGGCTGCGCCCCCGACGAGGTCTGCCAGGTGATTGGCTCCGCCGCGGATGGGAGCGCGGTCAGCGTGTTCACCGCGGCGCTCGCCGGCGCGCTGACGGAACAGGGATGCGCCAGCCTCGAGGCGGTACGCGGCGAGGTCGAAAGGCGTTGCGCGGCCACCCTGGCCGCCAATCCGCAGCTGCGATCGCAAACGCCGCTTCTGAACTACGGCGAGCTGTCGAGCGCCAAGACCGCCGTGCTGCAACGGCCGATCTTCGACCCGGTCGGCCCGCATGCGCTGGCCTCGGTGTGGGAGAAGTTCGAGCCGAACAAGCTGCACTGCCTGGTGCTGACCTCCGAGTACGAGGCCGAGAAGGCGCCGAGTTGGGGCCTGCTGGAACTCGTCAATGACGCGCTCTCCGGCGAGACAGGCGACCGCATCTGGAACACCTTCCGCGCCGCGTGGGGTGGCCTCGTGCTGACGGGCGGAACCCAGCGTTCGCTGCCGCTGGCCTTCAGCGCCGAGGCCTCGGTGCAGGCGTCGTTCTCGGTGCTCGAGGCGTTCGCCAGCTGGGAGACGCTGGAGCGCGCGGTGCGCGCGGTCGTCGAAGCCGACCTCGTCGTGTTCGACGTGACCGGCTTCGAGCCCGGGGTGATGGTCCTGCTGGGCATCCGCGCGGCGTGTCGGCGCTCGATGACGATCTGCAGCCACGGCGCCGGCTGGCGCGAGGGGAAGCCGCTCGAGCTGCCCTTCAACCTGCAGGATCTGAACATCAACTCGCACACCCCGCGCGAGACCCGCATCGGCGCCGACCCAGTCGTCGAGCGCTTCGTGCAGCGGGTGGAGATCGGCTTCCGCCAGCTCGCCCGGCACCCTGCCTACCTCGATCTACCAGGCTACGACGAGTTGCGCCAGCTCGGTTCGGATTACGAGGCCTCGAAGACCATCGACGTCGGCGAACGCGTGCTGGTGTTGTGCTCGTTCCGCGAATCGTTCTTCGAACACTGGCAATACCTGCAGGCCGGCCTGAAGGCCCAGTTGTGGCGACGCAACCAGATACGCCCGGAGATCGAACGCATCATCGACTACGGCACACCGCAACTCGTGCGCCAAGGCCTGTACGAGCAGGTCCGCCGCGGCGCCGCTTGCGTGGTCGACTGGTCGGAGTTGCGTGCCTCGGTCTTCCTCGAGCTCGGCGCGCGGCTGGCGGTCAGCGAGTGGGGCGCCGTGCAGATGATCGACGAGCAGTGGCTGCCGGGTGCGAAGAACGCCAGCTCGCTGGCGCAGCTGGCGCGCATCGCCCGCCTGTTCGAACCGATCCCGTACTCGCTGCGCAGCAAGGCGACTGGCGCGTTCGAGAAGGCGGCGAGCGCGCTGCTCGATCGCAACCCGGGCGCCGACTCCGACGCGCCGTACAACCGCGTGCACCGCGCCCTGCTGCCGATCGTCGGCGGCGTGCAGCAGGCCGCGCTGCCGGTGGCCGAAGACCTGCGGCGCCGCGCCGACGCACTGCACCACCCGGGGCAGGCCCGCAAGGGCGCGCCGCAGGCCCTGTTCTTCGGCAATCGCGCGACCAAGGTCGACAACGAACGCGCCGCCCTCGAGATGCGCATTGCGGCCTGGCTCTACCTCGAACATCGCATCGGCCCGACCCGGCGGCACGCCGACCCGGCGCTGCAGGCGCTGTACCGCGAGGTCGGCACCGCGGCGCTCGGCGCACTGTACGAACTCGACGATGAGGCCTCTTTTGCGTTGGCCGAGCTGATCGAGAAGCAGATCGACCTGTAAACAGCCCATGATCTCTGTTCAAGCACTCCTCGACCGCATCGCCCCGGCACTCGCCGCCGCTTCGGTGGCCCGCAAGAAGGGCGACGGCCGCCGGCGCCTCCAACGCGAAGACGATGCGCACGCGGCCTATCGCGACGGTCTCGCCGGCGTCGAGGCCGTGATCGCCCTGCCGGAGTTGGCGGCGGCCCGTGCCGAACTGCCCGCGCCGCCGCTCGACCCACTCTCGGAGGCGGGCCGTTTGGTGCCCGAAGTGGTCGAGTTGCTGGGCACGACCGGCGGTCTCTACCAACGCCTCGGTGACCTGCCGCAGGCGCTGCGCAGCTACGGCGAGGGTGCCGACCTCGAAACTCGTTACGGCCTGCCGGGCACCTACAACCGGCTCAACGCGCTGAAGCTCGAGCTGCTCACGGGCGGTCGTTCGCTGGCCGACCTGTCGCCGCGCCTGCTCGCGCTGGCGGAGCACATCCGGCTGTCGCTCGACAAAGACAAGAGCCTCAACGACAGCGGCTGGGTCCATGCCGACCTCGGCGACTGCCTCGCCTTGCTCGGCCGCACCGAAGAGGCCGGCCGGGCCTACGCCACGTTCATCGCCAAGACGGAGCTGCGTTCGCCCGAGCGTACGCTCGACGTCCTGAAAAAGATCGCGAAGGCCATGCACGGCAACGCCGATGCCGACACGGCGCGGCTCGAACAGGCGATCGCAACGCTGCAGGGCCAGCTGGGCACAGCGTAGCGAGGGCGCCGCGGCGCCCAAGGAGTGGACGATGTGGAACGCCCGAGAACTGTCGGTGGCGATCGCGACGCTCTGGCCCGCCATCGAGGCGGCTCTCGGCGAGGCCGCCGAGGCCTTCGGTCAGCGCCTGATCCCGATGCTCAGGCGACTCGAGACCCCTGCCGACGCCGAGGCCGCGACGCGCGACATCACCGCGCTGTTCGCGGCGCACCCCGCCGCCAACGCCCTGCTGATGCAGGGCTTGCGCGAAGCCTCGCCGAACCGCCCGAAATCCGGGGCCCTTGCGGCGGCGACGGCGCCGAAGGCACTCGAGCGCTTCACGCGGGTCCCGGTGTTCTTCGGCACCGACCGCGCCCGAGCCGACGGCGCGTCCCTGTCGTTCGGTGCGGAGCGTGGCCCGCTCTCCCTCGGCGTCGCCGAGGTCAGCATCCCTGACGACCACCGTATGGGCGAGATCGAGCGGCCGCGCTGGTGGCGGCTCGAGTTCCGTGAAGACCTCGACAAGCACGTCGTGATCGCCTCGCTGTCGGAACTCTCTGAAGCGAAATTCGTCGAGCGTGCCCGCGAACGGCTGGCGAGCTGCGCCAAGAAGGAGGCGCTGCTGTTCGTGCATGGCTACCACGTCGCTTTCGTCGACGCGGTGACGCGCGCCGCGCAGCTCGCCTACGACCTGCACTTCGAAGGCATCGCCGCGCTGTACAGCTGGCCTTCGCTGGCCACGATCCCCGGGTACACGATCGACGAGAACAATGTCGCGTGGTCGCAACCGCGCTTCGGCCAGTTCCTCGCGCTCTTGCGCGAACAGATCGGTGCCGACGTGGTTCACATCATCGCGCACAGCATGGGCAATCGCCTGCTGTTCGAGCTGTTGAAGGCTCTCCCAACGGTAGCTCCGGCACCGATGGCAGCGCTCGGACAGGTGGTGTTCGCGGCACCGGACGTCGACGCCGACACCTTCAAACAAGCCGCGGCGCTGCTGAAGACCAAAGCCCGCCAGTACACGCTCTACGCGTCGTCGAATGACATCGCGCTGAAGGCCTCGAAGACGATCCACAGGTATTCGCGCGCCGGTGATTCCGGGCTCGACATGGTGGTCGTCGCCCCCATCGACACCGTCGACGCGAGCGCGGTCGACACCAGCTTCGTCGGCCATTCGTACTATGGCGACAACCGGTCACTGCTCGGCGACATGTTCGACCTGGTGCGAAAGGGCGCACGACCGAACGAGCGCTTCGGCCTCGTCGAGAAGAAGCGTTACGGTGATGCCTACTGGAGCTTCAAGGGGTAGCTGCGGCTGCTGTCAGGGCACGGGTACCGGCCCGCCAAAGGCCGCCAGACGTTGGTAATGAGGCAGGTGCCGCCAATCGGGCGGCAGGGCGACGGCGAACTGCAGCGGGAACGACATCGGCGAGCGGACGCGGGCGAGCGACTGCACACAGGCGGCGTCAGCGGGAGCGAAGTCGATCCCTGGCGCCAGGAATTCCGCGGACGGGCGCTGGTCGGTCGGTTCTCCGACCAGTGCGCGGTAGACCGGAAGGAACACCGGCGTGGCCGCGCCGTCGGGCGGCACCTGCCAGTGCAACACGGCCGGCACGGTGATGACGCCGGTCGTGAACGTGGTCCGGTAGCGAAGCGTCATCACCACGTCGCGGCCGCCGCACGACGAGCCGCCCAGCACGACGCGAAGGATCTCGGCCCGCACCGTGGGCTGTCCAGGGGACCAGGGTTCGAAGGCCGGCACGATGCTCTCGAGAGAGATGCGGCGGATGGCGGGTGTGTCGTCCAGCCACGCCACCGGCAGCGTCTGAACGTCCGCCGCCACGTAGCGCTCGAACAGCGCTGAGAGGTGTCGTGCCTGCCACCCTCTGACGATGATCAGGGCTCCGGCAGGTATCACGATCAGCGCCGCTGTCGCCCACGCTGCGCGGCTCACCCAACGACGGAGCGCCGGCCTGCGTGCACCCGAGCCGCCGGTGAGCGCGCGCCGCATGCCGCGTGCGACGGTGCCGAGATGCTGACCGGCGAAGGCGAGGGTCCACAGTGGCACGATCTCGAGATGAAACACGTGCCGGGCGTCGTACTGCAGCATCGAGGTGCCGGCGTACACCGCCAGAGCAGCGCAGAGGAACCCTGCCAGCCGAGGCTGCGAGGCCGTGACCGCGAGGAGAAAGATGCAGGCTGGAAGCACGGGAAGCCAGTGCAACGGGCTCAAGACCCAATCCCTGGCCGCACAGGCCGATCCGGCCAACGAACCCTGCAGGGCCCGGCACTCCGGCGTCGTCTGCGGCGAGAACGGCAGCTTGAAGACGGTGAGCACGGCGGCGTAGGTGCGCAGCAGTATGTCGGCCGGCAGCGCGGTCACCACCGCCCGCAAGTAGCGCGACGTGGCGCGATCGTAAGCCACGGTCGACACGGCGGCCCAGTCGTCGCCGCCGACCGCTCGCGAGTAGGTCCGCGTCTGTACCTCGGTCTGGAAATCCCAGTAGGTGGGACTGACGACGTAGTGCGCCGGGGCGACGCCAAGCGGCACGCTGAACGGCTGCGCAAGACCGAGGAGCATGACGTGCGGCATGTTGCCGCCCTTCCCGTAGCCGCGTAGCATGGGCCATCCGGCCAGCAGGAACGACACGACGAATGCGGCCAGCGCGGCGGCGCGCCACTTCAGCGTCAGGCCGGCGTCACGCGGCAGGAAGATGCCGACGACGAGCAGGAACAAGGGAATGGCCACGAGGACGTCGGTCCTGAACCCGAGTCCGATGCCGATGACCATCCCCTGGAGCGCGCTCAATGCCACCAGACTTCGGGTGGTGCGCGTTCGCGTGACCATCCATCCGCACAACGCGAGACTGGCTAGCAGGAACGGAGCCTTGGCGTAGTCCCGGAACCAGGGGACGTAGCCGAGGTTCAGGGCGGAGGTCGCGACGGCCAGACCCAGCGCGCTCGCCCACCAGCGATTCAAGGTCAGGCGGCCGATGGTGTAGCCGAGCGCGGCCACAGCCCCACTGGCGGCTTCGAACATCGTCGCCAGGGCGTTCCAGTCGACACCACGAACACGCCAGATGATCGTCGTCAGCCAGGCGAGATAGCGGTGCATCACGGTGAACCAGTTTGGCGACCGCAGCGGCTGGTCGGTGGGAAGGGCGTCGCAGGACAACCGCGACGTCTTGCGCTTGAGGAAGTCGTCCAGCACCGGTGGCGAGCGCCCGGCCTCGTACTCGTGGAATCCCAGGCCGCACGCGTCCAGCACGGCCGCGCTGAGGAACGTCTCGTAGAAGAACACCGGCCGCGGCTGCACCAGCAGCACGCTTCGCGCGAGCAGCGCTCCGACCAGGAAGAACGTCGCGGCGATCGCGACATCCCACCAGGTGTGCCTCAATCGTGCGAGGAGTCGAACCACTTGTGGAAGACGAGTTCGGTGTGGACCAGCCACGCGCCCCGCTTGAGGAACATGCGGCGCGCGCCGTCGTTGGTCGACTGTGTCCGGTTGCTGCTCGTATCGAGGCCGCGGCGCTCGAGCCAGGCCAGGGACGTGACAAGGAAGGCGTCTCCCCACCCCTGCCGTTGGCAGTCAGGGCGAATGGCCATCAGGCCGCCGACGCCGTCCGGATGGACCGTGAAATAGCCGGTCGGATCGCCCTCTGCCCCGGCGACCCACACCGCGACGTCCGGGTCGTCATAGTTGCGTTCGACCCAGCGTTCGTACATCGCGTCGCACCGCTCGGGGTCGAAATGCGTGTCGGTGTAGAACCGCGTGTTGTGGTGACTCGCGCGAGCCAGGGCCTTCAGTCCAGGGAGGTCCGCCGCCGTCGCCGCTCGCGGCTGGTGGGCCAAGGCGGCGACCAGCTCGCTCGCACCGCCGGTCGGCGTGAGGTAGGTCTGGCGCTCCTCGACCCTGTTGTATCCGGCTGCCTCTGCCAGCCGTGCCGGTGTCTCGTCGGTCACATCCACGAACAGATACAGGCCGCGGACACGGTGGGCGCGGGCCCAGCCAGCGATGGCGTCGATGTGGGCCGGCGTTCGCGGTAGCTCGGTCACTTCGCCGATGCGGAGGCCGAAGAAGTCGGAATCCCACTCGCGCAAGACACACGGTTCGGCGTCGGACACCCGCTGCTCCATGCGTCGATACTCAGCGCCGCACGGCGACGGCCAGGAGCGACGTGCCGAAGGGCAGGGAACGTCCGGCGCGCAGCAGCCACCGCTCCGGTCTGAGCCCGAGATCTGCCGCGGCGTTCAGCCAGGCGGACGGTCGCAATTCCGACGTCGCCGCCGTACCCGACGATGGTCGGCGGAGGCGACGGGTCAGCCAGACCAGCGGGTAGATGGCGGTCATGAACGGAGAAATATAGCGCAGCTCGAAGCCGGCGGCTTCGAGGCGCTCGGTGAGACGGGCACGCGAGTACCGTCGACAATGGTGGGCCTCGACGTCGACTGCGCTCCAGAGACGCATGCCGGCCGGCACGGTGACGACCAGGACACCACCAGGCGCGAGCTGATCGCGGATGGCATCGAGTGCGGCATCGTCGTGCTCGATGTGTTCGAGGACGTCGAACAGCCCGACGAGGTGGAAGCGGGTGGTGAACGGAAATGCTTCGATGCGCGCCTGAATCAGCGCGGCGCCGGTCTCCGCTCTCGCGTAGCGCAGGCCCTCGGCGAAGAGATCCATGCCGACGATGGTGGCGGACGGGAAGACGTCGCGGAGGACACGGAGCGTGTTGCCGGTGCCGCAGCCGATCTCGAGCACGCGCGGCCGGGCCGGCAGACTGTCGCGCAATGGCAGCATGATCGTCCGCAAGACGCGGTTGCGGGCGCGGAACCAGAAGTGACAGCGCTCCGCGGCGGCGACGGCCGCGAAGTGGCCAGGATCATAGCCCTGCGGCGACGTCGTCACCGCGGGCGATCCATCGGCGCGGGCACGAAGCTGGTCACCGCATCGATCACGAGGTCCTGATCGTCGACGGTCATCGACGTGTAGAAGGGCAGGCGCAGGAGCCGTCGGGACGTGACCTCCGCGACCGGGCAGTCACCGTCTCTCGCACCGAAGCGCTGTCCCATCGGCGATGAATGCAACGGGACGTAGTGGAACACCGCCAGGATGCCCCTCAGCCTCAGGTGCGCCAGCAGTCCGTCGCGCGACGTGTCGTCGGGCATTACCAAGTGGAACAGGTGATGCGCGGACGTGCAGGTCTCCGGCACGACCGGCAGGGCAACGTCGTAGCGGCCGGCCCACTCGCTCAGGCGCTCCCGGTAGGTAGTCCACAGGCGGCGTCTACAGTCCTGCACCCATTCGATGCGTTCCAGTTGCGCCAGCAGCACCGCCGACAGCAGATCCGACGGGACATAGCTCGAGCCCAATTCCATCCATTGGTAGCGGCTCACGGTCTCGCGGAGAAACTGACTGCGGTTGGTTCCTTTCTCGCGCAGAATCTCCGCCCGCGCGATCCACGACGTGTCGTTGAGCAGCAGCGCCCCGCCCTCGCCGCAGGTGACGTTCTTGGTTTCGTGAAAGCTCAACGTCGCGGCGCGGCCGATCGTCCCGAGCGGTCGATCCCGATAGCGTCCCGACAAGCCGTGGGCATTGTCTTCGATGACCGAAATCCCTCGCGCCGACGCAAAGTCCACGATCGCGTCCATCTCGCACGCGACGCCTGCGTAGTGCACTGCGACGATGGCCTTCGTGCGTGGTCCAGCCAGGGCGTCGAGCTGCCTCTCGTCGAGATTGAGCGTGTCGGTCCGGATATCGGCGAACACTATCCGCGCGCCGCGTAGCGCAAAGGCGTTGGCGGTCGAGACGAACGTGAACGACGGCACGATGACCTCGTCGCCCGCTTCGATGTCGAGCAGCAGGGCCGCCAGCTCGAGGGCGTGCGTGCAGGAAGTGGTCAGCAGTGCCTTGGCCACGCCCAGGCTCGTTTCGAGCAGGCGTTGACAGGCCGTCGTGAACTCTCCGTCGCCCGACCAGTGGCCACTGGCCAGGGCGGTTTCGATGTGCCGTCGCTCGTCGCCCACCACGGTGGGTCGATTGAACGGAACGCGGATGTCACTCATGCCTTCGGCCACCATCCAACGGAGTGATGTCGGATCGAACGACGTAGGGCGGTCGTCCCATCGTCCGGAAGTGCATGCGGGCGAGGTACTCGCCGATGATGCCCAGCGCGAACAGCTGCGTGCCGGAGAAGACGATCACGATCGAGGCGAGGAACGGAAACCCGGGCACAGGACTGCCATGCAGGATGAAGCGTCCCAGCACCAGCGCGA
>JBDSLU010000487.1:0-3139 GCA_039916225.1 Vicinamibacteraceae bacterium
CTTCGTAGCCCGTCCGCGGGGCCACGTAGGTGAGCAGCCATGGTACATCGTTCCGCGTGAGGCGGTCCTCGTAATTGCCGAACTGGCGGCCGACGAAGATGGGCCGGATGCGGTTTTCCAGGGCCAGTCCATTGGCCAGCTTGCCGTGTACCAGCGTCCCCGGCGGCAGCCGCTTGCCCAGTTCGCGCGACGCCTCGACGTTCCGATAGCTCCGCCCCCCCGCGAACTGGACGAACTGGGCCACGCCGCCGAGGCCGAGGATGGCGACGACGACCACGGCCCCGGCCGGGGTCCACGGTTGGCGAGCGGCCGCGACCAGCCGCGTTCGGTAGAACCAGGCCAGGGCCGTGCCGGCCAGCGCCACCGCCGCGCCGGTGCGGACCGCCGGCCGCACGTCGTAGAGGAAGGCCAGGCGGACCAGCGACCCCGAGACGACGTAGGCGGCGTAGAGCGCCAGCGGGATGAAGGCCAGGCGCCGCCAGCCGCGCAGCGGCGCCAGCCACGCCGGCACGATGGCGCGATCGGCGGCGAGGGCGAGGGCGGCCAGCGCCGTGAGCGCCGGGATCAGGAAGACGAAGCGGCGCTCGTTGCCGACGTCGTGCAGCAGCAGCTCGAACACGCCGACACCGATCCACAGCGTCAGGAGCTGCTCGGCCGGCGGACGGCGGAACCAGTCGAGCGCGCGCGCCACGAACGCGGCCAGTCCGAGCGCGACGACGATCCACATCCGCGACAGCACGTCGTGCAGCACCGGGAACCACGACACCCGGTTCAGCAGCGACTGGGCGTCGTAGGACGGCTTCCGCGTCACCGACATCTGCCAGTTGTAGAAGCGGTACTCGCTCCACTCCGGACCGACGAACAGCGCGAGCGCGAGGACGCCCGCGACAGCCAGGCCGGCGAGCGTCCAGAATCCGGCCGCGCGGCGGCGATCACCGGCCACCCCCGGCAGCGCGATGGCGACGAGGGCGGTCAGGCCGATGGCGCCGACAAAAAACACGGCCGCCGCTTTGACGAAGTAGGCGGCGATGGCCGCGACGCCGGCGGCGGCGCCCCACGCCGGTCGATCCTGGGCCTTGGCGAAGGCCCACCAGCTGACGACGATCGCCGCCGCCATCGGCCCTTCCATGATCGCCGCCCGGTCGTACATCGTGCCGACGTAGTTGGTGGCGAGCAGGATCGCCGCGGCCAGGCCGGCGCGGCGCCCGCCGACCCGGGCGACGCCGCAGCCGAGGGCGATGACGGCGAGGACGCCGAGGGTCATCGGCACCAGGCGCGCCTGCCACGTGCCGACGCCGAACGCGGCGAACGAGGCGTACTCGAGGCCGGTGAAGACCGGCGCCACGTAGAGCGGGTTCCAGTTGTCGGTGCGCCAGGTGCCCCACAGCGCGCGATTGCGGGCGTTGTGCGTCCAGGCGCCCTCGTCGTGCCACACGACGCCGACGGTCGTGCGCCACGGCGGATCGGCGGTGGGGTAGAGGCCGCGCAGCACTGCGGCGAGGATGGCGATCGCCAGCCACGCCAGCCAGCGGCGCGAGGGCGGTTGGCGCCCCGGCGCGGCGGAAGCGGGCTCGGCGGTCACGGGTGCCAAGTATAGTGGGCCGGTGCGGCTCTCGATCGTGGTCCCGACCTACAACGAGCGCACCCGTCTCGAGGAACTGGTCGAAGCGGTCTTCCAGGTCTTCGCGTCGCACGGCATCGACGGCGAGCTGGTCATCGTCGACGACGGCTCGCCGGACGGCACCGGCGACCTGGCCGACGAGCTCGCCACCCGCCACTGCATCCAGGTGGTGCACCGGGCCGGCAAGCTCGGTCTGGGCACCGCGGTCATCGCCGGCTTCGCGGTCGCCCGCGGCGCGATCCTCGGCGTGATGGACGCCGACCTGAGCCACCCCGCCGAAGCGCTGCCGCGGCTGCTGGCCGCGCTCGAAGGCGCCGGACCGACCGGCGAGGGCGCCGACATGGCGATCGGCTCGCGCTACGTCCCGGGTGGCGGCGTCCGCAACTGGCCGATGCACCGGCAGCTGATGTCGCGCCTCGCCTGCCTGCTGGCCCGGCCGATCACGCCAGCGCGCGACGCCACGTCTGGGTACTTCCTGGCCCGCCGCCACGCCATCGAGGGCGTGCAGATCGCCGCCGGCGGCTTCAAGATCTGCCTCGAGCTGCTGGTCCGCGGCCGCGTCGCGTCGGTCGTCGAAGTGCCATACGAGTTCAGCGATCGCGCGGCGGGCGAGAGCAAGATGTCCTGGCGCGAGGCGACCGGCTATCTCTGGCAGCTTCGCGATCTGATGCGCTATCGGCAAGGCCGGCCGACCGCGCAGCGCTACATCCGCTTCGATCCCACATGAACGATCCCGTCCGCACGATCCGCATCGACGACGTCACCCTCGCCTACCGGTCCGCCGGCAGTGGCCCGGCCGTCCTGTGCATCCAGGGCGTCGGCGTCGCCGGCGACGGCTGGAGCCCGCAAGTCGGGGCGCTGGCGCAGCGCTATCGCGTCCTCACCTTCGACAACCGTGGCGTCGGCGCCACGCCGCGCGGCGCCGGCCCGCTGTCGATCGAACGCATGGCCGCCGACGCGGCCGCCCTCCTCGATGCCGAGGGGATCGATCGCTGTCACGTGGTCGGGCACTCGCTGGGCGGGCTGATCGCCCTGGCCGTTGCGCTGAAGGCGCCAGCGCGCGTCCTCACCCTGTCGCTGCTGTGCACCTTCGCCGACGGTGCTGGGCCGACGCGGCCGACGTGGCGGATGATCGCGCTCGGCGTCCCGACGCGGCTCGGGACGCGGCACAGCCGCCGTCTTGCCATGCAGCGGATGCTCTTCCCGGACGACTACCTCCGGCAGGTCGATCGCACGGCGCTGGCCGAGCGGCTGAACCAGCTGTTCGGACGCGACCTCGGCGAGGCGCCGCCGATCGTCTCGGAGCAATTGAAGGTCATGGGCCGCTACGACGCGACCCCGCGCCTGTCCGACCTGGCGGGCCTGCCGACTCTCGTCGTCAGCGGCCGGCACGACCCGATCGCGCCGCCGGCGTTCGGCCGGGCCATCGCCGCCGGCATTCCCGGGGCGCGCTATGTCGAGTACGAGGACGCCAGTCACGCACTTCCAATCCAGCACGCCGATCGGATCAACGCGCTG
>JBDSLU010000488.1:0-3904 GCA_039916225.1 Vicinamibacteraceae bacterium
CTCATGCGGCTCGCGCCGCGGTCGATTGCCCAGGTGTAGTGTCTCTACGCCATGCGGCCCTCCGGCCGCTGGCGGGTGTGCAGGCCCGGGAATCCGCGGGCACCGAACGGTCCGTTGCCGACCGGGAGCGCCTCCGTCAGCATCTGATCTGTTCCGGCCTGCTGGAGTTGGCCGGCGTGGCCTATGCTGTCGCTTACGTCGGCAACGGCCTCCACTGGTTCGCGTGGATCACGGTGGCCTGCATGGTGCTGGGGGCGATCGCGCCGTTCTTCGCGCTCCGCGGCAACCTCACCGCCTCGGCGCACTTCGCCACCGGCTCGCTCTTTGCGGTCATCGTCAGCACCAGCTACGCCACTGGAGGCGTCTCGGAGCCCGGCTACGCCTGGATCTACGTCGTCCCGCTGGTAGCGGGGATGCTGGGCGGCGTGCGCTGCCTCGCGATCTGGGGCCCCCTGGCTCTGGCGGCGACCCTGACGATGTCCTTTGACGTCATCGCCGCGTTGCCGGTGTCGATGGCCCTCTCGGAGACCTTTGCGCGTACCCAGAGCGTCTTCGACATCGCCCTGATCTTCGTCACCGTGCTGCTGATCATCGGCACCTTCCTGCGGACGCGGACGCTGGCCGAGCGTGAGACCGGCACGATGTTCGCCGAGCTGCAGCGGGCCGAGGGCGAGGCGCGGCAGGCCGACCAGGCCAAGAGCGCCTTCCTGGCGACGATGAGCCACGAGATCCGCACGCCGATGAACGGTGTGCTGGGGATGACCGACCTGCTCCTCGAGATGCCGCTCGGCGAGCAGCAGCGGCGCTTCGTCGAAGTCATCAAGACCTCCGGCGAGTCGCTGCTCTCGATTCTCAACGACATCCTCGATTACTCGAAGATCGAAGCCGGGCGCATGGAGCTCGAGTCGACCAGCTTCGACCTCCGCGGCCTGGTGGAACAGGCGGTCGAGCTGATCGCGGCGCGCGGCCAGGAGCAGCGCCTGATCTTCATCGTCGACGTCGATCCCGAGCTGCCGGCGCAGGTCGTCGGCGATCCGACGCGGCTGCGCCAGGTGCTGATGAACCTGCTCGGCAACGCCGTCAAGTTCACGAGCAAGGGCGAGGTGGAAGTGGGCGTCAGCGTCCGCACGCGCACCGCCGACGGCGTCGGCCTGACGATCGCGGTGCGTGACACCGGCGTCGGCATCGCTCCCGATGCCATCGAGCGCCTGTTCAAGCCGTTCACCCAGGCCGACGCGTCGATTGCCCGGCAGTACGGCGGGACGGGGCTGGGCCTGGCCATCAGTGCCCGCATCGTCGGCCTGATGGACGGCCGGATCGGCGTCGATTCGACGCTCGGCTTCGGCAGCACCTTCCGGCTCGAGCTGGACCTGCGCTGCCCGGCGCACGTCGCGCGGCCGCAGGCGCTGGCCGGCCGTCGCGTGTTGCTGGTCGATCCGCACGCGCGCCGCCGGGAGGCGATGGTCCGCTACCTGCAGACCGTAGGGGCCGAGGTCGTCGGATGTGGCGGCGCACCGGCCGCCCGCGTGGCGATGACGAGCGCCCAGGCGTCGCGGCCGTTCGACGCGGCGCTGGTGGTCCGCGACACCGCCGGCGACGGGCTGCGCCTGGCGTCGGCCATCGCCGAGACGCATGCCTCGACCCGCGTCGTCGTGCTGGTCGAATCGGGAGCCTTCGTCGCCGACGACATGCTGGAACGACTCCGCCTGGCCGGACAGGTCTCGCTGCCCGGATCGTCCAGCGCGCTCCTCGAGGCCATCGGCGGTCGGCGGGTCGTCGTCCCGGAGACCCGGACCGCTGCCGCGGCCGCCGACGCGCCGCTCGTCCTCGTCGTCGACGACAACGTCATCAACCGCCGGGTCGCGCACCATCAGCTCGCCCGTCTGGGCTATCGGGTCATCGAAGCCGAGAACGGCCGCGACGCGCTGACCCGTGCCGCGGCATCGGCGCCGGCCGTGATCCTGATGGACATCGAGATGCCGGTGATGGACGGCTATGAGGCGACGCGCCGCCTGCGCGACGCCGAGCGCGGCGCCTCCCGGGTGCCGGTGATCGCCTTGACCGCGCACGCCGTCGCCGGCTACCGCGAGCGCGTCATGCGCGCCGGCATGGACGACTACCTGACCAAGCCGCTTCGCCGCGAGGAGCTGGACGCCACGCTCCGCCGCTTCCTCCCTGCCGCCAGCTAGGCGCTTGCTGCTGCCAGACAGTGCGCACCGCCGTGGTGTAGCGATTCCGGTCATCGATCTGTGGGCCGTGTGCAGCTGATGGCTTTCGCTTCGGACGACGCACGTTTCGTGTCGCGCCCTCGGATCGCCGCGCACTAGAATGGCGAGGATCCAGACGGCGTAACCCCGCGTGCCACTGACCTCCACCCCCTTCACCAAGCGCGCGCTGCCAGCGAGGACCCTCGCCGGCCTGATCCTCGCCACCGTCACCGTCACGCTGATCGCCCTCTTCACGTATCGGGCGCTCGAGACCCGCGAGATCGCCGCGGCGCGTCTGCGGAACTCGGAAGCCGTCATCGAGCAGCTGACCGCGGTGATGTCGTCGATCGGCGACGCCGAGACCAGCCAGCGCGGCTTCCTGCTGACCAGCGAGGAGCGCTATCTCGCCCCCTACGCCGGCGCCAAGGGCGGCCTGCCGGGGTTCCTCGAGGCGCTGCGGCGGATGCTGCCGGCCGGCTCGGTGCAGGCCGAGCGGCTCCAGCGGCTCGCCCCGGAAGCGGGGGAGAAGATCGCCGAACTCGACCGCACCATCGCGCTGCATCGTTCCGGCGATGCCGCCGCCGCGCTGGCCATCGTCCGCTCCGACGAAGGACAGGCGGCGATGGAGCGGATCCGCGCCGCCATTGCCGCGATGCAGGCCGAGGAGCGGCGCGACCAGACCCTTCGCCAGGCCGAGTGGCATGAAGCCGTCGCGGCGTCCAATCGCGTCACGTGGGGCGGGTCGGCGCTGCTCGTCGTGCTGATCGCCATGGCCGCGCTCCTGCTCTCCCGCGATCACCGGGCCCGCGAGACGCAGATCTGGCTGCGCAGCGGACAGACCGAGCTGAGCACGCGCCTCCAGGGCGAGCAGCGGCTCGAGACGTTGGGAGACCGGGTGCTCGGCTTCCTCGCCGACTACCTCCACGCGCACGTCGGTGTGGCCTACCTCGCCGAGAGCGACGGCCGCTTCCGCCGGTTCGCCGGCTACGGGCTGGCCGCGGACGCCGCCGCCGAGCGACGCGACGCCGCCGCCGGCCTCCTCGCCGAAGTCGTCCGGAGCAATCGAGCCGTCCACGTCACCGACGTCCCGCCGGGCTATCTCGACGTCTCGTCGGGTCTGGGGCACGCCACGCCGTCGCAGCTGCTGCTCGCTCCGGCGAGCATCGACGGCGTCGTCCAGGCGGTGATCGAACTGGGCTTCTTCCGGACGGTGACGGCGCCGGAGCGTGAGCTGCTGGAGCGGGCGTCCGAGGTGCTCGGCGTCGCCGTGCGCAGCGCCAAGGATCGCAGCCAGCTGGAGTCGCTGCTCGAGGAGACGCAGCAGCAGCGCGAATCGCTGCAGACGCAGCAGGAGGAACTGCGCGTCAGCAACGAGGAGCTCGAGGAGCAGAGCCGGGCCCTCCGCGAGTCGCAGACGCGGCTGGAAGACCAGCAGGGCTCGCTCGAGCATCTCAACGCGCAGCTCGAAGAGCAGACGTCGCTGCTCGAGGAACAAAAAGAGACCCTGCTCAGCGCGCAGGCGGCGCAGCTGGCCAAGGCCGACGAGCTCGAGCGCGCCAATCAATACAAGAGCGAGTTCCTGGCCAACATGAGCCACGAACTGCGCACGCCGCTCAACTCGGCGCTGATTCTCGCCAAGCTGCTCGCCGACAACAAGGACGGCAACCTCACCGCCGAGCAGATCAAGTTCGCGCAGA
>JBDSLU010000489.1:0-54094 GCA_039916225.1 Vicinamibacteraceae bacterium
GATCGCAAGCCGGCGTTCGATCCTGCCCGCAAACCGGCGTTCGATCGTGACCGCAAGCCCGCCTTCGATCCTGCCCGCAAGCCACCGTTCGACCGTGACCGCAAGCCGGCCTTCGATCGCGACCGCAACCCTGCGTTCGACCGTGACCGCAAGCCCGCGTTCGATCCTGATCGCAAGCCGGCCTTCGACCGCGATCGCAAGCCGCCGGTCGACCGCGAACGCGAAGGGTCGCGGCCGGCGGGTCCGCGGCCGCTGGCCGACTGGAAGCCGAAGACGACCGGCGATCGGCGTCCGCCCGCGCCGCGACCCAGCGGCGATCGGCCGTCGGGCGATCGGCCGGCCGGCGGACGACCGTTCGCGGATCGCCCGCGCAGCAACTGGGGCGGCAGCAAGCCGGACGGCGACCGGCGTGGGCCGGGCGGCTCGGGCTTCGGCGGCAAGAGCTTCGGTGCACCGCGGCCGCGCGGCAAGGGGCCGGGCGGCTTTGGCGGGCCCGGCGCACCTGGCGGGCGCGCACCCGGGTCGGGCAGTCGGCCCGGAGGCCGTCCGCCTGGCGGGCCGCGCGGCCCGCGCAAACCCAAGCCGTGAGCCACCGGTGCTGACCCACGTCGTCCTGTTCCGGCCCAAGCCGGGCCTCACGCCGGCCGACGCCGACGCGCTCGTCGCCGCGATCGAGCGCGCCGCCGGCGACATTCCTTCTGTCCGCCGCTTCGAGGTCGGTCGCCAGACGTCCTCGCCGCCGCCGTATGCCGCCGGCGCCCCGCCCGACTTCCCCTTTGTGGCGATGGTGTGGGTCGACGACCGCGCCGCGCTCGACGCCTACCTGGCGCACCCGGCGCATCAGGCGCTCGGGGCGGCCTTCAACGCTGCGCTGGGCGCTGCGCTGGTCTTCGATTTCGATACCGAGACGGTGGAGTCCGGCGGGGCGCGCCGGGCGATCGACGGGCGCTGACGCCGAGGCGCCTCAGACGAGCGTCGGGATACGCTCGCGCGGCAGTGCGATGACGCCGTCGACGAAGAACTCGTGGATGATGTCCCGCAGCTCGCCGATCGACGTGGCGGCGTTGATGCGGATGCGCAGGTGCGATCCGCCGTCGAGGCCCTTGGTATACCAGGAGTTCAGCGCGCGCAGCTTGTTGATCACCCAGCGCTCACGGCCCTGCGCCGGCTCCCGACGCGCCCGGGCCGCTTCCTCGGGCGCCATCGGCGCGCTGTGCCGGAAGCCGATCGCTTCGTCGACGCGCTCGTGCAGCAGCAGGTCGATGTAGTCGAGCAGAAAGCGCGCGCGCTGATCGTTCGACACGGTGCGGATCGGACGGCCCTCCAGCAGGTCGGAGGCTTGCGCCAGCAGCCACGGATTGCGGAGCACGCCGCGCCCGGCGATGACACCGGACACGCTGGTGTTGCGCAGCCGCTCGACGATCTGTTCCGGCTCGACGAGATCACCGCTGCCGATCACCGGGATGGGCAGCGCCCGAGCGACGCGATCGATGAGCGACCAGTCCGACGATCCGGTGTAGGCCTGCTTGGCGGTGCGCCCGTGTACCGTCACAGCCGACGCGCCGGCGTCGGCCACCAGCTGCGCCACCAGTGGCGCGTTGATCTCGTCCTCGGTCCACCCGGCGCGCATCTTCACCGTGACGGGAATCTTCACCGCGCGAGTCATGGCGTTGATGATCGCGGCCGCATGCGACGGGTCGCGCATCAGGCTGCAGCCGGCGTTGTGCTTCGAGATCTTGGGCACCGGGCAGCCCATGTTCACGTCGACGGCGCTGGCGCCCATGCTCTCGACGATGGCCGCGGCGTCGGCCATCTTGGCCGGATCGCCGCCGAAGATCTGGATCGAGACCGGCCGTTCTTCCTCGGTGTATTCGGCGTATTCGAGGGTCCGGTCGATGCCGCGCACGAGGCCCTCGGAGCTGACCATCTCGCTGACGACGAGACCGCAGCCGCCGTGGCGCTTGACCAGGCGTCGGAACGCGGTGTCGGTCATCCCGGCCATCGGCGCGACGCCGAGCGCGGGCTCGACCGGGAGGGGACCGATTTTCATCGCAGGCAGTCGCGGGCGGTCCGCTAGTTCGAGCTGGCCGTCGGGGTCGTCGGCCGCGCCTGGTAGACCTCGTAGGCCTTGCGCAGCTCGTCGTTCTTCCACTCGATGATGGCCTGATCGCGCAGCTTCTTCAGGTACTTCACCATCTCCGGCCGGCCCTTCTCGCGGAAGACGCGATCGGCGACCTGGTTGCGGACCGTCTCCAGCTGCGGCACGACCGTCTCGCTGCGGCTTTCGAGCTTGATGATCTGGTAACCGCGCTGGGTGCGGATCGGCTGGGTCGACTCGCCGACCTTGAGCCCCTTCACCACGGCCATGAGCTGCGCCGACATCTCTTCGGGGTTCACCGGACCGACCAGGCCACCGTTGGCCTTCGACGGCGCGTCGGAGTTGGCCGCGGCCAGGGCCGCGAAATCCTCGCCGGCGGTGATGCGGTGACGAAGCGCCTCGGCCTTCACCTTCGCTTCGTCGTCGAGGCCGACGTTGACGCCGGCCTGACCGGCGTTGGCGGTGCCTTCCGGAGCGCGGTCGGGCACCGTCACCATGATCTCGCGCAGCGTCACCGCCGCCGGGGTCGTGAACTGGTCCTTGTGGGCGGCGAAGTAGGCGGCCGATTCCGTCTCAGTTACCGAGATCTTGTCCATCACGTCCTGCTGCTGGACGCGGTTGACGATCATCTGGCGCTCGATGCTCCGGCGCAGGTCGGGGAGCGTGAGCCCTTCCTGCTTCAACGCCGCGATGAACTGCTCTTCGCTCTCGAGCTTGTTCTCCTTGCGGATGTTCGAGACGATCGTCGCGAACTGCTCGTCCGACAGCGAGAAGCCGAGTTCCTTGCCGCGCTGGAGCAGCAGCAGTTCGTCGATGGCCTCGCCGACGACCTGCGGCGTCACCTCGCCGAGCGTCTTCTTGAGCTCGTCGTCGCCCTTGGCATCCTCGGGCTTCCGGTTCTGGGCGCGGATGGCGGCCACCTGCCGGGTCTCGAGGTCGGTCTTGGTGAAGATCTCGCCGTTCACTTTGACGAGGACCTGTTCGATGATCTCGGCGCGGAGCGGCAGGCTGGCGGCGGCAGCGAAGCCCAGGGCGAGCAGGCCTCCCACGGCCAGACGGCGGTAATTCTTCGGCATGTTGTGGATCTCTCTACCCTTGGCATCCTACGCGAAGTCAGTGAGTTCGGTCAGAACGCCCTTGACTTGGTCGAACAGCCTACTTGGCGTGTCCCAGGCCGTCTTGGTCGGCTTGACCAGTTCTTCTCGGGTGAACCCCGGCGCGACCGTGCCGCTCGTCGCCCGCTGAGTCCACCAGGACGCCTGCTTCATTTCTGGCTTTCGACCTATGTCGCGCCGCGGCGGCTCGACCTTCCCCTGACGCTTGGCCACGAATGCCGGCGCCGCCATCGGTTGTGGTGCCGTCAGCCGTAGCGACGCCGGCGGGACCAGCGTCACATCCGGCCGGCGGTTGACCAGGCTGATGACCCGCGCCGGGTCGACTCCGCCCGATCTGAATCTAAAGACGATGGCCGAGCCTTCCCGGTCGATGCCTTCGACCCGGAGCTTGTCGGCCAGGATCCGGATCGAGGCGTAGGCGGCCACGTTGGTGACCGACTCGGGTGTCGGGCCATAGCGGTCCCGGACCTCGGCGACGGCATCTTCCAGCGCCTGCTCCGTCCGCGCCGCCGCCAGCCGGCGATAGACGCCCAGACGCTGGTTCATGTCCGGAATGTAGGTCTCGTCGATCTTCAGCTCGACCTTGAGGTTGAGGGTCGCCCGGGCGTCGTCCTCGAGCTCTTCGCCCTTCAGCTCGCGGATCGTCTCCTCGAGCAGCTTCAGGTACATCTCGAAGCCGATCGACTCGATGTGGCCGCTCTGCTCGCCGCCGAGCAGGTTGCCGGCGCCGCGGATCTCCAGGTCGAGCGCCGCCACCCGGAACCCGGCGCCGAGGTCGCTGAACTCCCGCATCGCCGACAGCCGCTTGCGGGCGACCGTCGACAGCGTGTGGCCTGGCGGGACGAGGAGGTACGCATAGGCGCGGCGATCGGACCGGCCGACGCGCCCCCGGAGCTGGTAGAGCTGAGCCAACCCATAGCGATCGGCCCGGTTGATGATGATCGTGTTGGCGTTGGGGATGTCGAGGCCGTTCTCGATGATGGTGGTGGCGACCAGCACGTCGTACTTGCGCGCGACGAAGTCGACCATGACCTTCTCGAGATCGTCGTCGCCCATCTGGCCGTGTCCGACGATGATCTTCGCTTCCGGCACCAGCCGCTGCACCAGGCCGGCAATCGAGTGGATCGACTCGACGCGGTTGTGCACCAGATAGACCTGACCGCCGCGCTCCAGCTCGTGACGCACGGCATCGCCGATCACTTTCTGGTCGAAGGCGACCACGTTGGTCTGGATCGCCAGGCGATCGCGGGGCGGCGTCTCGATCACCGACATGTCGCGGATGCCGACCAGCGACATGTTCAAGGTGCGGGGGATCGGCGTCGCGCTCATCGTCAGCACGTCGACCTTGCGGCGCATCTGCTTGATGCGCTCCTTGTGCGAGACGCCGAAGCGCTGCTCCTCGTCGACGACCAGCAGGCCCAGATCCTGGAAGACCACGTCCTTCGACAGCAGCCGGTGCGTGCCGACGATGATGTCCAGCTTGCCCTCGGCCAGATTGGTCAGCGTGACCTTCTGCTCCTGCTTGCTGCGGAAGCGGCTGACCATGTCGACCTTCACCGGGAACGCCGAGAAGCGTGACTGCAACGTGCGCAGGTGCTGGAAGGCGAGCACGGTGGTCGGCGCCAGGAACGCGACCTGCCGCCCGTCCATCACCGCCTTGAAGGCAGCGCGCATCGCCACCTCGGTCTTGCCGTAGCCCACGTCGCCGCACAACAGCCGATCCATCGGCGTGGGCGACTCCATGTCGTTCTTGATATCGGCGATCGCGACCTTCTGATCGCCGGTCAGCTCGTACTCGAAAGCCTGCTCGAATTCTTCCTGCCAATGCGTATCGGCGCCGAAGGCGTGGCCGGGAACGGCCTTGCGCATGGCATACAGCTTCAGCAGCTCGTCGGCCATGTCGCGCATCGCCTTCTTGACGCGCGTCTTGGCCTTCTCCCAGGTGGTGCCGCCGAGCCGATCGAGCTGCGGGTTGCCGCCGCCCGAGTACTTCTGGACCAGGTCGAGGTGCTCGACCGGCACGAACAGCTTGTTGTCGTCGGCGTAGCGGAGTTCCATGAACTCCTGGGCGTCGGCGCCGACGGCGAGCTTCTTCAGGCCGACGAAGCGGCCGATGCCGTGATCGACGTGGACGACGTGGTCGCCGGCCTTGAGATCGCGGAAGTCCGAGAAGAAGGTGCGGCGGGTTCCGGCCGATGGTCCGCCGGCCGCCGACGCGCGATCGCGGCGGACGCGCGCGTCCTCGAAGACGTCGCTCTCGGCCACCAGCGTCAGCTTGGCGTCGGCCAGACGGACGCCGGCGGTCATCGCGCCGGTCGTCACCAGCACCACCGCCGCGCGCCTCACCTCCGCCGCGTCGACCGGCAGCGCCAGGACGTCGTACTCGCGCAGCAGCTCGATGGTGCGTTCGGCCCGGCCAGCCGACTCCGCCACGAACAGCGTGGTCTCGCCGGCGTCCCGCGCCTTGCGCAGCTCGACGACCCACTGATCGACCCGGCCGTGATGGCGGGACACGGTCTGACACGCGATTTCGCGCACCGGCCGATCGGTTTCGTCGACCGGCAGGAGATCCAGGCGCGTCGCCGGCTCCATCGCCGCGGCCAGCTCGCCCCACGGGACGGCAATCGCTGCGGGCGGCAGCACGCGCCGGCCGCGGCGCGTCGCCTCGGCGTGGCCGGTCGCCAGCGAGGCGTCGAGCGCCTCGCCGTGCTTCACGACGTCGCCGTGCTCGACCACGAACACGCGCGCGCCGGCTTCGGCGGCATAGCCGAGGATGGTGCCGCCCCGGTCGACGGTTTCGACGCCGACATCGTCGGCGCCCTGCACCCCGCCGCTCCCGGCCTCGGGCAGCACGTCGCGCAGCGGCAGCAGCAGCACGTGGTCGATGGTCTCGATCGAGCGCTGCGTCTGCGCGTCGTAGCGGCGCAGCGTCTCGATGGTGTCGCCGAGGAACTCGACGCGCACCGGGTGCGCCTCGCCGGGTGGGAAGACGTCGACCAGGCCGCCGCGGATGCAGAACTCGCCGTGCTGGTCGACGGGATCGGCTCGGGTGAAGCCGGCATCGACGAGCCGATCGGCGAGCGTGGCGAGATCGACGTCGACGTCGGACTGCAGCACCACGGCGGCGGCGCGCATGCGATCGAGGCTGCTGACCCGCGAGGCGATCGCCGCCACCGACGCCACGACGACACGCGACGATCCCGTCGCCAGCGCGTGCAGCGCCCGGGCCCGCGCCGACGTGACGTCGAGGTGCGGCGCAATCTCGCGATAGGGATCGATTTCGAGCGACGGGCAGGGCAGGACGGCACGCTCGGCGTGCGCCGGGCTCCAGCCTTCGAGCGTCGCGGCAAAGAAGCGGACGTCGGCGATCAGCGGATCGATGTCGCGATCGGCGGGCACGACCACCAGGACCGGTGATCGGCGGGCCGCGGCCGACAGGGCCAGCGCCACGGCCGGCGGCGTGACACCGGACAGGTGCTGCGATCCGGGCTCGAGGCCGGCGCGCTCGATCGCACTGAAGAGCAGCGCCCGCACGGACAGCGACGACGACGCCGAGAGGGCCATCAGCTCTCGTCCGCTTCCTGCATCCGCGCCACGATGTTCGACGTGGAATAGCCCGGCACCACCTCGATTCGCACCACGCGCCCACCCCGGGCCTCGACCGTGTCCCGCCCCACGATCGCATCATGCCCCCAGTCCGCGCCTTTGACGAGCACGTCGGGCTGTAGAGCTTCGACGATCGCAGCCGGCGTCTCGTCATCGAAGACGACGACGGCGTCGACGACATCGAGACCGGCGAGCAGCTCGGCCCGCTCGTGCTCGGGCAGGATCGGCCGCGACGGGCCCTTGTTGGCGCGCACCGAACGGTCGCTGTTCACGGCGACCACGAGAACGTGCCCCTCGGCGCGGGCCGCGGCGAGATACGTCACGTGCCCGGGATGGACGAGATCGAAGACGCCGTTCGTGAAGACGACGGCCCGGCCGGCGGCGCGCTGCGCCGCGACCCAGCTCGCCGCCTCGGCAACCGACAGCACGGGCGCGGGGGTGACGTGCACGGGCAGGTCCTCGGTTAGATGCGGGTCGTCAGCTTGACCCCGTCCGAGAACACCCAGCGGTGCGGCGGACGGAAGATACCGACGTCCTTGGTGCGCGACTTCACCCGGAAGGTGTAAAGCAGCCGGTGATAGTCGTAGGGATAGCCGTCGCGCCGGTGGACGGCGACGTCGATCTTGTAGGTGCCTTCGATCAGGCCGAGCGGCTCGATGACGAAATCGACCTGACCACTGCCCTTGATCTCGGCCGGATCGAGATCCTCGAGATCGGTGTTGGTGCCGTAGACGCAGACGCCGTCGGCGTTGAACAGCCCGAAGCCAAACACGAAATCGGTGACCGGCGACACGGCCTTCACCTCGAGCCGCACGATCAGCTTCTCGTTCGCGTGAAACAGGTGTCCCGGGCCTTCGTCCCCGATGAGGGTGACGCCGGCGATCTCGACCTCGCGCGATCCCCAGCGTCCAGCCGAGGCCAGGAACATGTCGGTCGGCGTCGGCTCGGCGGTGTCGCCAGTCGTCACGATGGCGACCGGATCGGTCGGCGCGTTTACGCCGTCGCCGGCGGCGGCCGCCGCCGCCGCGTCGTCACGGGCGCGCGCGTCCTCGCGAGCCAGGAGTGCTTCTTCGCTGTCTTCGACGGCCGTGACGTAGGCGCCGACGACCCGGCGCGGATCGCCGGTCGCGCGGACCTTGCCGCCCTCGAGCCACAGGGCTTCGTCACAGAAGCGCTCGACGAGACCGAGCGAATGCGTCACCAGCAGGATGGTCTTGCCGCGGCGTCGGAATTCGCCGAACTTGTCGAGGCACTTGTGGGTGAAGCCCTCGTCGCCGACGGCCAGCACCTCGTCGACCAGCAGGACGTCGGGGTCGACGTGGATGGCCACCGCGAAGCCGAGGCGCATGTACATCCCCGACGAGTAGGTCTTCACCGGCGCGTCGATGAAGTCCTCGAGCTCGGCGAAGCGGACGATCTCGTCGAACCGCTTCGTGATCTCCTTCTTCGACAGGCCGAGCATGATGCCGTTGATGAAGACGTTCTCGCGGCCGGAGATCTCGGGGTGGAACCCGGCCCCGAGCTCGATCAGCGCTGAAATGCGGCCATTGACCGTCACCGTCCCGCGCGTCGGCCGGCTGATCCCGGCGACGCACTTGAGCATCGTGCTCTTGCCGGATCCGTTGCGGCCGATGATGCCGTAGGTGCGCCCCTTGGCGACGTCGAAGGAGACGCCCTTCAGCGCCTCGAACGTCTCGTCGGCCTTCAGGTCGGAGACGAAGCTGCCGGTCAGGATCGCGCTCTTCAGCGTCGCGAACTGGCGGCGGTGCCCGTAGCGGCGATAGACCTTGCTGACGTCGCGGACTTCGATCGCGTTCGACACTAGACCTCCTCCGCGAAGGAGTCACGCAGGCGATCGAAGAGGAAATAGCCGATCAGGAACAGCACCACCGACGCACCGCCTAGGGCCAGCAGCCACTGCCAGTGCCCGAACGGACCCGGGTAGAACAGGATCTCCTGATAGGAGATCGCGATGTGGGTCATCGGGTTCAGGTCGAGCAGGGTCTTGGCGTAGCCGCCAGCGGCGCCGGTCGCCTGCGTCATCGGATAGATGATCGGCGTCGCGAAGAACCAGAACGTCAACAGGTTCGCCAGCAGATCCTTGATGTCGCGGAAGTGCACGGTGAGCGCCGACAGGATCAACGCCAGCGACGTCGTGAACAGCGCCTGCACGAAGACGACGACGGGGAACCAGATCAGCTCGGTCAGCGTGATCGGCCGCCAATAGTAGATGAGGAACCCGACCAGGATCGGCAGCCCGAGGAAGAAGTGCACCATGTTCGCCAGCACGGTGACGATGGGCAGGATCTCGGCCGGGAAGAGCACCTTCTTGATCAGGTTGCCGTGGCCGATCAGCACGTTGGCCGACTCGGACAGCGACGACGAGAACCACGTCCACGGCAGGATCCCGCAGAACATGAAGAGGGCGTAAGGCTCGATCTCCGCCGGGTGCGTGCCGGGCAGCACCACGGAGAACACGAACGAGTAGATGAGGAGCAGGAGGAGAGGGTTGATGAACGACCAGAAGAAGCCGAGCACCGACCCGCGGTAGCGGGCCTTCAACTCTCGCGCTACCAGGCTTTGAATCAGCCCCCGGTAGCGCGGGAGCTGCCGGAGATTATGGAGCATCGATCTGCAGGATGAGCGTCGTGACGTTGTCCGGACCGCCGGCGCCGTTCGCCTCGTCGACGAGCGCCTGGCACGCTTCGGTCGGGACGGGCTGGGCCCGCATGATTTCCTCGATGCGCTCGTCGGTCACGACGGACGACAGGCCGTCCGAGCAGAGCAGCAGGCGATCGCCCGGCAGCAGCGCCACTTCCTTGACGTCGACTTCGGGATCCTCGCCGCCGGACAGCGCGCGGGTCACGACGTTGCGCCACGGATGTTGCCGGGCTTCGATCGGCGACAGCAGGCCGGCGCGCATCTGTTCCTCGACCCACGAGTGGTCGTTGGTCATGCGCTCCAGCTCGTTGTCGCGGAACAGGTAGATGCGCGAGTCGCCGACGTGCGCCAGCATCGCCTTGCGATCGTCCTTCAACAGCACCGTCGAGGCCGTCGTCGCCATGCCGCGCAGATCGACGGCGGCGGCGACTTCGTCGGCGAGGCGACGGTTGGCGAGATGGAAGGCGCTCTTCAACCGGCTGCCGTCGACCCCGAGCGCGGGATCGATCGGTTGCGGCCAGGTCAGCGCCGAGTCCTCGTTGGCCGTCTCCCCGATGAAGGCCTCGATCGCCTCGACGGCGATCTTCGACGCTACCTCACCGGCAACGTGCCCGCCCATTCCATCGGCAACGATGAAGAGACCAAGGTCCGGCCTGGAGCAAAAGGCGTCTTCGTTGGACGTGCGACGAATGCCCGGATGTGTCGTAGCCGCCCACTGGACCGGCATAAGAAGGCTGAGTCTATCTGGTCCGGGCCTTCGATGCGACCAGAAGGCGCGTCGACGCCTTGGCCAGGGATTCTCGCGCGCTCTCCAAGTCGGTCTGGGGGCCGCCGGCGGTCAGGCGCTGTTCCGCCCGTCCCTGAGCCGCCTTGGCCTTGATCACATCGATTTCCTCGGCCCGTTCGGCCATCTGAGCCAGTACCGTGACCCGGTCGGCCAGGGCTTCGGCGAAGCCGTTGGCGATGGCCACGTAGGTCCGTTCCTCGCCCTGCCGGTAGGCCAGGACGCCCACCTTCAGGACCGTCAGGAGCGGCGTATGCCCGGGCAGGATGCCCAGTTCGCCCTCGACACCGGGCAGCGTGACCTCGTCCACGGTCTCGCGAACCAGCGGCCGCTCCGGCGTCACGATCTCCAGCGTCAGCTTGGTCGGCAGTGCCATGCGCTGGTCCTAGGCCTTCTTCATCTGCTCGGCGGCGGCCAGCACGTCCTCGATGCCGCCGGCCATGTAGAAGGCCTTCTCCGGGATGTCGTCGTGCTTGCCGTCGACGATGGCCTTGAAGCCCTTGATGGTGTCGGCCACCGCGACGTACTTGCCCTTGAGGCCGGTGAACTGCTCGGCGACGAAGAAGGGCTGCGACAGGAACTTCTGGACCTTGCGGGCCCGCGCCACCGTCAGCTTGTCCTCTTCCGACAGCTCGTCGATGCCGAGGATGGCGATGATGTCCTGCAGATCCTTGTAGCGCTGCAGCACCTGCTTGACCGACCGCGCCACGGCGTAGTGCTCGTCGCCGATGATGCGCGGGTCGAGGATGCGCGAGGTCGAAGCCAGCGGGTCGACGGCCGGGTAGATGCCGAGCTCCGAGATGGCGCGCGACAGGTTGGTGGTGGCGTCGAGGTGGGCGAAGGTCGTCGCCGGCGCCGGGTCGGTGTAGTCGTCGGCGGGCACGTAGATCGCCTGCACCGAGGTGATCGAGCCCTTCTTGGTCGAGGTGATGCGCTCCTGCAGCTCGCCCATCTCGGTCAGCAGCGTCGGCTGGTAGCCGACGGCTGACGGCATGCGGCCGAGCAGCGCCGAGACTTCCGAGCCGGCTTGGGTGAAGCGGAAGATGTTGTCGACGAACAGCAGCACGTCCTTGCCTTCGGAGTCGCGGAAGTACTCCGCGACCGTCAGGCCGGTCAGACCGACGCGCAGGCGCGCGCCCGGCGGCTCCGTCATCTGCCCGTAGATCAAGGCGGCGCGGGAGTTCTCGTAGTCGTCCGGCTTGACGACGCCGCTCTCCTGCATCTCGAGCCAGAGATCGTTGCCCTCACGGGTCCGTTCGCCGACGCCGGCGAACACCGACACACCGCCGTGCTTCAAGGCGATGTTGTTGATCAGCTCCATGATGACGACGGTCTTGCCGACACCGGCGCCGCCGAACAGGCCGATCTTGCCGCCCTTGAGGTAGGGCTCGAGCAGGTCGATGACCTTGATGCCGGTCTCGAACATCTCGAGCGTGGTCGACTGATCCTCGAGCGTCGGAGCCGGCCGGTGAATCGGCCAGCGCTCCTTGGTCAGTACCGGACGATCCGGAAAGTCGACCGGTTCGCCGAGCACGTTCAGCACGCGGCCCAGCGTCTGCGGACCGACCGGCACCGTGATGGCGGCGCCGGTGTCGAACACCTTCATCCCGCGCTGCAGGCCGTCGGTGGCCTGCATGGCGACGGCGCGGACCCGGTTCTCGCCAATGTGCTGTTCGACTTCGCAGACGATGTCGATGGGCCCGCCGCCGGCGTACGACGGCGGCGCCTGGATGCGCAGCGCGTTGTAGATCGAGGGCAGGCGTCCGGCCTCGAACTCGACGTCGACGACGGGGCCGATGACTTGAATGACGGTGCCTGTGCTCGTGCCCGATGGGGTCGCTACTGCCATGTGCTGTGTCCTCAGTGCTACTGCGCTTGCGCGCCCGACACCACTTCGATGATCTCGCGCGTGATCGCCGCCTGCCGCACCTTGTTCATGTACAAGGTCAGGCCCTCGATCATGTCGCCGGCGTTGCGCGTCGCCGAGTCCATCGCCGTCATGCGCGCCGCGTGCTCCGACGCCGCCGATTCGAGGAGGGCGCGGAAGATCTGGCTCTCGACGTGCTTCGGCAGCAGCTCGCTGATGATCGCTTCCGGCGACGGCTCGTAGAGGTAGTCCACTCCGGGGCCGGCCGCGGGATTGGCGACACCGGCGGCCTCGTCGAGTCTGGCGATCGGCAGCAGCCGCTCGACGACGACGCGCTGCGTCATCACGCTCTTGAATTCGTTGTAGACGAGATACACCGACGACACGCGGCCGGCGGTGAACTCCTCGATGGCGCTGGCGGCGACCGCCTGCGCGTGCGACAGCTTCAACGCGCTGAACAGCCCGACGTCCTCGTAGCGGACGTCGAAGCCGCGGCGGCGGAAGAAGTCACGGCCCTTGCGGCCGACCAGGCCCATCGCCACCTGTCGACTTGGCGTCTCGTTGGCGAACAGGCTCGCCGCCTTGACGACGTTGGTGTTGAAGCTGCCGGCCAGGCCCTTGTCGGCGGTGATGACGATCAGGAGCGTGCGGCCGTCGCTGGGGTCGCGCTCGGCGAGGAGCGGGTGCGCCGACGGATCGACGCGCGCGGCCAGGCTGTTCAGGACGCTGAGCATCTTGTGCGCATACGGACGCGCGTTGACGATGCGCTCGTGCGCGCGGCGCAGCTTCGACGCCGAGACCATCTTCATGGCCTTGGTGATCTGCTGCGTCGACTTGACCGCGCGGACGCGGCGCCGGATGTCGATCAGGGAGGGCATGGAATCGTTCCGTCAGGCCGCCGTGATGGCGGCGGCGAACGTCTTGCCGAACTCCGTCAGGGTCGTGTTGATCTCGGCCTTGAGCGCGTCGTCGAGGGTCTTCTTCTCGGCGATCGCCTGGAGGATACCCGGGCGCTTGGTTTCCATGAACGCCGCCAGCTCCGCCTGGTACTTGCCGACGGAGGCGACCGGGACCGGATCGATGAAGCCGTTGGTGCCGGCGTAGATGATGATCACCTGCTGCGCGACGGACAGCGGCGAGTACTGGCCCTGCTTCAGGATCTCGACGAGGCGCGCGCCGCGGTTCAACTGCTGCTGCGTCGACTTGTCGAGGTCGCTGCCGAACTGCGCGAACGCCGCCAGCTCGCGGTACTGCGCGAGGTCGAGGCGCAGCGTGCCGGCGACCTGCCGCATCGCCTTGATCTGCGCCGAGCCGCCGACGCGCGACACCGAGTTGCCGACGTTGATGGCGGGACGCACGCCCTGGTGGAACAGATCGCTCTCGAGGAAGATCTGGCCGTCGGTGATCGAGATGACGTTGGTCGGGATGTAGGCCGACAGATCGCCCGCCTGCGTCTCGATGATCGGCAGCGCCGTCAACGAGCCGCCACCATTGGCGTCGTTCAGCTTGGCCGCGCGCTCGAGCAGGCGCGAGTGCAGATAGAAGACGTCGCCGGGATACGCCTCGCGTCCCGGCGGACGGCGGAGGAGCAGGGAAATCTCGCGGTAGGCCTGGGCGTGCTTGGAGAGATCGTCGTAGATGACCAGCGCGTGCCGGCCGGAGTCGCGGAAGAACTCGCCGATGGCGCAGGCGGCGTAGGGCGCGACGTAGAGCATCGGCGCCGCATCGGACGCCGCCGCGGCGACCACGATCGAGTAGCGCATCGCGTCGTTCTCTTCGAGCGTGCGCACGATCTGGGCGATGGTCGACTGCTTCTGGCCGATCGCGCAGTAGATGCAGATGACGCCAGTGTCCTTCTGATTCAGGATCGCGTCGATGGCGACCGCGGTCTTGCCCGTCTGGCGGTCGCCGATGATCAGCTCGCGCTGGCCGCGGCCGATCGGGATCATCGCGTCGATGGCCTTGAGCCCGGTCTGCAACGGCTCGCGGACCGACTGGCGGTCGACGACGCCGGGCGCGATGCGCTCGATCGGCAGGAGCCGCGTGGTCGGGATCGGCCCCTTGCCGTCGACCGGCTGGCCGAGCGCGTTGACGACGCGGCCGAGCAGCTCGTCGCCGACCGGCACCGAGATGATGCGGCCGGTGCGCTTGACGACGTCGCCTTCCTTGATGTGGTGGGCGTCACCGAGGAGCACCGAGCCGACGCTGTCTTCCTCGAGGTTCAGCGCGATGCCGTAGGCGCCGCCCGGAAACTCGATCATTTCGCCGGCCATGCATCGCTCGACGCCGTGCAGCCGGGCCATGCCGTCACCGATCGTGACGACGGTGCCGACTTCGGCGACGTCCACGTCGACGGTGTATCCGCCGACTTGCTCGCGGAGGATGCGGGAGATGTCTTCGGCTCTGATGTTCATAGGACTACTGGAGTGTGTCGCCGCTGACGAGACGGGTGCGGATCCGGGCAAGGTGACGGGCGACGCTGCCGTCGTAGACACGGCTGCCGACCTTGGCGACGACGCCGCCGAGGATGGCTGGGTCGACGCGGGGCGTGATCACCACGCGGGCCCCCGACGCGTCCGCCAGTGAGGCCTCGATGGCCCGGAGCTTGTCGTCGGACAACGGGACGGCGGAAGTGATTTCGGCGCGCACGACCTGGTGCAGGTCGAGAACACGCTGCTCGAACGCCTCGACGATCTGCTCGATCTCGTCGATGTCGTCATTCTCGACGATCAGCGTGATGAGGCGGGCGACGACCTTCGACACGGGCTGCAGCGCCAGCACCTCGCGCATGACCGTCTGCTTGGCGCCGAGCGGGACGCCCGGGCTGGTCAGGGCGCGACGCAGGTCGTCGTGCCCCGAGATGGCGGAGCCGAGCGCCTTGAGCTCGACCAGGGCCGCATCGACGTCGCCGGACTTCGAGACGACGTCGAACAGGGCGCGCGCATACCGGCGCGCGGAAGCGCGGCTAGCCATGGATGTCCTTCACCTCTGCCGTGTAGCGATCGATCAGCCGGGCCTGGTCGTCGTCGGTGATCGTCTGGCGGACGCGTTCGGCGGCGAGGCCGACGGCGAGGTCGGCGGCGTGCTCCGCCAGCGCCTTGCGCGCCACGCGGACGCGCACGTCGACGTCGCGCTGCATGTCCTCGACGAGGCGCGTCCGTTCGGCTTCGGCCTTGGCCTGGATCCGGTGTTCCTCGGCGGCGATCTCCTCGACGCCCTTCTTGCGCAGGGCCTCGAGCTCGGCGGGCAGCGTCTGCAGCCGGCGATCGAGTTCGGCGAGTTGGGCGGTCGCGGTCGCGCTGGTTTCGCGGGCCGACTCCAGCCCGCCGCGAATCTGCTGGCTGCGGCTGGCGAGATGCTGGGCCAGGGGCGACCGCAGCAGGTAAATCAAGCCGCCGAGGAGGACGGCAAAGTTGAAGATGCGGCCGGGGACGGCCCAGACGCTCTCGGCCTCCTCGTGGGAGGCGGCGCCATGGCCGGCACCTTCGGTGCCGTGCTCGCCGGCCGGAGGACCGTGCGCCGTCGGCTGACCGTGAGCCGCGTCGCCAGCCGCGGAGGCCGGGGTCGGCGCATGCTCACCGGCGGGAGCGTGGGCCGGAGTGCCTTGTCCCGCGGTCGCCGGCGTGGCGGGGTGCTGGCTGCGCTCGACCGGGGTGCCTGAAGCCGGCTGGGCTTCGGTCGACGCCGCCGCGTGCGTCGGAGCCGGGGTCGCCGGCGCGGGAGCCGGCCTCACCGCGGCCGGTGCGGCGGCGGGGGCGGCTTCATGCGCCGGCGCGGCTTGCGATGTCCGGGTCGCCGCCGCGCGCGCCTGGGCGTCGTCCACGGGGACGCCGCTCAGGGCGATCAGGGTCGCCAATACGGTCGCGGCACGATGCCACGACCGCTTGAGGAAATTTTCACAAAGTCTGGGGGAGAAGGACGCCATGGGGTGGGGCAACAAGGACCGGCTAGGACACCCGACGTTCGAGAACGCGGTCGACGATCGCCTGGCTGAGCGCCTCGGCGTCGGTCGACAGGGTAGCGCGCGCCGCAGAGACGGAAGCGTCGAGCGAGCGCAGCGCCTCGGCGCGGGTCGCGTTGGCGTCCTGACGGGCCTTGGCGACGAACGCTGCGCTGCGCTCGAGCGCCTCGCGACGCACCGTCTCCATCTGGCGATAGACGTCGTTGCGGGCCGCGGACATCTGCGAGTCGTAATCGGCGACGGCGGTCGCGGCGCGGCGCCCGGCCTCGGCCGCCAGAGCCTGGGCCTTGACGGTGGCACTCTCGCGCTCATGCATGACGTGCAGCAGCGGTCCGAACAGGAACCGCTGGACGATGACCGTCAGCACGAGCACGAGCAGGATGACCCAGAGGACCGACAGGTCCGGAATCACGCGTGGCCTCCGATGGAACCGCCCGATCTAGTCAACAAGCAGCGGGGCCCGAAGGGCCGCTGAGGAAGCGGCCAGCCGCGTTGACGCGACTCGGACCACTAGACAAACGGCCGTTTATACCATGCTTTTGCTGGGCCCGGCAAGGCGAGGCGGACGCCCTGGCGGCCGGTCCGCGCCATGTCGCGCCACTCGAAGCAAGGCTGAGCAGCGGCCCATCTCGTCCGCGGTGACTCATCGCTTGTCGGTGATGAACTCGTAGATCCGGTTCAGCTCGTCTTCCGAGACGAAGTCGATTTCGACGCGACCGGCCTTGCCCTTCCGAACGATGCGGACGCGCGTGCCGAGGGCCAGCTTCATGACGTCTTCCGCTTCGCGGGTATGGACGTCCTTGACCACCACGGCCGGTGCCGCCGGAGGCGCGTTCAGCCTACGGACGAGCGCCTCGGTTTCCCGCACAGAGAGCGCCCGGGCAATGACGTCGTCGGCCGCTTTCTTGAGAGTGACCAGATTCTCAAGCCCGACGAGGGCGCGGGCGTGGCCCATGGACAGCGCGCCGCCGGACACCTGGCGCTGCACCTCGGACGGCAGGCGCAGCAACCGCAGATGATTGGCGATGGAGGCGCGGTCCTTGCCGACGGCCTCGGCCAGAGCCTCCTGCGTCAGCGAGCACTCGTCGAGCAGGCGGCGGTAGGCGGTGGCTTCGTCGATCGGATTGAGGTTCTCGCGCTGAATGTTCTCGATGAGGGCAACCTGCAGGAGCTGGTTGTCCTCGATCTCCCGGATCACGACCGGCGCACGCAGCAGGCCGGCGATCTGGGCGGCTCGCCAGCGGCGCTCGCCGGCGATGATCTCGAAGCGGTCGCCGGCGCGGCGGACCAGGATCGGCTGGATGATGCCGTTCGCGCGGATCGACTGGGCCAGTTCCTCGAGCGGCGCCTGCTCGATCTGGAGTCGCGGCTGACGTGGATTCGGCACGATCCGATCGAGGTCGACTTCGAGCGGGACGCCACGCAGCGCGGCGGCAGAGGGCGCGGCAGCGACGACGGGCTCGGCGGGCATCTCCGGGATGAGGGCGCTCAAGCCTCGCCCGAGCGCCGGTCGCTTCTCAGCCACACAAACCTCTTTGCATCAACAAGATCACGACAATAGGTCAAACAACAGGAACAAGACTGGACTGCGCTTCGCGGCTCAGCACTTCGCGCGCGAGACTCACGTAGGCGTCGGCGCCCTTCGATTTTGCGTCGTAGAGAATCACCGGAAGGCCATGGCTAGGGGCTTCGCCCAAACGTACATTCCTGGGAATGACGCTGGTGAAGACCTTCTCGGCGAAAAAGGACCGGATGTCGTTCGCCACCTGCTGGCCCAGGTTGGTGCGATCATCGTACATCGTCAGCAGCACGCCCAGGATATCCAGCCTGGGATTCAGCGAGGCCCGCACGCGTCGTATGGTCGCTACCAGGTCGGCGATGCCTTCGAGAGCGAAGTACTCGCAGTGGAGCGGGACGATGACGGCGTCGGCGGCGACCAGTGCGTTCAGTGTGAGCAGACCCAGCGAAGGCGGGGTGTCGATCAGGATGTAGTCGTACTTATCCCTGACGGCTTCGAGGCACTTGCTCAGCCTGGTTTCGCGCGCTTCCATGTTGACGAGTTCGATCTCCGCCCCGGCCAGATGGCGATTGGCTGGGACAAGCGTCATCTTGTCGACCGCGGTGGAAAGCTGTGGGAGGGGAGCGGTTCCCATCAGCGCTTCGTAGATCGTCGGTCCCTTGGCTGCCTGAGCCTTGAGGCCAACGCCGCTGGTCAGGTTGCCCTGAGGATCGACGTCGACGAGCAAAACCGATCGGTCAGCCAGGGCCAGGGACGCGGCCAGGTTGATCGCGGTCGTGGTCTTTCCAACGCCTCCTTTTTGATTGGAGACGGCAAGGATCTTTCGCATCACCACACTGAGGGGGGAAGGGCTAGCCGGGGAGTCCGAAGGATAGAGCGGCAGCGGACAGGGGTCAAGCGCGGCACCTGCCCTAACCGATTGCGGACTGTTCCACGTGGAACATTCCCACGAACGTCAGCGAGAACTGGACTTCCGAAGAGTCACCAGGCGGCTGCGAAGGCTTTCGACCAGGGGCTCGTCGCTTTCGAGCGTCAGGGTCGGAACAGCCGGCAGCGGCTCTTCCCCAGGTCCTCGGAACAGGGCGAGGCGACCGCCTGGCTTCAGAAACGCCTGAGTTGCTACCAATGTCGATAACTGGACGCGGACCGCGCGGATGGTTACGACGTCGCAGCACTCGTGGATCGACGCGTCGGTCAACAGTTCCTCGAATCGGCGGCTCTCGACGCGCACGTTCGCCAAACCGAGCTTTCGGACGGCCTCGCGGAGAAAAGCCCCCTTTCGAATCTTCGACTCCACCATGCAGAGCGACGCGTGGGGCAGTTGTACTTTCAACGGTATCGCCGGCGAGCCGCCCCCGGATCCGACGTCGAGCAAAGAGGTCGCGCCTGGAAGCAGCCTGGCAGCGGAGACGGGCTCGAGAATCAGCCGATCGACCGCCTCGTCGCGGTCAGTCAAGGCCGTCAGGTTCATGCGGGCATTCCAGACGCTGAGCAGGGATAGATACTCCGCGTGGGCTGCGACCTGTTCCGGCAGTGGATCGAGGTTGGCGCGATGGGCGCGACGAACGATACGCTTCCGCCAGTCGTCCGCGTCCTTCGCCAAGCCGGCGGCGTCGCCAGCGGCCGCTCGCGAACGGGTCACTGGAGTGCGACCCCGCTGCGGCCCTGATCGAGCCGGCGCAGCTCCCGGACGATCACCGCGGCGGCTGCTGGAGTCACACCTGAAACCCTGGAGGCCTGGCCGACGGTCTCCGGCTGAATCTGCGTGAGACGCTGGACCACTTCGTTCGAGAGCCCGGGCACACCGGTATACAGGAAGCCATCCGGGATGCGGCGACCTTCGTCGCGCTGGGCTCGAGCGACCTCGAGCCGCTGGCGGGCCACGTAGCCCTCGTATTTACTCTCCGTCTCGAGGCTCGCCGCATCCAGGTCCCCCACCGCCGGCATCAACTGCAGGCCGAGGCCATCGCTGACGTCCGCCAACCGTACGTCCGGGCGTTTGATGCGCTGCCATACGGAGGTGCGGACGCCGTCGTCGACGCGCGTTGCCGACTGGAGGAGACCGCGATTGCGGTCGAGACGAGCCATCCTGGCCTCGAAACGGTCCCAGCGCCCGTCATCCACGAGCCCGACCCGCCGACCGCGCGGCGTCAGACGGACATCCGCGTTGTCGATCCGCAGCAACAGCCGATGCTCGGCCCGCGACGTGAACATCCGGTACGGCTCGAGACAGCCGCGCGTCGTCAGATCGTCGACCAGGATGCCGATATAGCCCTCATCGCGGCCGATCACCAATGGATCGCGGTCCAGATGGGCGAGCGCGGCGTTCGCGCCGGCGACAAGCCCCTGGGCCCCGGCTTCCTCGTAGCCCGAGGTGCCATTGATCTGGCCGGCCAGGAAAAGCCCTGGGATCCGCTTGCATTCGAGGGATCGCCGCAGCTCCGTGGGCTGGACGAAGTCGTACTCCACGGCATAACCCGGCCGGAGCATTTCCGCCTGCTCCAGACCCGGCAGGGCGCGAACCAGCGACAGCTGCGTGTCGCGCGGCAGGCTGGTGGAAAAGCCGTTGACGTAGATCTCCGGAACGTCCAATCCCTCAGGCTCCAGAAACACCTGATGGGCCTCGCGGTCCGGGAACCGCATGATCTTGTCTTCGAGCGAAGGGCAATACCTCGGCCCGATCCCCTTGATCTGGCCGTTGTAGAGCGGCGACTCCGAGATGCGCTCGTGCACCAGATCGCGAACGCGTGGCGTGGTGTGGAGCAGATGACAACTGATCTGCGGCCGCTCCAGGCGATCGGTCCCATAAGAGAACGGCACCGGCGGGTCGTCACCGCGCTCCTCCCGCATCCCGGAGAAGTCGATGCTGTCGCGGTGCAGGCGGGGCGGCGTCCCGGTCTTCAGGCGCCCCCACTGTAAACCGAGGCCGCGGACCGACGCCGCCAGCGCGATCGACGGTGGTTCGTCGGCCCGGCCGGCCGGACGCTGCTCACGGCCGATGTGCACCAGCCCGTTGAGGAAGGTGCCCGTCGTCACCACCACCGCGGTCGCACGAATGGACCGGCCGTCGGCGAGCGACACGCCGACGACTCGCCCGGCCTCCACATCCAGAGCGGTCACCGGCTCGAAGACCCAATCGATAAGCGACTCGGACTCGAGCCGGGCGCGCATCCAGCTCGAGTAGACCTTCTTGTCGGCCTGCGCCCGCGGCGACCAGACGGCCGGACCACGGCTCCGATTGAGCAGCTTGAACTGGATGCCCGTCGCGTCGATGGCCTCCCCCATCAGTCCGCCGAGCGCGTCGATCTCGCGGACGAGATGTCCCTTGGCCGTCCCGCCGATGGCCGGATTACAGGGCATATGCCCCACAGTGTCAGGCGAGAGCGTACACAAGGCGACGCGGCAGCCGAGGCGCACCGCTGCATGCGCGGCCTCACAGCCGGCGTGCCCAGCGCCGATGATGACGACGTCCGCGGTCATTTTCCGATGCAGAATCTGGCGAAAATCTGGCGTAACACGTCTTCCGACGAGCGCTTTCCCACTATCTCATCGAGTGCGGCGAACGCATCCTGCAGCGTCGCCAGCACGATCTCCTCGCCTTCCCCGCTCCGCGCCTGATCCGCTGCCTCTCCGACCCGCGCCTCGACGCGCTCGAGCAACCCGACGTGCCGGGCGTTGGCCACCGACGGCGGGTCCTCCAGCGACTCCATCGACACCGCCGCCCGGACGATGGCCTGACGCACCGCGTCCAGGCCCTCTCCTGTCAGCGCGGATGCGGCGATGGACGCGCGTTCGTCCGCCTCCGTCCACGCGGACGGCAAGTCCGACTTGTTCGCGACGATGACCGTCGTGTTCCTGGCGACAGCGCCTGACAGTGCGCTTGTCTCCGCTGCGGCCTCCGCCTTGCTCGCCGCTCCGGTTTCCGCGCCCATCGCCACGCCGGTCTCCGCACGCGGCCGCGATCGATCGAGCACGACGACGCGGACGTCGGCGGTCTGCGCCGCTTGCCGTGCGCGCGCAATCCCCTCGCGCTCGATCGGCTCATCGCTGTCGCGGACGCCGGCGGTATCGATCAGCGTCACCGCCAGGCCGCCGATGTCGCAGCGCTCGGTCAGCAGATCACGGGTCGTCCCCGGAACGGCCGTGACGATCGCCCGCCCGGCCCCGAGCAGCGCGTTGAAGAGCAGCGACTTGCCGACGTTGGGGGCGCCCACCAGCGCGACCGTGCACCCTTCCCGCAGCAGCCGGCCGCGGCGCGCCGTCTCCAACAGTGCGGTCACGCGATCGCGCACCGTCTCGCACTCCCGCGCGACCGCACCGGGCTCCACGAAGTGGTACCCCTCGTCGGGAAAATCCAGCGACGCCTCGAGCCGCACGCGCAGATCGAACAGCGCCTCGCCGATCGCGGCGAGCGCGTGGCTCAACGTGCCGTCCAGCTGATCGAACGCCATTCGCGCCTGCGCCGGCGTTACCGCGTCGATCAGATCGGCAACGGCTTCCGCCTGCACGAGATCGAGCTTGCCGTTGAGGAAGGCGCGCAGGGTGAACTCACCGGGCGCGGCGAGGCGGGCGCCGGCGCGCATCGCGCTGCGAATGATGCGATCGAGCAGCACCGGGCTGCCATGCGCCGAGATCTCGACGACGTCGTCGCCGGTGTAGGAGGCGGGGGTCGCGAACCAGGTGAGCACGACCTGATCGATCGAGACGCCGCGCGCAGCCGATGTGGGCCCGTCGAGCGGCGCCGCCAGTCGTCGAACCGTGGCGACACGGGCGTGCAGGGCTGCACCAGGCGCCAGCACACCGGCGATGGTCACCGCTTGCGGACCGGCGATGCGCACGACGCCGAGACCGGCCCGGCCCGGTGGGGTCGCGATGGCGACGATGGTGTCGTCGGTCGAGAACACGGCGCTCCTGCCATGCCCCGCAGCAGGCAGGCCGCGGTCCGCAGCGGACCGGTCAGCGCGCCGGCTTACGCAGGCTGATGGTGACCTGCTTCAACTGCCCGTCGCCCTGGCTCTCCGAGGCGACGTCGTCGAAGCGGCTCACTTCCATGTGCACGATGCGGCGCGAGTAGGAGTTCAGCGGACCGAGTTCCTGTGGCGCACCGGTGTTCCGCACCTTCTCGATGAGGAACTTGGCCATCTGCTGCAGTTCGATGTCCTTCCCCTGCCGGAAGTTCATCGCGTCGATGACGATCCGTTGATCGCGGCCGACGTCGCGGCGGTAGGCGCTGTTGACGAGATGCTGCAGCGCGTCGAGGCCTTCGCCCTTGCGCCGGAGCAGGAGCTCGCTCTCCTCGCCCTGCACGTCGACGCGGACGCTGCCGTCCTCGAGATCCGAAACCTCGACGGCGACGGCGAGGCCCATCGCCTCGACCACCTGCTCCACGAACGCCTTCACTTCACCGTGCAGTTCCGATTGCATCGCTCTCTCCGTCGCGGGCGCCTGCCGCTCAGCGCGCCTTGGCCAGCTGCCCGTTGGCCAGGAGCCGGTTCGTGAAGTACTGCTGGCCGATCGTCCAGAGGTTACTGCACAGCCAGTAGAGGACCAGGCCGCTCGGCGCCCACAGGAAGAACACCATGAACATCAGCGGCATGAACATCATCATCCGCTGCTGCGCCGGATCGCCGGTCGGCGGCATCATCCTCGTCTGCAGGAACTGCGAGGCGCCCATCAGCACCGGCGTCACGTAGTACGGGTCGTGCCGGGAGAGGTCGTGGATCCACAGGATCCAGGGCGCGCCACGCAGCTCGATGGCCTGTGACAGGAACGCGTAGAACGCGAAAAGGACCGGGAAGGTGAGGAACATCGGCACGCAGCCGCTGGCCGGGTTGGCACCCTTGGCCTTGTAGAGCTCCATCAGCTCCTGGTTCATCTTCTGGCGCGCCGGATCGGTCATTTTCAGCTTGGCGTAGCGATCCTGGATCGCCTTCACCTGCGGCTGAATCTGCTGCATCTTGCGCATCGACACCGCGCTCTTGTGGCGCAGCGGGAACATCACGATGTTGATCAGGATGGTCAGGAGGATGATCGACCAGCCGAAGTTGCCGACGTACTCATTGACCCACTTCAGCGCCTTCAGCAGCGGCGTCGCCAGGAAGCCGAAGATGCCGAGGTTGATCGTGCGCGTCAGCTCGACGTCAGCCCGCTGCAGCAGGTCGAATTCCTTCGGCCCGATGAAGAAGGTCAGGGGCGCATCGCCGGCGACGCGGACGCGGTAGTCGATGATGTGCCGCTCGCCGTCGTCGGTCTTCACCGTCAGCGGCGCGTATTCGATGCGCGTGTGCTTGCCGTTGGTCAGCGCCGCGGCCAGGAAATACTGGTCGTCGACACCGCCATAGCGCTCGAGGCCTTCATGGACCGGCTGCGCCGCCAGGTTGGCCACCGGAATGCGGGCCGGATCCTTGACGCCGACCATGTGGACGATGGCCTGCGGCGGCTGATACGTCGAGGGCGCCAGCCAGCTGGTGCTCTTCACGCCGCGCTCGATGTCGCCGAACCCGGCGCCGCCGTGCACCGTAACCCGCTGACGCTGCCCGTTGAGCAGCACCTCGGTGTTCACGCGCAGCAGGAACGGCTGGCCGTCGGGCTGAATCTCGATGGTCTTGACGACCGACACGCCCGACGCATCGCGATACGTGAACTGGATCGAGCCGGTCCGCGTGTCGAGATGCTGGTCGCCGGTCGACGCCTGGTAGAGCGCGGTGTTGACGCGCGCACTGAGGGCGGCGTCACCCACCGTCAGCGCCAGCGGATGCCGCTCCGGCGTGGTCAGCGCCGGCGCGACCATGTCCATCGGCCGGCCTTTCGAATCGAGGTAGTCCTTGAGCAGCCAGCTCTCGAGCAGGGCGCCTCGGTTCGAGAAGGTCGCCTTGACCCGCGACGTCTCGATCACGATGCGCCGCTCGGCGGTCTCGCCGGCAAGGACAGCCGGCTGGGGCCCGACCGGGGCCTGCGGCGCCGGCGCGGCCTCGACCGGTGGCGTCTCGGCAGGCGACCCCTGCGCGGCAGCGGCTGGCGCCGGACGCTTGGCGTTGGGTTTGACGACCAGTGCCTGATAGCCGAAGAGCACCAGGAAGGAAAGGACGACGGCGATGATGACGCGACGTTCCATGCTGTCTTATGACGTTGGGCTCAACGGACGGGATCGAAGCCGGCCGGGCCCCACGGGTGGCACCGGGCGATGCGCGTCAGCGCCATCCACCCGCCCCGCCAGGGGCCGTGTCGCTCGAGCGACTCGATCGCATAGGCGGAACAGGACGGCGAGAACCGGCAGGCTCCGCCGAACCACGGCGAGAGCAGAAGTTGATACGCGCGAACGAGAGACTGGAGGGCGCGGGTCACCACGTCAGCGTGCCGGGCGCTCCGAACGCCGTCGCGGACCGGTGTCCCGGCCAGCGCGGCCGGCGAGCAGCACGACGTAGTCGCGTTCAAGGCTGGGGAAATCGGCGGCGAGGAACTCACGTCGCGGGACGACCACGACGTCGAGGCCGGCATCGGGCTTGTGGCGGCGGAACAACTCGCGGGAGAGGCGCTTGGCTCGGTTGCGGACAACGGCCCCCCCGAGTTTGCGCGTCGCCGCGACACCAAACCGCGCCCGGCCAGGATCGGCTGCGGTCTCCCGGGCGAGCACGAACATGGTCATGAAGCGGCCGTGCCGCTTCGCCCCATGCGAGTAGATGTGCTCGAAGTCGGTCCGCCGGCGGACGCGCTCGTGCGGCTGGAGTCGCTCGGTCACGCGAAGTCCTGACGCGCAGCCGGCGGCTGGCTCTGGCGCGCTTACGACACCGTCAGGCGCTTCCGGCCCTTGGCGCGACGGCGCTTCAGGACCAGACGGCCGTTCTTGGTGCTCATGCGTTCGAGGAAGCCATGCGTCTTGCGCCGGCGGCTGCGATTGGGCTGAAAAGTGCGCTTCATGGATCACCAGGCTCACCGTGACCGGACGCGGCCGAACGGCAGAACCACTCATGGTAGACGCCGGGTCGAAATGTGTCAACAAACCCGGCCGAGAATCCGTGTGGTATCGTCGTCCGCTTCCCATGCCCCCACCGGTCCCCGCCATCAGCGGCGACGGCGTTCTCACCCGGTTTTCCACAACTGTGGAAAATTCTGTGGAAATTTCGGGGCTTTCCCGATTGGCCGCCATCAAGACCCTTGTGCTGTCGGTATCTGCGTACGGCGAAGGTGTTTTCGTGGCGTTTTTCTCGACCATTTCCGCCTCGTGACGGCGGCGCGCCCGTTTACAGACACGTCACATGAGGCGAAAGTGTCGGATTTCCATGCATTCCTGGCCGAAGCTCGGACCTTGCCCGGGCTGGCGGACGTGAAATGACCGTCTGGGATCAGGTTCTGGCCCGGGTCGAGACGAAAGTCAATCGCCACAGCTTCTCGACGTGGTTTCGCCGCACGGAGTTCGTCACGGACGACGGGCAGCGGGTGACCATCCGCGTCCCGGATGTCGGGTTCCGGGACTGGCTGCTCAAGCATTATTCGGGGGTTTTGGCCGATGCGCTGGCCGAAATCGGCCGGAGCGACACCGCCCTGACGTTTGTCACCGAGGCCGAAGCGAACACCCAGCAGGCCGCGGTCGAGCGCAGTTTCGCCCCCGGCCACCCCGCCTCGGCATCGCCACGCCCGGCTGACACCGGGGTGCAGTTCCCGGTCCCGGGAACGCCGGCCGAAGGGGCGCCGCCCGGCCCCCCCGGCCTGAATCCCCGTTACACCTTCGACAGCTTCGTCGTTGGACCGTCGAACCAGTTCGCCCACGCCGCCTGCCGCGCCGTGGCCGAGGCGCCGGCGCGGTCATATAACCCGCTCTTCATCTACGGCGGAGTGGGCCTCGGCAAGACCCACCTGATGCATGCGGTGGGGCACTACATCGTCCAGCAGGCACGCTCGCTGAAGCTGACCTACGTGTCATCCGAGCGTTTCATGAACGAAATGATCAATGCGCTCCGCTACGAGCGCATCCTCGACTTCCGCGAGCGCTACCGCAACATCGACGTGCTCCTGGTCGACGACATCCAGTTCATCGGCGGCAAGGAAAGCACCCAGACCGAGTTCTTCCACACGTTCAACGCGCTGTTCGACTCGGCCAAACAGATCGTCATCAGCAGCGACTCGCCGCCGCATGAGATCACCGCGCTCGAGGAGCGTCTGCGGTCCAGGTTCGAATGGGGGCTGATTGCCGACATCCAGCCCCCGGACCTCGAGACCAAGGTGGCAATCCTGCGCAAGAAGGCCGAAGCGGAAGCCGTTCCGCTGCCGGACAACGTCGCCATCTACATCGCCGGCAAGATCCGGTCGAACGTCCGGGAGCTGGAAGGGTCACTGATCCGCCTGGTCGCCTACGCGTCGATGACCGGCGACGAAATCAACCTGGCGCTGGCTCAGCACGTACTCCGCAACGTGCTGTCGAACGACGAGCGCGTCATCACCATCGAGATCATCCAGAAGTTCGTCGCCGACTACTTTCAGCTCCGACCGAACGAGCTGAAGGCCCGGAACAACTCCAAATCCATCGCCCTGCCGCGCCAGGTGGCCATGTACATGTGCAAGGCCCTGACCCGGGCGTCGCTACCCGAGATTGGGAGGGCGTTCGGTGGCAAACACCACTCGACCGTCATCCATTCGATCCAGAAAATCGAAGGGATGCGTCAGCGCGACACCGAATTCAGCGCCGTGGTGCAGAACCTGCTGGCCAACTTCCAGTAAAACCGGCGGAATGTGCCAATAGCGAGGCCCGGATCGCTATTCCTGCCCCGTCCGTCCACAAGAGCCTGTGGAAATCCTGCGGACCGACTGTGGAGCGGAGAACCCGGTCCGGCGCCGGCCTGCAGAAGGCACCGTTGGCGCACCGGGAATCCTCAGCCGTGCGCTACCGTAAGTTATTGAACTCGAAGGAGAACGGGACTCGTTTCCGCTTTTCAACAGGCCCTTGTTCTTGTTATACTTTTGTGTTCGTAGATTCGTTCTAAAACACAATACGGCCAGCCCTCGTCCCGGGTAGGCTCCACGACGCGGTCGCGGCGGTTCGGCTTCTGTTCGGCTTATTGGGGCAGCACACGCATGGAACTCTCCGTTAGCAAGGCGGACCTGCTGCGGGAACTGCAGTTCTTCCAGGGCATCGTCGAGCGCAAGAACACGATCCCCATCCTCGCCAACGTCCTGATCGACGCCAAGGGCACGGAGGTCCGCCTGTCGGCCACCGACCTGGAGGTGGGGCTGAAGAGCCGCGTCACCGCCAAAATCGAAAAGCCCGGCTCGCTGACGCTGCCCGCCAAGAAGCTTTTCGAGATCGTCAAGGCGCTGCCGGACACCGACATCCTCATCCAGGAGGACAAGAACGGGGTCAAGGTCGCGGCCGACCGGTTCGAGTCCAGGCTGCAGACCATGTCCCGGGACGACTTCCCGGCCATGCCGGACAGTACGGGCCCCGGAGACGCCACCCTGCCCCGCGACATCACCCGGCAGATGGTGGCCAAGACCCAGTTCGCCATCACCGGCGAGGACACCCGCTATTTCCTCAACGGCGCGCTCCTGGTGCTTCGGCCCAAGGAGATGAGCATGGTCGCCACCGACGGGCATCGCCTGGCGCTGGTGACCGCTCCGCGCGAAGGCGCTCCCGGTTCACCGGACGAGCTGCGGGTCATCGTCCAGAAGAAGACCCTGCTCGAGCTCGGACGGCTGCTTGGCGAAGCCGGTGACGAGGTCACCTTCGAGAAGGGCGAGAACCACCTGTTCTTCCGCTTCGCCGACCGCCTCCTCGTGTCGCGGATGATAGACGGCCAGTTTCCCGCCTACGAGCGGGTCATCCCGAAGGGCAACGACAAGGCGGTCGAGTTCGATCGGGATCGTCTGACGAGCGCCGTCAAGCGCGTGGCGTTGCTGGCCAACGAACGGTCGCGCTCGGTCAAGTTCCAGATGGATCCCGGTGAAGTCATCGTGACGTCGAACAGCTCCGAGTTCGGCGAAGCGAAGGAAGTCATTCCGGTCGAGTACAGCGGCCCATCCGTCACGATCTGCTTCAACGCCCAGTACGTCCTCGATTTTCTCGCCGTCGCCGAAACCGAGGTGGTCGTGCTGCAGTTCAAGGACGAGATGAGCCAGGCCGTCATGAAGCCGGTGGGTGCGGTCGGCTACGACTACACGTACGTGATCATGCCGATGCGGATCTGAGTTTTGGGTGCTGTCGGCCCGGCGCAGATGCCGGGTTGAAGCGTTCGCCAGCCACGCGCCAACGCCTGGCTGGGCTCCGGCACTCCTGATGCTCGCGATCCACCAGATGTAGATGGAACAGGACACTTCTCTCCAACCGCCGCCAGGCGGTCCGGCTCCGACTGACGTGACGGCCGATGTCCCGCTGAACGGCACCTCAGCCGACGACTACGGCGCAGACAAGATCAAGGTCCTCGAAGGCCTGGAGGCGGTCCGCAAGCGCCCGGCCATGTACATCGGCTCGACCGGGCCGCAGGGTCTTCACCATCTCGTCTATGAGGTCGTCGACAACTCGATCGACGAAGCCCTCGCCGGTTACTGCGACCAGGTCAACGTCCGCATCCATCTCGACAACTCGATCACGGTCATCGACAACGGCCGCGGCATTCCGACGGATATGCACGAGAGCGGCAAGTCGGCCGCTGAAGTCGTACTCACCGTCCTGCACGCCGGCGGCAAGTTCGACAACAACAGCTACAAGGTGTCCGGCGGCCTGCACGGCGTCGGCGTCTCGGTCGTCAACGCGCTGTCCGAGCGGCTCGACCTCGAGATCTACCGAAACGGCCAGGTCCACAGCCAGACCTTCGAGCGCGGCAAGCCGGTCGCCGACCTGATCAACACCGGCACGACCAAGAAGCGCGGCACGAAGATCACCTTCAAACCGGACGCCGAGATCTTCGAAACGACGGAGTTCAGCTTCGACACGCTCGCCAACCGCCTGCGCGAACTCGCCTTTCTCAACGCCGGCGTCCAGATCACGCTCGACGACGAGCGCGAGGACGGCAAGGCGCACCACTTCCACTACGAAGGCGGCATCAACCAGTTCGTCACGTTCCTGAATCAGGCCAAGGCCGCCGTCAACGACCAGCCCATCTACATGAAGGGCGAGAAGGACGGCATCCAGGTCGAGATCGCGCTGCAGTGGAACGACAGCTACACCGAGTTGATGTACTCGTTCGCCAACAACATCAACACGCACGAAGGCGGCACCCATCTCTCGGGGTTTCGCGCCGCGCTGACGCGCACGATCAACGCCTACACGATCAGCAACAACCTGTCGAAGGACCTCAAGGAGAACGTCAGCGGTGACGACATCCGCGAGGGCCTGACCGGCGTCATCAGCGTCAAGATTCCGCAGCCGCAGTTCGAAGGCCAGACCAAGACGAAGCTCGGGAACACCGAGGTAAAGGGCATCGTCGAGACGATCGTCAACGAGCGGCTGGGGGCGTTCCTCGAAGAGAACCCGGCCGTCGCCAAGCGCGTCATCCAGAAGGCCATCGATGCCGCCCGCGCCCGGGAAGCCGCGCGCAAGGCGCGTGACCTGGTGCGCCGCAAGGGCGCCCTCGACAGCGGCATGCTGCCCGGCAAACTCGCCGACTGCCAGGAACGCGATCCGGCGCAGAGCGAGATCTACATCGTCGAAGGCGATTCGGCCGGCGGCTCGGCCAAGCAGGGCCGTGATCGGCGCTTCCAGGCGATCCTGCCCATCCGCGGGAAGATCCTGAACGTCGAGAAGGCGCGCTTCGACAAGATGCTGAGCAGCGACGCCATCAGGACGATGATCGCCGCGATCGGCTGCGGCATCGGTGCTGAGGAGTTCTCGATCGAGAAGCTCCGCTATCACCGCATCATCATCATGACGGACGCCGACGTGGACGGCTCCCACATCCGCACGCTGCTGCTGACGTTCTTCTATCGGCAGATGCGTCAATTGATCGACGCGGGCTACGTCTACATCGCGCAGCCGCCGCTGTTCCACGTCAAGCGCGGCAAAAAGACGACCTATGTCAAGGACGAGCGCGAGCTCGACAGCCTGCTCGTGCGACGCGCCGTCGAGAACCGTGTGGTGCGTACGACGAACGGCCGCGATCTGCAGGGTGCCGAGCTCGAGAAGCACCTGCAGCAGCTCGGCGTGCTGCAGAAGCACCTCCAGCGTGTCGAGCGCCGCGGTGCCACTCGCGACGTCGTGCTCGGGCTCCTCGCCGCGGATGTCCGCGACGCCAGCGCCTTCGCCGATGCCGATCGCATCGAGGCGATTGCCGCCACGCTGCGGACGCCGACTCGCGAGGTAACCGTGCAGTCCGACGACGAGCACAACGCACAGGCGATCCTGATCAGCGATCGGTCGGCGGGCTACGTTCGCCAGAACGTCGTTGGCGTCGAGTTCGTGACCGCGCCCGACTACCGCGCGCTGGTGACGAGCCACTCCGCCGTCCGGGATCTGCTCGGCGCGGTGGTCATCCGCACCCTCGATGGCAAGGTCGACGCCGACGCGGACACCGACGAGATCGTCGAGGCCGATGCTCCGGGCGTCGGCGACATCGCCACCATCCTGGCCCGCGCCGAGACGCCCGCGCCGAGTCTCAAGGCGCCGAAGCCGGCAAAGGACGCCGACGTCAGCATCGCCTCGATGGACGGGCTCCTCGAGTTCTTCATCGCCGCCGGCCGCAAGGGCATCACCATCGGCCGCTACAAGGGCCTCGGGGAGATGAACCCCGAGCAGCTGTGGATGACGACGATGGACCCGAGCGTCCGCACGCTGCTTCAGGTCAAGGCTGAAGACCACGCCGAAGCCGACCTGATGTTCACGACCCTGATGGGCGACCAGGTCGAGCCGCGCCGCAAGTTCATCGAGGACAACGCCCTCGACGTGAAGAACCTCGACATCTAGGCCGTCTTTCTGCAACTCCGGAGTGAATGTCGACTCCGGAGTTGAATCCGACCACGAACGAACCACGCATGTCCGATATCCAGTCGCGCGTCCCGGTCAACATCGAAGACGAGATGAAGCGCTCGTACATGGATTACGCCATGAGCGTGATCATCGGGCGCGCGCTGCCCGACGTACGAGACGGCCTGAAGCCGGCCCATCGCCGCGTCCTCTTCGGGATGCGGCAGATGGGCCTGGCCTCGAACCGGGCCTATCGCAAGTGCGCCAAGATCGTCGGCGACGTGATGGGCACGTATCACCCGCACGGCGACTCGGCGATCTACGACACGCTGGTCCGCCTGGCCCAGGACTTCAACATGCGCGAGCCCCTGGTCGACGGCCAGGGCAACTTCGGGTCGATGGACGGCGATGCCGCCGCGGCGATGCGCTACACCGAGGCGCGGCTCAAGGGCCTGGCCGAGGCCATGATGCTGGACCTCGACAAGGAAACCGTCGACTTCGTCCCCAACTACGACGAGACCACCGACGAGCCGACCGTCCTGCCGACGCCCTTTCCGAACCTGCTGGTCAACGGCTCGACCGGCATCGCCGTCGGCATGGCGACGAACATCCCGCCGCACAACCTGCGCGAGGTGATCGACGCCGTGATCGGCGTGATCAACCTGACGCTCGAGGACGAGGAAGCCGAGCGCACCGGCCAGGTGACCGGCAAGACCAAAGACGAGCGGCGCCTCGAGCGCCAGCGCCACGTCCTGCAGTCGATCACCGGCCCCGACTTCCCTGGCGGCGGCATCATCGTCGGCCGCGCCGGCATCCACTCGGCCTACACCACCGGCCGCGGCTCGATCACCCTGCGCGCCAAGACCGAGATCGAACCGATCGGCAAGAGCGAGCGGATGCAGATCGTGGCGACCGAGATCCCCTACCAGGTCAACAAGGCGGATCTGCAGAAGAAGATCGCCGACCTGGTGCACGAGAAGGTGCTCGAAGGCATCTCGGACATCCGCGACGAATCGGATCGCGACGGCGTGCGCGTCGTCATCGAACTGAAGAAGGGCGAAGTTCCCGACGTCGTCCTCAACAATCTCTTCAAGCACACGCAGTTCCAGACCACCTTCGGCGTCATCACGCTGGCGATCGTCGCCGGCCGGCCCCGCGTGCTGCCGGTCGTCGACTTGCTCGACTACTTCGTCGAGTTCCGGCGCGACGTGGTGCGGCGCCGCACCGAGTTCGAACTGCGCAAGGCCGAGGCGCGGGCGCACATCCTCGACGGTCTGCGCATCGCCCTCGATCACCTCGACGCGGTCATCGCGCTGATCCGGAGCTCGCCCAATCCCGTCGCGGCGCGCGAAGGGCTGATGCGCGAGTTCGGCCTGTCGCAGATCCAGTCGCAGGCCATCCTCGACATGCAGCTCCAGCGCCTGACCGGGCTGGAGCGGCAGAAGATCGCCGACGAGTTGGCGGCACTGGTGCAGGAGATCGAGCGCCTGCGCACGATCCTCGGCAGCCGCCGTCTGCTGATGGAGATCGTCGTCAAGGAATTGCGCGACATCCAGGAAAAGTTCGGCGATGGACGCCGCACCACCATCATCGACGACCCTGGTGATCTCCGCATCGAAGACCTGATCGCCGACGAGGACATGGCGATCACGGTCAGCAACACCGGCTACATCAAGCGGACGTCGCTCGATTCGTATCGCCAGCAGCGGCGCGGCGGCAAGGGCCGGCGCGGCATGGACCTGCGCGAGGAGGACTTCGTCAGCCACCTCTTCGTCGCCTCCACGCACGCGTTCATCATGATCTTCTCGGACCGCGGCCGGGCCTACTGGCTGAAGGTCTACGAGATCCCCGACGTCGGTCCGGCCAATCGCGGCAAGGCGATCGCCAACCTGGTGTCGATGGAGCCGGGCGAGAAGATCGCCGCCCTCCTCGCCGTCCGTGCCTTCCCGCTCGAAGAAGATCTGCAGTACATCGTGATGGGGACGCGCAAGGGCGTGGTCAAGAAGACCGACCTCAAGGCCTACGCCAACCCACGCGCCGGCGGCATCATCGGCATGGGCATCGAGGACGACGACGCGCTCCTCGCCGTGGCCCAGACCGACGGCAAGAGCGAGGTGCTGATCGGCACCAAGCAGGGTCAGTCCATCCGTTTCCCTGAAGCCGACACACGGCCAATGGGCCGGACCGCCTACGGCGTCCGCGGCATTGCCCTCAAGGACGGCGACGAAGTCGTGGCCATGGAGGTCGTGCGTCCGGGCGGCACCGTCCTCACCGTGACCGCGAACGGCTACGGCAAGCGCACCGCTCTCGAGGAGTACCGCCTGCAGTCGCGCGGCGGCTCGGGCATCATCAACATCCAGACGAGCGACCGCAACGGCGACGTCGTCGGCATCGCCTACGTATCCGACGAGCACGAGCTGATGCTGATCACCCAGCAGGGGCAGACGCTACGGATGGGCGCCAAGGACGTTCGTGTCATCGGCCGCGCCACCCAGGGCGTCCGCTTCATCGGCGTCGCCGAAGGCGACCAGGTCGTCTCGATCGTGCGCCTCGAGGATCAGACCGACACCAGCGGCAACGGATCTGATCCGGTCGAGGGCGACGCCGCGATCGACCCGACCTTGGCAACCGAGACGACTCCGGAGTCCGACGACATCACGCCGCCGGTCGGCGACGACGACCCGACCGAGTAGCGTCCGTCTGTCGCGGCTGATCGCGGACGGTCGGAAGGGGGACTGACGATGGCTGGCGCCAACGATGCCGTGCTCGATGCCTTACTCGACTCGTGGGATCGCAACAACACCATCCTGGTCAACCTGCTGCGCGCGATTCCGGAAGGCGCGATGGACATCCGCGCCACCGGCAGCAGTCCGTCGATCGGCCAGATGTTCATGCACATGCACTATGTGCGGCTCATCTTCGTCCACGAGGACGCACCGGAGTTCTCGACGGATCTGCCCAAGCACGAGTGGATCGCGGAACGCGATCGCGATCGCATGGCCGAGATGTTGAGCGACAGCGCGCGGGCCGTGCGCGGGGCCGTGCACGGCAAGCTGACGTCAGGCCGTGAGATGGACCTGCACTACGACCACCCGATGCTGCTGCTGCAGCACATGGTGTGGCACGAGGGCTATCACCATGGCCAGATCAAGCTGGCGCTCAAGCTGGCCGGCCACCCGTTCGACGACGAGGAAATCGGAGCGGTCACCTGGGACGTCTGGATGAAGAAGGCGCCTCGAGGCTGAGCAAGCGAGATCAGCGGTACCGCGCTGAGCCGGCATGGACACCATTGGCGCATTGGAAACGTGGCTCGATCTGGTGCGCTGCTGGAGGCGACTGAACCCGTGCGAACCCGGCGCGTGCCGCCGCCCGGCGAGCTCATCGACGCCGGCGGACACCGGCTCCACGTCTGCAGCCGCGGCGAAGGCGCTCCGCCTGTCCTGCTCGAGGCGGGAGTGGCCGCCTCCTCGCTGAGCTGGGCGCGGGTCCAGCCCGCACTGGCGGCCTTCACCCGGGTCTGCGCCTACGATCGCGCTGGCCTGGCGTGGAGCGACGCCGCATCGTCTCCCCGAACCTTCGCGCGCATCCTCGACGACCTCGCCGCCGTCGTCGCCACCCTGGGCACCGGGTCGTGGGTGTCCGTGGGCGCGGGCCAGCGGGTCATTCTGGTCGGCCACTCCTTCGGCAGTCTGATCGTGCGCGGCTATGCCGCGCGTCACCCCGAGCAGGTGGCCGGCCTGGTTCTCGTGGATCCGCCGATGGAGTGGCTCGATCGAGCGCCGACACAGGCCGGGCTGTTACGCCGGGCGCGCCAGGCGTCGGCCATCGGAGGCTTCCTCGCCCGCATCGGCGTGGTCCGCGCTGCCCTCGCCCTGCTGACCGGCGGTCACCCAGGAGCGCCTCGCGCCTTCGTCAAGCTGCTCGGTCCGCGAGCGGCCGCTACGCTCGAGCGCCTGGTCGGCGAGGTTCGCAAGCTGCCGCGCGAACTCCATCCGGCGGTGCAGGCGCACTGGTCCGAACCGAAGTGCTTCCACGCGATGTCCGAATATCTCGGCGTCCTGCAGTCGGAAGCCGCCACGATCGCCGCCGCCGTCCCGCCTTCTCACATCCCAGTCGTCGTCATCTCCGGCGCGCATCAGCCCGCCTCCGAACTGGCGGCGCATGAGAGGTTGGCCGCGGCTTCTCCTCATGGGCGGCACGTCGTGGCGGTCAGGAGCGGCCACTGGATTCTGCTCGACGAACCCGACCTGATCGTCGACGCCGTCCGCTCCTTGACCAACGAGGAGAGCGAGGTCGCGCACGCGTCCCTGTCGTAGACTTCTGGCATGCCGCTGCGCTTGTCCGCCTTGCTCTTCATTGCCCTCGCGGCCATTGCGTCCCCCGCCGCGGCGCAGGTGCCTCCCGCATCGAATCCCAAGCTCGTGCAGACCGTGCCGGTCTGGACGCACAAGGTGAAGCTGCCCGCGCCCGACGGCCGCACCTTCATCAGCGACGGCGGTCTCGTGCTCGACGTCGAGGTGGCCAAGCCCGCAGTCCGGCCGTCGCAGACGATGGCGGCCGATATGGGTACGGCCGTTGCGGGCTACCTGTCGGGCTACTACCCAACCGAGTTCGGTCTCTCGGACCTGCATGAGGGACCGTCCCCCACCGTCTTCGTCGGGCCGAAAGGGTTCGCGGTCAGCCGCAACTACGTCACCTTTCTCACCCGCTACGCGCCACGCGTCCGGCTGCGCCTGAAGGGCGACGGCTACCCTGTGCTTCTCGTCCTCGACCAGCGCAACATCGGTCTCCTGCTGCCGACCGTGCTGGCGGCGCGCTGAGCCGCCGCGCCGGCTCACCGCATGGGATTGGTCAGGTCGAGCGTCGAGCGATCGAGCGAGTTGTCGGCACTGCCGACGCGGTACCACGCCCACCCGTAGCCCTCCAGATCGATCCGGTGCGCCCCGTCGCTGTGCGCCTTGCTGTGCGCGTTGTCGAACACGCTGACGAGGACACCGTCGTTGGCCGTGTCGACCTTGACGCGGACCTTACGCTTGCTGCTGCCGAAGTTGTGCAGCGTCAGCAGCGACGTGTCGCGCCAGTCGTAGCGAAGCGCGAGCACTTCTGGCGTGTTGGTGCGTAGCACGACGTAGTCGCCCCAGCTGATTTCGCGGCACTCCTTGCGGGTGCGGATGAAGCGCTCGGTCAGGTTCAGCAGCGAATCTGGATCGGTCCGCTGTGCCATCACGTTGACCTTCTCGTAGCCGTAGGTCGCGTCGTCGATCACCGGTCGCACGACCTTCTTGGCCCGCGAGAAGCCACCGTGCTTCTCGGACGTCCACTGCATCGGCGTCCGCGCGCACTCGCGCTCCGGCAGCCGCAGGTCGTCGCCGATGCCGATCTCGTCGCCGTACTGCATCATCGGCGTGCCCGGCAGCGAGAACAGCAGGCTGAAGGCGAGCGCCAGCTTCCGGCGATCGTTGCCGAGCATCGGGGCGAGTCGCCGCCTGATGCCGCGGTCGTACAGTTGCATCCGCTTTTCGGGTCCGAAGGCCGCGAACACCTTCTGGCGCTGCTCCTCCGTCAGCCGTCCGAGATCGAGCTCGTCGTGACTGCGCAGGAACTGGACCCATTGCGCGTTGCGCGGATGCTTGCGCGTCTCCTCGAGGACTTTGACCAGCGGGTCGATGTCCGCGGAAGCCAGGGCGTAGAACAGCCGCTGGTTGACCGCGAAGTTCAGCATCATCTGCAGCCGATCGCCCTCGGCGCCGAAGTAGTCGAGGCTCTCGTCTGGCGGCACGTTCGCTTCGGCCAGCATCACGGCGTCGCCGGAGCGCCACGTCAGGAACTCGCGCATCTCCTTGAGGAGATTGAAGTCCATCTGGTTGGCCACGCCGGGCCCCTTCTTCTCGATCAGGAAGGGCACCGCATCGAGGCGGAAGCCGGACACGCCGAGCTGCACCCAGAAGCCCATGATCTTCTGGATTTCGGCGCGCACGTAGGGGTTCCAGGTGTTCAGGTCGGCCTGGTGCTCGTAGAAGCGGTGAAAGTAGTAGCAGCCGGCCTTCTTGTCGAACGACCAGGTCGTCTTCTGCTCACCGGGGAAGACGATGCCCTCTTTGTGGTTCTTCGGCCGCTCGTCGGCCCACACGTACCAGTCGCGGAACTGCGACTTCGGATCGCTCCGCGCCTGCTGGAACCATGGCGAGTCGATCGACGTGTGGTTGGCGACGAGGTCGACGATGACCCGCATGCCCAAGGCGTCGGCGTGCTGGACGAAGTTGACGAAGTCGCCCAGCGACCCGTGCCGTTCGTGGACGCCGTAGTAATCCTGGACGTCGTAGCCGTTGTCGCGGTTGGGCGATGGATAGAACGGCTGCAGCCAGACGCAGGTGACGCCCAAGCCCGACAGGTAGTCGAGTCGCCGGCTCAGCCCTTCGAAGTCGCCGATGCCATCGCCATTCGCGTCCTGGTATTTCTCGACATCGAGGCAGTAGATGATGGCGTTCTTGTACCAAAGGTCATCGATGGACATAGCTGGTCCGTCGACGAATGCAAAATGGGAGCCGGGGTCGGAGGTGAAACCGGTGAGGCTGGGCCGCCTGGTGCGCGTCAGAAGGGGTTCACCAGAAGGTCGCGCACGCGATCGCCGTAGGCGCGGCCCGCCGGGACCCGTCCGCCAGACGTGAGCTCGATGACGTACTGCCCGCCCGCCAGCGACCACACCTGCTTGATCCGTGTGACGTTCACGATGTGTGAGCGATGGACGCGGACGAAGCCAGCGGGATCGAGCGCCGCTTCGATGTTGTTCATCGAGACGTGCAGCAGATGGCCGGTCTGTCCGACGTGCAGGCAGACGTAGTTCTGCGCCGCTTCGATCCAATCGACCGCCTCGACCGGGACGAAGATGGTCCGCTCGGCCGAGCGGATCGCGAACCGGGAGAGCCGCCGCGCCGGATGCGCGATGGCCTCGAGCATGGTGAGCATCTGCCGCCTGCCCTCGCCCTCGGCCGGCCCCTGCAGCCGCGACGCGGCTCGCGCGAACGCGGTCTGGAACCGCTCTGCGGTCACCGGCTTGAGCAGGTAGTCGACGGCGCTGATCTCGAAGGCGCGAACGGCGTAGTGGTCGTGCGCCGTCACGAATATCACGCTGGGCATCCTGTCGGCGCCGATCGCCTCGACCACGGCGAAGCCGTCCAGCCGCGGCATCTGGACGTCGAGCAGGACGAGATTCGGCTGCTGTTCGCGAATGGCCGCCACCGCCTCGCGGCCGTTGCGTGCTTCGCAGATCGCCTCGACATGCGGCTGTCCGCTGATCAGCAGCCTGAGTCCTTGGCGCGCCAGCGGCTCGTCGTCGGCGATGAGCACTTTCAGCCGCACTCGCCCTCCTCTCCGTGGAACGGCAGGGCTACTGTCACGCGGACGCCGCGCGGGGCCCGGCGCTCGACGCGCAGCGATCCGGCGCCGCCGTAGAGCGCCGTGAGGCGGTTCTCCGTGTTGGTCAGCCCGACGCCTTGCCGTTCCAGCGCGCCCGCGGCGGCCCCTGGTCCGTCGTCCGATACGGTGAGCACCAGCTGTCCACCGATCTGCCGCGCCTCGATGTCGATGGTGACCGCGTCCTCGCTCTGACCGAGCCCGTGGCGGACGGCGTTCTCCGCGATCGGCTGGAGCACCATGTGCGGCACCATGGCGTCCGACAGATGCGGTTCGGTCGCAATCCGGACGCGCAGCCGATCCTCGAACCGGACTGCCTCGATCGACAGATAGAGCCTCAGGAACTCCAGCTCGCGCCACAGCGGCACTTCCTGCATGTGCACTTCGTCGACGACGAGGCGCAGCAGGTCGCTCAACCGGGCCAGCATCGCTTCCGCCTCGCGCTGCCGCCCCTGTTGAACGAGCACCATGATCGCGCCCAGCGTGTTGAACAGGAAGTGCGGCTGCAGCTGCATCTTCAGCGCGCTCAACTGCGAGGCGGTCAGTTGCCGCGCGAGCTCGGCCCGACCGACTTGCAGCTCGAGCGCTTCGCGCTCGCGCGCCACGATCCGCTGACGGGACCGCAGCAGCGCCTGGATGGCCACGACGGCCCAGTACTGGATCACACCGCCGTGGAAGCTGTAGGCGAGCAGCACGGGCACGAGCGCTTGCCAGGACGATCCAGGCAGCGGGGACGCGCCGACCGCCACCAATACCGGCGCCTCGATGATCGTCGCGCCGACCGACAGGAGCGCGGACAGGCCCGCGTGCGTTGCGGCGTGGCGCCAGCGAGCGCGGCGGTCACCGTCGATCGGCCAGCGGTGCCCCGCCCACAGGATGGCCGGCGTCAGCGCCGCCCAGATGTAGACCGACGCCAGCCAGCCGACGATAACGGGCACCCAGGGTACGAGCTCGCCTCGGTAGAGCCGCATGAGCGACTCGCGCGTGATGAAGAAGACACCGGCTGCCGTCCACGCCAGCCACACCGCCAGCAGGCGTCGAGGCAGGCGGACAGGCAGCCAGCGCATGATCGATCGTGAGTGCGAGCCTCCATCAACCGCTGCTGGATTTTGACCAACGGGCGCGTGGGATTGACGAACGACACGATGTCGCGTCGTCGGCACGCCGTGTCATCGCATCGCGATGGGAGCACGTCGAGGACGTTCGTGGCGGCATCGCTGTCGTTCAGCAACCGGGGCCGGCGGTTCATCAAAGGGTTGTTGGCCGGGCCACGCAACGCCGGAAGAATGCGCCTCATGCGCACCCTGCACGCGACCCAGGCCATCGCCGGGCTCACCGTCATCCTCTTCGTGGCGGTGACGCCGGCAGCCCGTCAGTCGACACCCCCCGTTCCCTTCCCCGAGGGCTTCCGTTCGTGGCAGCTCGTTCGATCGACCGTCGTCGGACCGGAGAGCCCGACGTTTCCCACGCGCGGCGGCATCCATCACTACTACGCCAACCGGGAGGCGCTCGAAGGCTACCGGACCGGCGCCTTTCCGAACGGATCCGTCATCGTCGACGAAGCGGTCTCGACCAAGGCCGGCGAGGGCCCAGGGGCCGGCATGCTCTTCGAGACGGATCGCCGGTTCCTGGACGTCATGGCCAAGAACGACACGGTCTACCAGGCCACCGGCGGCTGGGGCTACGAGCATTTCGACAGCATGGCCACGACTCCATCCCTCACACAGGCGGAACGCGCGACCTGCTCCGAGTGTCACGCCAAGAGCCCGCGCGATCACGTATTCACCAAGCTCAGGCCATAGCACTGCGCCCGGGCGGACGGTCGACACCATGGGAGAGAATCGGCCATGACCTCCCGCATCCTTCCCCGGCTTCGACTCGTCAGCCTGCTGATCGTCGCGGCGACGGCGGTGGCGTCGGCCCAGGCGCCGTCGCTGGCACCGTCCCACGCGCCGTCCCAGACGCCGTCGATCGTGGTGCGTCCCGACGGGCGCCTCGATGTCTCGGCTCCGCCGGCGCAGGCGGTGATGCGCTACACGCTCGACGGGACCGACCCGACGCGCGACGCTGGCGAATGGCTGGCGCCGGTCCGGGTGCCGCCCGGCTACTCGGTGAAGGCGCGGGCGGTCGCCGCGGACGGCACGCCCGTCGGCCAGGTCGCGACGTGGTCTGCGCCGGTGGACGGCCAGCGCACGCCGTCGACGCTCGTCCCCTTGACCCAGAACCGCGACTGGCGCGTCTACGACTGGACGACGCGCCACCGCGAGGCGTCGGCGCTCATGCGGACCCGCCGTCCGGACATCGTCATGCTCGGCGATTCCATCACGCACTTCTGGGGTGGCGAGCCGGTCGGGGGCCGCCGTACCGGGGTCGAGGAGTGGGATCGCTTCTTCGCCGGCCGCAGCGTCGTCAACCTCGGCTACGGGTGGGATCGCACGGAGAACATGCTCTGGCGCCTGGCGAACGGCGAATTCGACGGCGTGACGCCGAAGCTGGTGGTGCTGATGGCCGGCACCAACAACGTCACGCTCAACACGCCGGACCAGATCGCCGCTGGCGTCGACGCCATCTGCGCGTCGATCCACGGGCGGTCGCCGTCGACCCAGATTCTGTTGCTGGCGATCTTCCCACGCGGTCAGAAGCCCGACGCGACGCGGGCCAAGGTGGACGACGTCAACAGCCGCATCGCCAAGCTGGACGACCGCGACTACGTGACGTTCCTCGACCTCGGCGCGAAGTTCCTGGAGCCGGACGGCAGCATCTCACCAGAGGTCATGTACGACTACCTGCATCCGACCGCGAAGGGCTACGCCATCTGGTCAGCCGCAATGGCGCCGACGCTCGAGCGCCTGCTGGCTGGCCGCTAGGTCGAGGCGTGCCGTTCGGCCGATCGGCTGACCAACGAAGGACGCCCGGTCAGGCCGGGGTCAGGTTCGCGAACTTGGCCATGAGCTTCTTCTGGCCGACGCTCACGAACCGGACGATCAGCTTGGTGTCGGCGTCACCGCCCTCGACGGCGATGATGCTGCCGACGCCGAACAGCGGATGCCGGACGCGCAAGCCGGGCTTGTAGCCGCCGGACGCCGCGGCGGACTGGTCCTCGTCCTCCGGCCGAAACGACTTCCCGCGCGGAGAGCCGAGGCTCGGCGTCTGCACTGCGGGAGGCGGCATGCCGGAACGGGCCCCGCCGCGCGACGGTCCGGCGATGCCGCCGCGGCCGGGTCGCTCGTCCCAGTCCGAATTGGATCCCGGACGCCGGCCGTAGGGGTTGGCCCGCATCTCGAAGAACGGCTGCCGGCGGCTGGCGTAGGCCGCGCTGGGTGCCTCGACCTCCTCGACCAGCTCCTTGGGGATCTCGTCCAGGAAGCGCGAGGGCTCGGTCGGCTGGTACTCGCCGAACACGCGACGGCGTGAGGCGCTCGACAGGAACAGGCGCCGCTCGGCGCGGGTGATGCCGACATAGCAGAGGCGCCGCTCTTCCTCGAGGTCCTCTTCGTTCTCGTTGGCCCGGCTGTGCGGGAACAGGCCTTCTTCCATGCCGGGCATGATGACCACGGGGAACTCGAGCCCCTTGGCGGCGTGCATGGTCATCAGCCAGACGCGGGCGTTCTGGGCCCCGGACGACTCGTCGGCCTCGGACAGCAGCGACAGGCGATCGACGAAGCCGCCGAGCGAGGCGTCGGGCTCGCGCAGCTCGTACTCGCGCGCGGCCGAGACGAGTTCGGCCAGGTTCTCGAGGCGGTCGGCAGCCTCCTCGGACTTCTCTTCGCGCAGATCCTCGAAGTAGCCCGACTTCTCCATCACCTGCTCGATGATCTCGGAGACGCTGTGGCCTTCGACGAGCTGCTGCGCACCGCTGATGATCTCGACGAACGTCTTGAGCGCGGCGTGCGCACGGGCCGTCACCCTCCGGTTGTCGAGGACGTGGCGGGCCTTGGCCCACAGCGAGCGGCGGCCGGCCTCGTCGTCGAACAAACCGGCCGCCATCAGCGGCGGCGCGTCGGCGCCGGCGGTGGACGGATCGGCGTCGGCGAGCGTGTCCATGACGCCCTTGCCGATACCGCGCGTCGGCACGTTGACCACCCGGCGGAAGCTGACGTCATCGTGCGGATTGATGATCAGCTTCAGATAGGCGAGCGCGTCCTTGACCTCTTTGCGCTCGTAGAACCGCACCCCGCCGACCATCCGGTAGGGCAGCCCTTCGCGGGTCAGCGCGTCTTCGATGGCGCGCGACTGGGCGTTCATGCGGTAGAGCACGGCGATGATGTTCTTGGTGTCCTCGGCGAGCTGATCGCGGATCGTGCGCAGCACGAAATCGGCTTCTTCGAGCTCGTCCTGCGTCCGCGTGTAGACGATCTTCTCGCCGCCGCTGCGATCGGTCCAGAGCTTCTTGTCCTTGCGCTGGCGGTTCTGCCGGATCACTGCCGACGCGGCGTCGAGGATCACCTGCGTCGAGCGGTAGTTCTGCTCGAGGCGCACGACCAGCGACTTCGGGTAGTCGTGCTCGAAGTCGAGGATGTTCTTCACATCCGCGCCGCGCCACTTGTAGATCGACTGGTCGGGGTCGCCGACGACGGCGAGGTTGCCGTGCACGGACGCCAGCTTCTGCACGAGCAGGTACTGCGGCCGGTTGGTATCCTGATACTCGTCGACCGAGATGTAGCGGAACTGCGTCGCGTACCGCAGCCGCACCGCGTCCGATTTCTCGAACAGTTCGACGGTCTTGAGCAGCAGGTCGTCGAAGTCGACGGCGCCGCTCTCCTTCAGGATCGCGACGTAGCGTTCGTAGACCTTGGCGATCTGCTGGTCGCGGAAGTTCCACGACGACGTGCCGGCCATCGCCTCGGGGCCCTGCATCTGGTTCTTGGCCTGGCTGATCCGCGACAGGGCCAGGCGCGGCGGAATCAGCTTGTCGTCGGCGTTGACGTCCTTGAGGGCCTGCTTGATCGCCGACTGCTGGTCCGACGTGTCGTAGATGACGAAGTCGCGGCCGAGGCCGATCGCCGGCCCTTCGCGGCGCAGCAGCTTGGCGCACAGCGCGTGGAACGTCGAGATCCACAGGCCGCGGGCATCGTTGCCGAGGATGCTGGAGACGCGTTGCCGCATCTCCTCAGCGGCCTTGTTGGTGAAGGTGACGGCGAGGATCTCGCGCTCCTGCGCCAAGCCGGACCCGACCAGGTGGGCGATGCGATAAGCGATGACCCGCGTCTTGCCCGAGCCCGCGCCGGCGAGGATCAGCACCGGCCCCTCGGTCTGCTCGACGGCGGCGCGTTGTTCAGGGTTCAGCCCGTCGAGGCCGTCCATGATGCGCGCGGCATGTTGCGGCCGCGGCGCCGGAACGGTGCTCATTCGACCGTCACGCTCTTGGCGAGGTTGCGCGGCTGGTCGACGTCGCAGCCGCGGCGGACGGCGATGTGGTACGCCAGGAGCTGCAGCGGAATCACGTTGACGACCGGCGCGACCAGCGGCGGCGCCGCCGGCATCGAGATCTTCGAGTCGAGCAGCGGATCCAGGATGTGATCGAGGCGATCGTCGCCCTTGGTGGCAATGGCGATGATCATGCCGCCGCGGGCCTTGGCTTCCTGGATGTTGCCGAGCATCTTCTCGAACACGGCGTCCTGCGGGGCGATCGCCACCACTGGCAGCTTCTCGTCGATCAGCGCAATCGGGCCGTGCTTCATCTCGCCGGCGGGATAACCCTCGGCGTGGATGTAGGAAATTTCCTTCAGCTTGAGCGCGCCTTCGAGCGCGATCGGATACTGGATGCCGCGACCGAGGTAGAGGAAGTCGCTGCTCTGATAGCAGCGCTTGGCGATCTCCTCGATCTGGCCCTCGCACTTCAGCGCTTCTTCGACGAGCAGGGGCAGCTGCGCCAGCGCCTCGATGTGCTCGCGGCTTTCCTTCTCGGTGATCGTCCCGCGCGCCTGGGCCAGGTAGAGCGCCAGGATGTGCAGCGCGACGAGCTGCGCGGTGAACGCCTTGGTCGAGGCCACGCCGATCTCCGGACCGGCGTGCGTGTAGACGGTGCCTTCGGTTTCTCGCGTCGCCATCGACCCGACGACGTTGCAGATGGCCATGCTGCGCGCGCCCTTGGCCTTGGCCTCGCGCAGCGCCGCCAGCGTGTCCGCCGTCTCGCCCGACTGGGTGATGACGACGGCCAGCGTGTCGGGTCCGACGATCGGATCGCGGTAGCGGTACTCCGAGCCGTAGTCGACTTCGACCGGCAGCCGCGCCAGCTGCTCGACCATGAACTTGCCGATCAGCGCCGAGTGCCACGACGTGCCGCAGGCCAGCATCACCACGCGGCGGATGCCGCGCAGATCCTCCGGCGAGATGCGCATCTCGTCGAGGAAGATCTCGCCGGTGTCCTCCGAGACGCGCCCCAGCACGGTCTCGCGGACCGCCCACGGCTGCTCGAAGATCTCCTTGAGCATGAAGTGCTTGTAGCCGCCCTTCTCGGCCATCACCGGATCCCAGAGGACCCGCTGCGGCTGGCGGATGCGCGCCTTGCCCTCGAAGTCGGTGAAGACGACGCCGCTGCGCGTCAGGACGGCGATTTCCCTGTCCTCGAGGAACACCACGTCGCGGGTGTGGCTGAGGATGGCCGGGATGTCCGAGGCGACGAACGACTCGTTCTCCCCGATGCCGACGACGATCGGCGGACCGTTGCGGACGGCGACGATCTTTTCCGGATCGTCCGACGACATCAGCACCAGCGCGAACAGGCCGCGGACCCGGGCCAGCATCTTCTGCGTGGCGACTTCGAGCGAGCCGGCGCCGTTCTTCAGCTCGCGCGCCACCATGTGCGCAACGATCTCGGTGTCGGTCTCCGACTGGAACTTGTGCCCGGCGGCAATCAGCTCGCGCTTCAGCTCGAGGTAGTTCTCGATGATGCCGTTGTGGACGACGACGGTGCGCCCGGTGTCGTCGCGGTGCGGGTGGGCGTTCTCTTCCGTCGGCCGGCCGTGCGTCGCCCAGCGCGTGTGGCCGATGCCGTAGTCGCCGGCGAGCGGCGTCGTCCGCAGCACGTCCTCGAGGCGCGAGAGCTTGCCGGCGCTGCGCCGTACCTCGATCCCCTCAGGTCGGACCACGGCCACGCCGGCCGAGTCGTAGCCGCGGTATTCGAGCTTCCGCAGTCCCTCGACGAGCACGGGAACGACCTGCTTGTCACCGATGTAGCCAACGATGCCGCACATGTGTGTTGAGCCCTTATCGCCTGACCGATTCGCCGTCGACGCGCGAGCCGCGAGGGCCCGCTACTTCGCCGGCGTCTTACCCTTGCGCTTCGCCACCCAGCCTGGCTTGTTCTCTTGTCGACCACGACCGATCGCCAAGGCGCCGTCGGGCACGTCCTCGGTGATCGTCGAACCGGCGGCCACGTAAGCGCCGGCGCCCACCGTGACCGGCGCGACCAGCTGCGAGTCGGTGCCGATGAAGGCGCCGTCGCCGATCACCGTCTGATGCTTGTGCACGCCGTCGTAGTTGCACGTGATCACGCCGGCGCCGACGTTGACCTTGGCGCCGATGGTCGCGTCGCCGAGGTAGGCCAGATGGTTGGCTTTGGCGCCGGGCCCGAGCGTCGTCTTCTTCAACTCGACGAAGTTGCCGATGTGCGCGCCGGCGGCCACCGTGCTGTCCGGCCGGATGTGCGAGAACGGCCCCATCGAGACGTGCTGGTCGATCGACGAGTCGCGGACGACGCAGTAGTTCTGGACGATCGTGCCGTCGCCGATCGACGAGTTGATGATCCGGACCCCGGCGTGGATCTCGCAGTTGGCGCCGATGCGGGTCTTCCCTTCCAGGTAGACGTTGGGGTGGATGGTCGTGTCCGTGCCGATCACGACATCGGCCCCGATCCACGCCGACGAGGGATCGATCAGCGTCACCCCCGCGGCCATCACCGCGGCGTTGCGCTGGTCGCGCACCTGGGCGTTCATCAGGGCCAGTTCGGCACGGCTGTTGACCCCGCGCAGCTCGTCGGCGTCGTCGATGGTGAAGGTCTCGACGATGCGGCCGTCGCCGCCGAAGATGCCGAACAGGTCGGTCAGGTAGTACTCGCCCTGGTCGTTGGCGGTGCCGAGGCGGTTCAGCGCGTCGAACAGCCCGTCGAGCGCGAAGGCGTAGATGCCGCTGTTGAACTCGGTGAGGGCCTTCTCGGCCGGCGACGCGTCGCGCTCCTCGACGATCCGGGCGAACCGCCCGTTCTCACGGACGATGCGGCCGAGGCCGGTCGGGTTCGGCAGATTGGCGGTCAGCACCGTGGCCGCGGCGCCGCTCGTCTGGTGGTGCGCCAGCAGGTTGGCGATCGACTCCCGGGACAGCATCGGCACGTCGCCATAGAGCAGGACGACGGTGCCCGTCTGACCAGCCAGCGGCGGCGCCGCCTGCATCAGCGCGTGGCCGGTGCCGAGCTGCGGCTCCTGGATGACCGTCCCGACGCCCGCGAACGGCGCCAGCACCGTCCGCACCTTGTCGGCCATGTGGCCGACGACCACCGTCGAGGTGACCGGCTGGAAGTGACTGGCCGTGCGCAGGATACGCACGATCATCGGCTCGCCGCCGACGGCGTGGAGCACCTTGGGCAGCTCGGATTTCATCCGGGTGCCCTTGCCGGCAGCCAGGATCACGAAGTGGAGCGGCATCGACATGCTGGTCATGCAGGATAGCAGTCCGGGGTCGTTCCAGAAGGGCGGCTAGGCCTCGCCGGCGGTCTTGCCGCGTTCGGCGGCGGCGTAGATGTCCTTGGAAGATCGGCCCTCTTTGCGCGCAAGCTCAGCGATGGCCTCCCGGCGCGTGTGTCCGGCGTCGGCAAGTCGCCCGACTGCGGCCCAGATCGACGCGTCGGACAGGACCTCCCGGTCGGTGTCGACGACAGGCTCCGGCGCCCCGAAGACAAGGGTGAATTCGCCGATTACCTCACGAGACCTAAATACTTCGGGCGCCTCATTCGTCCTCGTCCGGACGAACTCCTCGTGAATCTTGGTCAGTTCTCGACAGATAACCAGATCTCGCGCCCGAAGCACCGCCGCGGCGTCATCGAGCGATGCCCGCAGGCGGTGCGGCGCCTCGAAGGCGACGAAAGGCAAGCCGAGTGCGTCGGCCTCCCGATAGAACGTCCGGCGTGCATTCTGTTTGGTAGGGGTGAAGCCCAAAAAGGCGAACTGGCTCCACTCGATCCCGGAGCCGGCCAGCGCCGTCAGCACCGCGGAGGGCCCAGGAATCGGCTCGACGCGGACCCCTCGGGCGGCAGCAGCGGCCGTCAGCAGGCGGCCGGGGTCTGAAAGCAGGGGGGTGCCGGCGTCCGTGACGAGGGCTATCGACTCGCCTGCCAGCAGACGCTCGACCAGCGGCAGGGCCCGCTCGTGCTCGTTGTGCTCGTGCAGGCTGACGGTCCGGGTGGCGATGCCTAAATGGTTCAGCAGCCGGCCCGTGCGCCGCGTGTCCTCAGCGGCGACGAGCGAAACTTCGCGCAGCACTCTGACGGCGCGTAGCGTAATGTCTTCGAGGTTGCCGATCGGCGTCGCCACGACGAACAGCGTGCCTGGCGACGGCGCGTGGGGCATAGTGCTCGAGAGGGAGGGCGCGTCGACAACCGACGCGGCCGAAGAAGACCGCCGATATTGTACCATTTGACGTGAGACCGATTTCCCCGTCCAACCGTCCTGGAGAGGGCAGGTCCTCGACCCGCACTGGATCCTCGCGCCCAGCCATGGACTCGCTCGAATCCGTTCAGCACTTCGTCGACGACTACCTCGGCTACCTCTACGAACTGAGGCCGACGGCGGCGTCCTTCGACGGCGTGCACGCGTTCGACGACCATGTCGAGGATTTCACGCGCGCGGCGCTGGATCGCCAGACGCGCGACCTCGGCGGGTTTGCCCGACGCCTGGCCAGTATCCGGCCCGATGCCCTGAGCCTCGACGATCGCCTGGATCGGGCGACGGTCGAGCAGGACGTCCACTCGCGACTTCTCGAGCTCGAGCGCGTCCGGCCCCACGAGCGCAGTCCGCAGTTCTACGCGGACACGCTGTCGACGACGCTCGCCAGCCAGGTCGTGCTCAATTACGCCCCGGCCCACGAGCGCGGCCGGCGCCTGGTGTCCAAGCTGCGCCAGGTCGCGCCGTTCCTCAACGCCGCCCGGCAGAACGTCAAGGATCCGCCCGGCCTGTTCATCAAGACGGCCATCGAGACGCTGCGCGGGCTGATCGCCTTCGTCGATCGCGACATGCCGCGGGCGCTGTGGGACCTCGACGATCCGTTCGTGCTCGGCGACCTGGCCGATGCGTCGACCGAGGCGTGCAAGGCCATCGACGCCTACGCGACCGAACTCGAGACCGACGCGCTGCCGAAGGCGCGCGGGTCGTTCCGGCTCGGTCCGGAGGTGTTCGCCGAGAAGCTGCGCCTCGACGAGGGCATCGACGTCCCCCTGAGCAAGCTGATCGACATCGCCGAGCGCGAGATCAGCGCCACCCAGGAGGAATTCCGTCGCACCGCCAGCCGCATCAAGGACGGCGACCCGCTCGAGACGTGGCAGGCGCTCAAGGCCGACCACCCGCCGGCGGGGAAGGTCGTCGCCGAGGCGCGGGAGCAGGTCCAGGCGCTGCGGGCGTTCGTCGAGCGCGAAGGGTTCGTCTCGGTCCCCGAGCACGAACCGATCAACATCGCCCCGACGCCGCCCTTCTGCCGCTGGACGTTCGCCAGCATCTGGTGTCCGGGGCCATTCGAGACCAAGGGCGTGCGGGCGCATTACTACCTCACGGAAGCGGAATCAGGGTGGACGCCCGAACGGCAGGAGCAGCACCTCCGCGACCTGAACCGGCCCACCCTGTGCGCCATCTCGATGCACGAGGTCTACCCGGGCCACTACCTGCATTTCCAGCATCTGCGGCAGATCAACTCCAAGATCCGCAAGAGCCTGATGACCATGCCGATGTCGGTGGTCGAAGGCTGGGCCCACTACGCCGAGCATGCGGCGGTCGAAGCTGGCTTCGACATGTATGGACCGGCGACAAAACTAGGTCAGTTGGCAGAAACGCTGGTCCGGCTGGCCCGGCTCGTCGTCGCGATCCGCCTGCACACCGAGGACTGGAGCGTCGAGCAAGGCGTCCGCTTCTTCCGGGATGCGGCGTTCCTCGAAGAGGGCAGCGCCCGCAAGGAAGCCGAGCGCGGGACGTTCGACCCTGGCTATGGGGTGTATGCCCTCGGTAAACTGATCCTGCTGAAGCTGCGCAAGGACGTCGAAGCGCAGCAAGGGCAGCGTTTCTCGCTCAAGGCGTTCCACGACAGCGTCCTGGCGCTGGGTGGCCTGCGCTACCCGCTGCAGCGGGAGGCGCTCCTTGGACCCGACTCCGGCAGCCTTCTGGAGTAGCATGGATCGAACGCCATGCCTCTTTACGAGTACGAGTGCGAAGCGGAGAACGGCCGCCGCTTCGAGGTCATCGCCAAGTTCTCCGACCCGATCCTGACGATCTGCCCGACCTGCGGGGGCCCCGTTCGCCGGCTGGCTTCCGCGCCGGCCATCCAGTTCAAGGGCTCCGGTTTCTACATCACCGACTACGCCAAGAAGTCGGGTGTCGACGCCGGGAAGGAATCGAAGTCGGGCTCCACGTCGTCGAGCGGCGACAGCTCGTCCAGTTCCAGCGGTTCGAGCAGCACGCCGGCCACGCCGGCGCCGAGCAGCACCCCCACCAAGAAGGACTGATTTCCGGACGGCTCGGAACGACTGCCGAGTCGTTCCGGCGCCAGCTCCCGGCAGCCTACCCGGGGATGGGCGTCCCCAGCTTCGCCAGGTACGCCTTGAAGGGCTCGGCCAGCTCAGGGCGCTTGAGGGCGAAGTAGACCATCGCCTTCAGGAAGCCCAGCTTGTTGCCGGTATCGTGGCGGACGCCGTCGATCTCGTACGCGAAGATCGGGCGGCGTTTGAGCAGCGCCCGCAGGCCGTTGGTCAGCTGGATTTCGCCGCTCTTGTCGCGCTCGGTCGTCGCCAGGGTCTCGAAGATGTCCGGGGTCAGGATGTAGCGGCCGATGATGGCCAAGTCGGACGGGGCGTCCTCGACCGCCGGCTTCTCGACCAGGTCCTTCACCTTGTAGACCCGGCCGCCCATCACGTCCTTGCCGAGCGGCTCGGCGTCGATGACACCGTAGCTGCTGATCTCGCTGCGGGGCACGCGCTCGACGGCCAGGACGGGGCCCTGCACCAGGTCGAACACGTCGATCATCTGCTTCAGGGCGGGCGGGTCGGCGTCGATGACGTCGTCGCCGAGGATGACCGCGACCGGCTCGTCGCCGACGAGGGCGCGGGTCACCAGGACCGCATGGCCCAGGCCCAGCGGCTCGCCCTGCCGGACGTAGGCGAAGTTGATCAGGTTGGAGACGCTGCGGACGGCGTCGAGCTGCTCGAACTTGCCCTTCTTCTCGAGGAACGCCTCCAGCTCCATGTTGACGTCGAAGTGGTCCTCGATGGCGTTCTTGCCGCGCCCGGTGACGAGGATCACGTTGTCGACGCCGGAGGCCAGGGCCTCCTCGACGCCGTACTGGATGGTCGGCTTGTCGACCAGGGGCAGCATTTCCTTGGGCTGCGCCTTGGTCGCCGGCAGGAAGCGGGTGCCGAGGCCGGCGGCGGGAAAGACGGCCTTGCGGACGGTGGCGTTCACCGGACAAGGGTAGTGGAGTAACGGGGCCTTGCCAAGCGGGCCGGCCGGCGCCGTCAAATAGAATGCAGCGATGCTAGACGCAGCCCTGTTTCGCGACGACTTCGAGGCGACCCGGCAACGCCTCCTGACCCGGGGCCCCGGGCTGGAACCGTCCCTGGCCGAATTGGCGGAGCTGGACAAGTCGCGCCGCGGCATCCTGCCGCGAGTGGAAGCCCTGAAGTTCGAGCGCAATCAGGCCAGCGACGCGATCGCCAAGGCCAAGCGGGCCGGCGAAGACGCCACGGCGCTGCTCGAGGCGAGCAAGAGCAAGGGCGACGCGATCAAGGCTCTCGACGCCGAGCTCGAGGCGATTGAAACGAAGCGCAAGGACATCCTGCTGCGCGTCCCGAACCTGCCGCACGAGAGCGTGCCGGTGGGGAAGTCGGCCGAGGACAACGTCGTCGTGCGGACGCACGGCACGCCGCCGACGCTCGACTTCACCCCCAAGCCGCACTGGGATCTCGGGACGGCGCTCGGCATCCTCGACTTCGAGCGGGCCGCGCGGATGTCCGGCGCCCGCTTCGCGGTGCTGCTCGGCGCCGGCGCGCGCATGGCGCGGGCGCTGATCCAGTTCATGCTCGACACGCATACGCAGCAGCACGGCTACACGGAAGTCGAGCCGCCGTTCCTGGTATCGAGCACGGCGCTGATGGGCACCGGCAACCTGCCGAAGTTCGAGCAGGACCTGTTCAAGATCGCCGGCGAGTGGGATCTGTTCCTGATCCCGACCGCCGAAGTCCCGCTCACCAACCTGCACCGTGAGGAGACCCTCGACGGCGCGACGCTGCCGCTCAAGTACACCGCCTACACGCCGTGCTTCCGCAGCGAAGCCGGCTCTTATGGCGCCGACGTCCGCGGCCTGATCCGCCAGCACCAGTTCGACAAGGTCGAACTCGTGAAGTTCACGCGGCCCGAGCAGTCGTTCGACGAGCTCGAATCGCTGACCGCGAACGCCGAGACGATCCTGCAGGCGCTCGGCCTCGCCTATCGCACCGTGCTGCTGTGTACGGGCGACATGGGCTTCGCGTCGGCGAAAACCTACGACATCGAGGTGTGGCTGCCCAGCCAGAATCACTATCGCGAAATTTCGTCGTGCAGCAACTGCGAGGCGTTCCAGGCGCGCCGCGCCGAGATCCGCGTCAAGGTCGAGGGCGCCAAGAAGTCGATCTACGCGCATACCCTGAACGGGTCGGGCCTCGCCGTCGGCCGCACGCTGATCGCGATCCTCGAGAACTACCAGCAGGCGGACGGCTCGGTCATGATCCCCGAGGCGCTGCGGCCGTACATGGGCGGCCTCACGCGCATCGAACCGCCGGCCGCGCCGCGGCGCTGACGCGCGAGTCAGCGCCGGACGGCGAACGGCCACGTGCGTGCCCGTCATTGAGTGCCGGCAGAAATCGCCGACAGCGTGATCGCGCCACGCCGATCGACGCGTGGGCCCCAGCGGTCAGACGTAATCATCCCGCGCGTTCTTGACATGTGACCAAATGGTCACATATGCTTTGCCGGTGTCGGACGACGATCTCGTGTTTCGCGCGCTCGCCGATCCCACACGCCGTCACCTGCTCGACCGGCTGCACGCCCGCGACGGCCGCACGCTGACCGAGTTGGAGTCGGAGCTGGAGATGACGCGTTTCGGCGTGATGAAGCACCTGCGGGTGCTCGAAGGCGCCGGGCTCGTGGTCATCAGGTGGCAGGGCCGCGAGAAGCTGCACTACCTGAACCCGGTGCCGATCCGGCTGATTCACGACCGCTGGATCGACAAGTACACGGAGCGCCGCGTGTCGGCGCTCGCCGGCCTCAAGGCCGAACTGGAGAAACACGCATGACGACGTCTGCCATGAAGCGCGAAGACACCCAGGTGTTCCAGATCTCGATCAAAGCCTCCGCACAGGCGATCTGGGACGCGATCACCAGCCCCGACTGGAACGGCCGCTACGGCTATGGCTCGAAGGGCGATTACGACCTGCGGCCGGGCGGCCCCTACCGCGTGCTGCCCAGTCAGGCGATGAAAGACTACGGCTCCCCCGACGTCATCATCGACGGCGAAGTGATCGAATCGGACCCGCCGCGCAAGCTGGTGCAGACCTGGCGACCACTGTGGGATCCGGAAGCCATCGCGGAAGGCGCCAAGCAGCTGACCTGGGAAATCGCCGAGAGCGGTGACGGCGTCTGCACGCTGACCGTGACCCACGAACTGTCCAACGCCCCGAAGACGCGCAAGATGGTCACCGGCGAGATGAAGGAAGCCGGCGGCGGCTGGCCGTTCATCCTCGAGGACCTCAAGCAGCTCCTCGAGACGGGCACGTCCTCGGTCCAGGCGAGCTAGCGATCGATCGCTGCGCTTATCTGCACGGCGTCCTGCGGCACGGCGAGCCGAGCCCCAACGGGGCGATGGCGGGTAACCCAGGGAGTGGGATTCGCGCCGAGCCCGGCGAGCGCGTGGCGCGAGCTGGGCGACCGCCTAGAAGCCCACACCCTCCGCACGCC
>JBDSLU010000490.1:0-14705 GCA_039916225.1 Vicinamibacteraceae bacterium
ACCGTGCTGCGGACGCTGGCGCACGGGCTCGAAAGCCTGCTCCGCCCGGAGCAGCTGCTGGCGCGCGTCGGCGGGGAAGAGTTCGTCGTGCTGTGCCCGGAAACGGCGCGCGACGGCGCCGGCAGCCTGGCCGAGCGGCTTCGCGTCGCCTGCGAAGAGCTCGATGTCTCGAGCCGCGCCGGCCGCATCGCCATGACCTGCTCGTTCGGCGTGGCCGGGCTGGAGTCGACGATGCACTCGTCCGAAGAGCTCTACGCCGCGGCCGATCACGCCCTCTACATGGCGAAGGGCGCGGGCCGGAACCGCGTCGTGGTCTTCAACGGCTGACCGGTCGCCCGCTCCGCCCATGACCGATCAGGAGCTCGACAACATCACCGCGCGAGAGCAACGCTCCACCCTGGGGCCGTGGCAGGTCAAGCGCGTCCAGAACCTCTACCCGAGCGATGCCGGCGACGGCCGCACCTATCCGGCGGTGCGCGGCTTCCGCTGCCCGAAAGCGATCTACGAGCGGGCGTGGGAGCAGGTCGAGCAGGACGCCCAGTTCATGGCCGGCGCGCGCGCCGACGTGCCGGTGCTCCTGAACGAAGTGCGGCGTCTGCGGCGGCGGCTGCGCGAGCTGCACACCGCGGTGTCCGAGAACGTCGACTTCAAGCCCGGCGTCACGCCGCGCGATCTCCTCGCCCTCGTCGACGCGATCCTCAAGGAAGAGGACGCGCACGGCAAAGGCGGTCCGGTCCCGCCGGCCAGGGAAGCCGAGTACCTCCGCTAGTCGCCCGGCCGTAACCGGCGCCGGGCGATCCGCCCGCGTCGTCTGCGTCGCCCCCACCTTGGCGGAATGATCGTCATGCCTCGCGCGACTGTCCGAGTATCGGACGGTCCGTCGCAGGGCTGGCGTATCCTGATCGAGCCATGTCCCTCGCTGCCCCCGACAGCCGCCTGGACGAGGCACTCCTCGACGTCACCCGGCTGCTCGAGAAACATCGCGTCCTCGCGACCCTCACGCATCGCCAGGAAGGTCCGAAGCGCGATCTGCTCGAGCAGCTGCAACAGCGGCAGAGCCTGACCGAACTGCACGCCCGCGTCAACCCGCTGCACCCGGCCGATCTGGCGCACGTGTTCGAGCGGCTGATGCCCGAGGAGCGGCTGCTGATCTGGCAGCAGCTCGAGGATCGCCAGCGCGGTGAGGTGCTGCTCGAGGTCTCGACCGCAGTCCTCGAGTCGCTCATCGAGGCCACCTCGCACGAGCGGCTGATTGCCGCGACGACCCATCTCGACGCCGACGATCTGGCCTACCTCGCCGACACGCTGCCCGAGGACGTGCTGCGGACGGCGTCGCGGCAGCTCGACGCCGGCGAGCGATCGTGGCTCGATCAGTCGCTCGCGCACGGCAAGGATACGGTCGCCAGCGTGATGAGTCCGGAGGTCGTCTTCATCCGCGAGGATCAGACCGTCGACGACGCGCTCGTCTACCTGCGCCAGCGCGGCGAGCTGCCGCCGCAGACCGATCGTCTGTTCGTCGTGGATGCCCGCAACGTCCTCAAGGGCAGCCTGCCGCTGCAGGCGCTGCTGCTGACCGATCCTCGCCAGCCGGTGGTCGCCATCACCAACACCGACGAGGTCGTGCTGCGTCCCGGCGACGACGCCGAGGAAGCGGCCCAGGCCTTCGAGCGCTACAACCTGGTGTCGGCGCCGGTCGTCGACGAGCGCAACAAGCTGATTGGCCGCCTCACCGTCGAAGCGGTCATGGACTTCAACCGCGAGCTCGCCGAAAAGCGCGCCCTCGAGCGCGCCGGCCTGCGCCAGGAAGAAGACCTGTTCGCGTCGACCTGGGACAGCGCCCGCAACCGCTGGCCGTGGCTGTGCGTGAACCTCGTCACGGCGTTCATCGCCTCCCGTGTGATCGGCGCCTTCGAGGGCACCATCCAGCAGCTGGTGGCGCTCGCCGCACTGATGCCGATCGTCGCCAGCGTCGGCGGCAACACCGGCAATCAGACCGTCGCCGTCGTCATCCGCGGCATTGCGCTCGGGCAGATCGAAGGCCAGCACACGCGCTACCTGATTTACAAGGAGCTGATGGTCAGCCTCCTCAACGGGGTGATGTGGGGTGGGCTGATGGGCCTCTTCGCGTGGCTGATCTACGACCGCCCGGCTCTGGGGGCGGTCATGATGGCCGCGATGATCCTGAACCTGCAGATGGCGGCGATGGTCGGCATCGCGGTGCCAGTGCTGCTCGAGCGCGCCGGCCGCGATCCCGCCCAGGGCGCCAGCGTCCTGATCACGTTCGCGACCGACAGCTGCGGCTTCTTCTTTTTCCTGGGATTGGCTCGGTTGTTCTTGGTCTAGAAGGCAGAAACCCGCCACTCCCAACCTCCAACTCCCAACCTTCCAAGGCAGTCCCAACGGCCAACTCCCAACCTTGCCAGACTCGCCGTCGTGAACGTTTGGAGGTTAGGAGTGCCTTGGAAGTTGGAGCTTGGACGTTGGCAGTTGACGCGCGCCGTACGTAAGACGGGGGCCACACGTGTGTGCAGCCCCCGTGCGAACAGCGCCGTTCCGCGCTCTAGAACGAGTAGCGCAGGTTCATCTGCATGCAGCGCCCGGCGGCGCCGTCGCACGCCGCGAGCGAGCTGTCGTAGCGCCCGAAGCTCGCCGCGCTGTCCGGGAACATCGTCACGTCACCCGTGTCGAACTTCGGCGTGTTGGTGACGTTGAAGATGTCCCAGCGGAACTCCAGCCGCTGCGTCGTCGGCAGCTTGAAGACCTTCCCGATGCTCAGGTCGATGGCGTAGTAGCCATCGCCGCGCAGCAGGTTGCGGATGCCGGCTTCGCCCGGATACAGGTTGCGGAAGGCCTCGAGCGCCGCCTGCGGATCCGCGAACGGGCTCGGCTGACCGGTGACCGCGTCGCGCGTCGTCCGGGTCTCGGGCAGGACGCCCGGCTGCGCCAGTGCCGCGTTCCCCTGCAGGTTCCAGTTCGTCGCCCAGCACGAGCGGCAGTTGATCACGTTGAACGGGAACCCGCTCGACCACCGGCCGATGCCGGCGATCGACCAGTCGCCGATGATCGCGTTGGTGATCGTGCCGGCGCTGCCGCCGAACTTCTTTCCCTGCCCGAAGGGCAGCTCCGCCAGCCAGTTCACGTTGATCTGATGACGCACGTCGAAGTCGGAGTAGGAGTAGTTGAGGTCCGGCTGGAACGAGTTGACGAGGAAGCCGGAGTAGCCGCCCGACCCGAAGTTGTCGAAGGCGCTGCCGCGTTCGAGCTCCGACCCGTTGTCACGGCCACGCGCCAGCGTGTAGTTCAGGTCGAACTGGTAGCCGTTCTTGTAACGGCGGCGCAGGGTGAGCTGCAGCGCGTCGTAATCGGAGTAGCCGATCGAGCTCTGGGCGGCCAGCGAGTCGTACTGTTCGGCGAAGTAGGAGAACGGGCCGAACCGGCTGCAGGCGGGGAAGCACCCCTCGTCGGCGTTGTAGAGCGCGGTGATGTAGTCAGGGGCGTTGCCGCCGAACTCCGCCGCCATGTTCTGCGTCGCCGTCAGGCCGTCGAACGCCGCATCCGGGAACAGGTTCTCCCAGTAGGGAATCCGGCCGATCTGCGAGACGTCGCCGCCGGCGGCGGTGTAGGCGTCGACGAGCTGACGCGCGGCGGTGAAGTAGTCCACGCCCGAGGCCGGGTCGGTCAGGTTGAGCGGCATCGCCATGTCGCGCCGGACCAGCAGGTTCTTGCCGCGACGGCCCACGTAACCGGCTTCGATGCCGTAGCTCGCGCCCAGCTCCTTGCCGACGATGAAGTTGAACACGTGCGAGTAGGGCGTCCGCACCGACTGATCGATGCTGCTCGTGATCACGCCCTGGCCGACTTCGGGCGTCGCCGGGAAGCCGGCCGGCGGCGCATCGGGGTAGGTCACGGGGACGGTGTTCGTGTTGGTGAAGCGCACGGCCGCCGACGTCTCGCCGAAGCCGCCGAACGGCGAGCTGAGGTTGTTCGACAGGCCGAACGAACCGCCGTTGTCGAACGTCGAAGCCAGGCCGGCGCCGATGCGGTCGTAGACGATGCCGTAGCCGCCGCGGACCACCCATGAGGGCGACGGCGTCCACGCCGCTGAGACGCGGGGCGCGAAGTTGTTCTTGTCCCAGCTGTAGAAGCCCGGGCCGTCGTTGACCGGCCCGCCCGGCACGAACGTGATGCGCTCACTGGCGCTCGAGGCGATGCCGGCGCGCATGTTCGCGGCGCGCTGATCGAACCACTCGCCGAGGTTGACCGTCGGCGCCACCTGCTGGCCGTTGACCTCCCAGGGCGGGGAGTAGAGGCCGTAGCGCACGCCGGCGCTCACCGTGAGGTTGTCGCGGACATGCCAGCTGTCCTGCACGTAGAGCTCGAACTCGTTGGCGCCGTAGAGCCGCTCGACGGCCGCGCCGGGATCCAGCACCCGGCCATCCACCGTGTAGTTGTAGACGACGTTGGTCTGGCTGATGATCCCGAGCAGCGGGATGATCGAATCGGCGTACGACGACAGGCCGCCGCTGGCGACGGTCGGCAGGCCGCTGCAGTCGGCCGGCGCCGGACAGGCGCCGCCGGGACGGAAGCGGCGGCCGACGCCCGACGTCCACGACGCGTTCGCCGTGCCCGACGTGAACGAGTTCTCGAACGTGTAGTTGTCGTTGCGGATGATCCGCATGTTGCCGCCGAACTTCAGCGTGTGGCGCCCCTTGACCATCGACATGTCGTCGACGAAGTTGTGGGTCTTGATGTCGCGGCCGTTGCTGAAGTCGAGCCCGTCGTCGAAGGCGAGGTCGTCGATGAAGCGGAAGCCGGTGAAGTCCTGGTTGCGCAGGCCGATCGTGTCGGTGTCGATCCGCGTGAAGCCGTAGCGGAACGTGTTGACGATGTTGCCGCCGAGGGTCGAGTCCCAGCCCATCGCCCCGCCCCAGTTCTTGTCGGTGCGGGTCCGGCCCGGATCCTGGCCCGGGTACTGCGGCGCCGAATCGATGGCGTCGTTCTGCTTGTTGAAGCGGCCGAAGAAGTTGTGGCTGCCGTTCAACCGGTAGTCGGCGCGCGCGATATAGGTCCGGAAGGTGTTCTCGATCGGCGCGGCAAAGCGGAAGTCGTCGATGTTGCCCGGGTAGCGGCCGTCCTGGTTCGACGAGGGGAACTGCCGGAAGTAGGCCGTCGCCGCCGCGCTCGCTCCGACGTGCAGCGGGTCGATGCGTCTCAGCTCGGCCGGGGTAAGACCGTAGGAACCGGCCGGGATGGGATGCGAGCCGGTCAGCCCCTGCACCGTGCCGCCGGGGCACGCCGACGCGGTCGCGCACTGGTACACCAGGACGCCGTCGCGCAGCGAGTTCGACGGCACCGCGCGGGTCACCACCGTTTCTCGGCTCTCGTTCAGGCCTTCGAAGTTGCCGAAGAAGAAGAGCTTGTCCTTGCGCACCGGCCCGCCGACCGAGAAGCCGAAGATGTTCTTATCGAGCTTCGGCGCCTTGCTCGGCTCCCCGTTGGCCAACTGCGACAGCTTGAGGAAGTACTCGTTCGACGAGAACGCCGTGTTGCGGTTGACGTAGTAGCCGGCGCCGGCCAGCTTGTTGGTGCCGGAGCGCGTCACCATCGAGACCTGGGCGCCGCTCGAGCGGCCCTGGTCGGCGCCGTAGTTGCTGGTCGTGACGCGGAACTCCTGCACGGAGTCGAGCGTGACGCGCAACACCGACGTGAAGGCGCTCTGCTTGTCGGCGTCGTTGACGTCGATGCCGTCGAGGGTGACCGTCGACTGGTCGGCGCGTGCGCCGCTCACCGACCCGTAGCGCGGATCCATCGTCGCGCCGGGATCGGCCTTCGGTACGTAGGTGACGCCGGGCTGCAGCGAAAGCAGCGCCGCGACGTTGCGGCCTTCGAGCGGCAGCGCGCGGATCTGGCTGCCGGCCATGACGTTGCCGATGCTGGCATCGGTGGAATTGATCACCGGCGCCTCGGAGGTGACCTGCACCGACTCGGACAGGCTGCCGATCTGGAGGCCGACCGACACCTCATTGGTCGTATCGACCTGCAGCGTGACCTTCTCGACGACCGAGGTCTTGAAGCCCTGCATCTCGACGGTGAGCGCGTAGATGCCCGGCGGCATCCCGGGGAAGGTGAACGAGCCCGACGAATCGGACTGGGTCGTGCGCGACAGGCCGGTCGCCGGATTGGCGATCGTCACGTTCGCGCCGGGCAGGGCCATCTTCTGCGTGTCGATGACCTTCCCCTGCAAGGTCGCGGTGCCGCTCTGCGCGGTCGCGAGATGTGCCGTCATCAGGCACATGCACGCAGCCATCAGCCACGTCATCCAGTGCTGCCTTCTCATCGTGTCTCCCCCCAAAACTTACAAAGACGCGCTCGCCACGGCGCACGCGTCGTCAACGCATCCGCTTCGAGGGCGTCCTGGCGGACGCCTTGGGTCGTCGTGGATCCGGGCCGGGACAGGCCGCGGGACGAACCCTCGCCGCGTGGCGGCGAAGCGGATGTCTGTAGTTACCTGTGCTGCTGAACACTGTCAAGTGACCAGCCCCATTGCTGACACGGAAATGGGATGAACCGGCTTTTCGAGCCTCCGCGGAGGCTCTGCTGAGCTTGATCGCGGGGTCAGAACAGCCGCAAAGCGATCGCCGCGGTAATGGCCGCCATGCCGACGTAGTAGACGCCGGCGAGCGCCAGCGCGACGCACGGCCACGTGCCGGGGCGCAGTTCCGGTGGCAGGAGTGTGCGGTTCACACGGATGGTGTGGAAGCAGTTCACGCCGAGGGCGAGGTTGCCCATGTTGCCGTAGATCACGACCAGTGTCAGCGGCCGGGCGATCGACAGGAAGAACAGACCGAGGACGAAGTAGATGATCAGGAATCCGAAATAGACGTGACGGATGCGGTGTGGCTCGAGCCGGCGGAAGAGCGGCAGGCCGGTCCAGGCGATGTCCAGCCACCGGCGCAGGAAGCCGTCGGCGCCGGACGCCGCGCTGGGCAGCAGCACCAGCACGCCACACAGCAGGATGGCGTACCAGCAGACCGCCCCGAAGGTGCCGCCGACGCGGGCCGCCAGGCCATCGGCGGTCATGCCGGCGAGGATCCAGGAGTCGGCCTGCGTGCCCCGGGGCAGATACTCGATCGAGAGCATGGTCGGCAGCGCCAGGCCGATCACCGCGGCCGGGAACCACATCGCCAGCTGATCGCGCTTCACGTGCCGGAGCCAGCCGCGCCACCGGCCGAGCGCGTCGCTGGTGACGCGGAAGACGACGCCGGCGTGCGAGAGCGAGATCTTCCGTCCGCCGATCAGGCTCGGGATGGCGCCGACGCGGCTGCCCATGCCCCAGCCCTGCTCGCGGGTGTAGTTGCTGATCGAGGCCTGCTGGAGGCCGCCCACGCCGGCGATGGCGGCGAAGGCGGTGAAGGTCGTCAGCGCCTCGCGATCGACCGCCGGCCAGTGGCCGTTCCAGAGCGAGGTGAACAGGTTGGTGGTGCCGCCGCCCGCGGCTGGCAACGTGCCGACCTTGAACAGCCCGCTCAGAATGTCGGCCCAGGTGGCCCAGGACGAATAGAAGACGGCGAGGAAGATCAGGAAGCTGAAGACGAAGACGATCTTGGTCGTCATCAGCACCTTCAGCGCGTTGTAGACCTTGCCGCCGAAGACCAGCGGCGTCAGCGCGAGCGTCAGCATCGCGTAGGTCAGGTAGCGGAGGAGCTGCACTTCCGCCGGGTCGGCGGGGTTCGGCATCCGGCCCAGATAGACGGCGGCGACCGGCGTCGCGACGCTGGCCACCTGGTAGGGCAGCAGCGCGCCGAGATCCATCAGCAGATAGATCCAGAACCAGAGCACCGGCCCCGGCCGCACCCGGAACGCGCCGGTGAGCACCGACTCGCCGGAGTAGAGCGTGTAGCGGCTGGCCTCGACGTTGTAGACGTACTGGCAGGCGAGCGAGACGATCGCGATCCACAGCAGCGCGCCGCCGAACTGCGCGCCGACGCGCGGCCCGAGCAGCCACTCACCGCCGGCCACCGAGGCCCCGGCCAGGGTCAGGCCGGGACCAATCATGCCGGCCCAGTTCTGGCTCCGCCAGACCGGCGGCGCCGGCAGCTCGCCGACCTGCCACGGCGGCATCGCCGCCGAGCCGCGGTGGACGTGGGGCGCGCCAGCTTGGTCCGAGGCCGGGGACGGCAGGGCGGTGTCAGCCAAGGTGGATGCGCGGGCGCTGTTCGGGGTCCTTGACCGTCTGCCGCAGCACCTCGCGGCTGACCGGCGCCACGTCACCCTCGCCGAAGGCGAGGAACTTGAGCAGATAGGCGATCGGATTGCCTTCGGTCCACCCGAAGTAGGCGTGCGGCACCTTGCCGGTGCGATCGCGGATGTGCAGCAGCAGACCGGCGATGGCGTTGGGCACCGCCGGGCTGTGGCAGCGCAGCACGCGGAACGGTCCGATCTCGACGCCCCGCACTTTCAGCACGTTGCTGAAGTCGGACGCGTCGCTGGTGGCGACCTCGACGAACAGCACCGGCTCCCACGGCTTCAGCTGATGGGTGTCACGCGCCTCGCGGATCTTGGCGGCGTACTCGGCGACGTCGCCGACGCCGGGCCGGTTGGCGATGACCCGCACCTGGCCGGTGGTCGCCGCCTGGTCGATGAACACCGCCGCCGCCTCGTCGGGCTCGACGCCGTGGATCCGCAGCTCGGTCGAGCGCAAGACGCGCGAGACGAGCGACAGCACGATGATCGAGGCGATGAAGATCGCCGCGATGCGGATGCCTTCCGGGCGCTCGTGGATGTTCTGCACGGTCGTGTAGGCGAACACCAGGGTGATCAGCAGGTAGGCCTGCCACCAGCGGCCGGTCCGGTGCGCGGCCAGGGTGACGGCCAGCGCCGCCGACGACATAAGAACCAGAACGCCGGTGGCGTAGGCGCCGCCCTGCGCCTCGACGTCGGCCTGGAAGATGATCGTCACCAGGAAGGTGATGGCGGTGAAGACCAGCACCAGCGGCCGCATCGCCTTGGTCCACTCCGGTGCCATGCCGAACCGGGGCAGGTAACGCGGCACGAGGTTGAGCAGGCCGGCCATCGCCGACGAGCCCGCGAACCACAGGATGCTGATGGTGCTGAGGTCGTAGAGCGTGCCGAACGCCTCGCCGAAGTGCTCGTGGGCCAGGAAGGCCAGCGCGCGCCCGTTGGCCGGCCCGCCGTGCGCGAAGTCGGCGGCCGGGATCAGCAGCGTCGACACGAAACTGCTGCCCAGCAGCAGGACGCTCATGATCGCCGCCGCCCAGAACAGCAGCCGGCGGGCGCCGCGGATGCGCCCCTGTGGACTCTGCCGGGTGTCGCTCGCATCCCCTTTGATCAGCGGCATCACCGCCACGCCAGTCTCGAAGCCTGACAGGCCGAGCGCCAACTTGGGGAAGAGCAGGACGGAGACCAGCGCCATCCGCGACCAGCTGCCGTGTTCCAGGAACAGCATGTCGCGCCACCGCGGCAGCAATTCGGGATGCGCGACGATGTGGATCAGGCCCCAGCCGATGACGACCACGTTGAGCCCGAGGTAGGCGATGACGAGCACGACGGCAAGGCCGATGGCCTCGCTGAAGCCGCGCAGGAAGATGGCGCACAGCGCGACCAGCAGGATCAGCGTCACCACCACCGGATGCTCGATCCACTGCGGCACCAGCGGGTTCTCGAGGATGTGTGCGGTGGCGTCGGCCGCGGACAGCGTGATGGTGATCACGTAGTCGGTGGCGGCGAAGCCGAGCAGGCACAGGACCAGCGCCTTGCCCTTCCAACGCGACAGCAGTTCCTGGAGCAGCGAGACGCTGCCCTCACCGTTCGGGCTGAGGCGCGCGATGGCCCGGTAGACCGGCAGCGCGCCGAACAGCGTCAGCAGCACCAGCACGCCAGTGGCGAGCGGCGACAGCAGCCCGGCGGCGGCGAAGGCGATGGAGGGCTGGTAGCCCAGCGTCGAGAAGGAGTCGACGCCGGTGAGACACATGACGCGCCACCACGAGGCCTGGTGGGTCTGCGGATGCGAAGCGGCCTGGGTATCGCGGACGTCCTGCAGGAGCCAGGAGCTGAATCCGCGTGGGAGAGGGGAAGCCACGGACGCGCGATTGTATCGTGGTTTGGCCGCGGTGGCGGCCAGATGGCGGCGCCGAGCCGCGGCGGCGTCAGGCCGGCGAACCGGCCGCCGGGACGGTCAGCCGCTCGTAGAGCGCCTCGTACATCGGCACGACCCGATCCTCGTCGAAGCGGTCCACGACGGACGCCCGAGCCAGGTGAGCCACACGCCGGCGTAGTGACGGGTCGTCCAACAGGTCGAGCACGGCTGCCGCCATGCCCGCGTGGTCGTCGGGCTCGCGCAGGTAACCGGTCAGTCCGTCGGTGATGACCTCGGGCAGGCCGCCGACCCGCGATGCCACGACCGGCAGGCCGCAGGCCATCGCCTCCAGCGCGGCGAGGCCGAAGCTCTCCTGCGCCGACGGCAGCAGGAAGACGTCGGCCACCGAGAGCAGCCCGCGCACATCGTCCAGCTCGCCCATGATCTCGACGTGCTCGGCGATGCCGGCCTCGCGCGCCAGCGCCTCGACGCGGCCGCGCTCCGGGCCGTCGCCGACCAGCACGATCTTGGCACGGCGCTTCTCGCGGACGCGGCGGAAGACGTCGACGACGGCATCGAGACGTTTGACCGGCCGGAAGTTCGAGACGTGCAGCAGCAGGTTGTCGTAGCGATCGGGCGGGCAGACGCGGGCGCGCAGCGCCGGATCGGGCTTCGGCGTGTAACGGCCGCAGTCGAGGAAGTTGGGCACGACGACGATCGGCGACGACAGCCGCAGATGGCGGTAGGTGTCGTCGCGCAGGCTCTCGGAGACGGCGGTGACGCCGTCCGATTGCTCGATGCAGAAGGCGACCGTCTCGCGATACGACGGATCGGCGCCGACCAGGGTGATGTCGGTGCCGTGCAGCGTCGTCACCACCTTGGGCACCGCCGCGCCGTGCGAGGCGAGGATCTGGCGGGCCAGGTAGGCGCCGGCGGCGTGCGGCACCGCGTAGTGCGCGTGGATGATGTCGAGGGCGTGGGCACGGGCGACGTTGACGATCTTGGTCGAGAGCGACAGCACGTACTGCGGCTCGCGGAACAGCGGATAGGCCGGCGTGTCGATGGCGTGCACGATGACCGGCCCGCGCGCGTCGCGCAGGCGGAAGGGTATTTCGCTGCTGAGGACGTGCACTTCGTGGCCGCGCCGGGCCAGGCTGGTCGCCAGCTCGGTCGCGACGACGCCGCTCCCGCCGACCGACGCGTAGCAGACGATACCGATGCGCATGCCCTGGCCGCGCGGCGGCGTCGCGGCGCCGCGCCGCTCACGCATGCCGCGGCTCCGTCGACGATTCGGCGTTCAACGACTTGAACAGGTGCGGGCGGGCCACCGGTTCGCGCACCACGAACCCCTCCGCGTAACGCACCCCGGCGAGCGCCCCGAACTGTGCGTCGCGGCTCTCGATCAGCTGCGAGAAGAGCGGCGAGGTCAGGCGCGTCGCCGCCGCCGCGTCACCGGCTGGCGTGAACTGGGTCCGGTGGCAGGCCAGCGCCTGTTGCTTGATCGCGTAGACCTCGCTGACGTCGACGACGAACGACGGCGTCGCGGCGTCGTTGATGAAGTAGTGGCAGATCCACTCGGGCCGCCACGGCTCGCCGCCGCTGACGACGCGGCGCAACCCGGCGCGGAAGATCGACTGGCGCAGCAGGCGGCTGGCGTTGCCGTGATCGGGGTGGCGATCTTCCCAGTGCGGGATGGCGATCGCGCGCGGCCGGTGAGCGCGCACACAGCGGACCACGGCGTCGACCTGGGCTTCGTCATCGACCGACAGGCAGCCATCCGGCAGCGCGAGATTGAGTCGCAGGACGGCGCCGAGGACGGCGCTCGCTTCGGCGGCCTCGGCCACCCGCTCGTCGGGCGTGCCGTTCGAGCCGAGTTCGCCCCGCGTCAGGTCGACCAGCCCGACGCGATCGCCGCGCCGCGCGTGCAGCGCGACCGTCCCGCCCATCCCGATTTCGATGTCGTCGGGGTGGGGGCCGAACACCAGCAGGTCCAAGGGCATTGTCGCGATGATACCAGTGGACCTACGACGGCCGGCGGGCCTGGCGTTGCGTCGTCACGAGGCCGTAACGCGCCGCCGGTCCGGCGGCGTGGGGCCCGGGATAAGCTGGATGCGTGGAAGTGGAAGTCATGTGTCCGTCGTGCGGCGAGCCGCTGTCGATCTGGCTCGACGTCGGCGGCGGAACTGCGCAGACATACGTCGAAGATTGCCAGGTGTGCTGCCGCCCGATGGAAGTCATAGCCCGCTTGGATGCCGACGGCGACCCGGACGTGTCGGTCCGGACGCTCGACGAGTGAGCCGGTCCGGGTGGGGCACGAACCGGAGGGAGGCGCGGGCATGACGAACCGGGTCACGATCGTCGAGGTGGGACCGCGCGATGGCCTGCAGAACGAGGCGGCGCGGATCTCGGCCGCCGACAAGGTCGCCTTCGTCGAGCGGCTCGCCGCGGCCGGGCTGCCGGTCATCGAGGTGACGTCGTTCGTGCGCCCGGATCGCGTGCCGCAGCTGGCCGACGCGCGCGAGGTGTTCGCGGCGCTGGCGTCTTCGGGGGACGGTGAGGCGGGCGCGGCGTCGGCAGGTGCGGGTGGCGAGGCGGGTGCTTCGAGGCGGGGCGCCGACACGCGCTACACCGCCTTGGTTCCGAACCTCACCGGCCTCCGCGAAGCCCTCGCGGCCGGGGTCCGCGAGGTCGCGATCTTCGCCGCCGCCTCCGAGGGGTTCAGCCAGCGCAACACCAATCGCTCGATCGCGGAGTCGCTCACCGCCTTCGTCGACGTCTGCCGCGAGGCGCAGGCCGCCGGGGTTCGCGTCCGCGGCTATCTGTCGACCGCGTTCGGATGCCCGTTCGACGGCGCCGTCGATCCGCGGCGGGTGGGGGAGATCGCGCGCCGGTTGCGCGATCTCGGCGTCTACGAAGTCGCCATCAGCGACACGATCGGGATCGCGCATCCCGGACAGGTCCGGCCGGTCGTCGAGGCGACCCTGTCGGCCGGCCTCGACATCAGCGAAGTCGCGCTGCACTTCCACGATACGCGCGGCCAGGCGCTCGCCAATGTGATGGCCGCGCTGCCGCTCGGCGTCCGCACCTTCGACGCCTCCGCCGGCGGGCTCGGCGGCTGCCCGTTCGCGCCGGGTGCAACCGGCAATCTCGCCACCGAGGATCTGGTCTATCTCCTCGACGGCCTCGGCTACGAGACCGGCGTCTCGCTGCCCGGCGTCATCGACGCGTCCGCCTTCATCGAGCCCCTCGTCGGCCATCCGCTGCCGTCCCGCGTCTACCGCGCCTCCCGATAGCGATCTACGAAAGCTCGACCAAGGGAACGCCCGGCTGGACGATCGCGCCGGCCTCACAGGCGATGCGCGCGACGGTGCCTTCCCGCGGCGCCCGGATGGCCAACTCCATCTTCATCGCCTCGAGGAGCACCAGCACGTCGCCCGCAGCGACACGCTGGCCCACCGTCGCGACGATGCGCGTGACGGTGGCGGGCATCGGCGCCGCCAGATCGTGGTCCGCGGCGGCGCGGCCACGGCGGCGCGGGCCGGCGGCCGCCGGTGCCGGGACGACCTGAACGACACCGTCGATTGCTGTCCAGACGTCGCCACCGTCGGCGATCGCGTCGACGTGATGCGTCGCGCCAGCGGGATCGACGAGCGCGAGGCGCCACGCCCCGTCGGCCGCCCGCGCCGCGATGGCCACCGTCCAGGTCTCGACGCGCCCGTCCTCGAGCGTGACGGCCAGCGTCGCTGGTGTCGGGCTCATCCTCGCCACCCAGGGAGCGTCGCCCAGGGGCTGGCGACGCTGGCAGATTCTGCGCTCTCCGCGAGCGCTCCCGAAGACTCTTGGGGAGCGGTTCGAATCCAGGCCGCGGCGGCCGGGGCGGCAGAGGCCGGGACTGCGGCGAGCAGGGCATCGTGCTCATCGGCGATGAAGCCGGTGTCGATGTCGCCGGCGACGAAGCGCGGATGCGCCAGGATCCGCGCCAGCAGGGTGGCGTTGGTGCGCACGCCGAAGACGAGGGTGCGGCGCAACGCCGCGGACAGCCGCGCGATCGCCGCGTCGCGGGTCGCGGCGTGGGCGACCAGCTTGGCGATGAGCGAGTCGTACTGCACGGGGATCGCGTCGCCGCGCTCGACGCCGGCGTCGATGCGGAGGCCTGGCGCGTGCGGGAAGCGGCAGACGAGCAGCCGGCCGGCCTGCGGCAGGAATCCCTGCGCCGGATCCTCGGCGCAGAGTCGCACCTCGATGGCGTGCCCGCGCGGGACCAGCGCCTCCTGCGTCCACGGCAGCGGCGCGCCGGCGGCCACAGCCAGCTGCGCGTGCACCAGATCGACGCCGGTCACCGCTTCGGTGATGGCGTGCTCGACCTGCAGGCGCGTGTTCATCTCGAGGAAATAGAAGCGCGCGTCGTCGCCGCTGCCTTCGAGCAGGAACTCGATGGTGCCGGCGTTGACGTAGCCGGCGGCTCGCGCGGCCGCGACGGCGGCCTCGCCCATCCGCGCCCGGACGGCGGGCGTCAGGGCGGGCGACGGCGTTTCCTCGACGATCTTCTGATGCCGTCGCTGGATCGAGCACTCGCGCTCGAACAGGTGGACGCAGCCCCCGTGCATGT
>JBDSLU010000491.1:0-13837 GCA_039916225.1 Vicinamibacteraceae bacterium
AAGGCGCGACCTGCACTTGGTCCGGCGCCACCAGCGGCCGGCTGTGGCTGGAGCGCGTTCTACCAGCTTGCGGAATTGGAGCGCGCAAGGGATACCCGCGCCGCCTCTGCGGCGTCGCACCCTGCGATCGCGGTGCAACCTTACGTGATCAGCTCTCTAGTGCCGGCGCGTCAGCAGCACGCCGGACGGCGACACCACCATCGGCCGGCTGTCACGACGGCGCGACCTGCAGGCACTTCATCTCTTTCTGACCGCGCACCAGCAGCTTGCCGTCGGCCAGCGCCAGCGGCGCCCAGTTGTCGCCGGCCTCGAGGATGACGGCGCTGGCGATCGGCTTGAACGCGGTGGCGTTGGGCTCGACGAGATAGAGCTTGGTGCTGCCGTCGGTCGTGATCAGCAGGTTGTCCGCCAGGATCGTGCCGCCGCGGACGAACGCCGGCTTCGTGTCGGTCTTCCACTTGACCTGGCCGTCCATGCCCATCGCGACCAGTCCGTCGCTCCGCTCGTTGACGGTGTCGTGCGAGTAGAAGTGATTCTGGTGGAGGATCGGCGGCTGCGTGTGCGAGCCGACGTCGGCGTTGCGGAACACCTCGCTCACGCCGTATGTGCCGTCGGCCTTCTTGTCGACCTTGATCATCACCGTGCCGGCGCCGTAGCCGCCGGTGATGAGCAGGCGGCCCTCGCCGGCGTCCACCGGCTGCGGGACCGGGATCGGGTTCTGCCAGCCCCGGTAGGTCCACAGGATGCCGCCGGTGCGCGGGTCGAGGCCGGCGACGCTGCCGTCCCGGGCGTTGCGGCCGCGCCCGGCGCTGGCGGTGATCATCACGAGGTGTTCCTCGCCGCCGATCCGGGCGATCGATGGGCTGACGTAACCGGGCAGGCCGGACAGCGCCGCCGACTTCCACTTCAACTCGCCGGTCAGCTTGTCGTAGGCGACCACGCCCGCCTGGGCCGTCTGCGGCGCGACGATCAGCAGGTTGCCGTGCACCAGCGGGTGCTGCACGATCGCCCACTGCGGCAGCTCGCCGCCGCCGAATTCCTTCCAGATGTTCTTGCGCCAGACCGGCTTCTGGGTCCGGGTGTTGATGCAGTGGAGATCGCCGAGCGGCCCGCTGGTGTAGACATGCTCGCCATCGACGGTCGGCGTGGTCCGCGAGCCGGTGAACATGAAGGTCCCCGGCGCCGCATAGGCGTACGTCCACAGCGGCTTGCCGCTGGCGAAATCGTAGACGCGCAGCGTATCGCCAACTTTTTCGTCGCGATCGAGCAGGTAGACCTTGCCGGCGCTGATCGCCGCGCCGCCGAAGCCGGGTCCGACCGGTGCGGTCCACAGCACCTTCGGGCCCTCGGCGGGCCAGGTGCGCAGCAATCCCTTCTGGTCGGACGTGCCATCCCGCTTCGGGCCATAGATCGCCGGCCAGTCCGCCGCCAGGATATTGGTGGCCGACAGCGCCACCAGCACCGCCACGAGCCTTGCTCTCTGTTTCATCGGGATCCCTCTGTCGCGAGCCGGTAGCCGCCACTCGCGGCAGTACCCCAAGCTGTCTCGGATACTCTCCGCCGGGGAGTCGTGCTTACCGGAGCCGGAGCCGGCTGACACGGCGGGCGTGCGACCCGCGGGCTCGAGGCGTTGTGCACCCGAGGCCGGGCCGGTCGTTATAGGTGTGTGATGAGCAAGGCGATCGTTCTCTTCTCGGACGGCACCGGCAACAGCAGCGCCAAGCTGTTCAAGACGAACGTCTGGCGAATGTACGAGGCCGTCGACCTCGGTCCGGCGGCGGCCGACCGGCGCCCGCAGATCTCCTACTACGACGACGGCGTCGGCACGTCGTCCTTCCAGCCCCTGGCGGCCCTCGGCGGGGCGTTCGGCTGGGGGCTGAAGCGCAACGTCCTCGACATCTACCGCTATGCCTGCCGCAACTACGAGGCGGGGGACGACATCTACGCCTTCGGCTTCAGCCGCGGGGCCTTCACGGCGCGCCTGGTCGTCGCCCTGATCGCCGCCGAGGGCCTCGTCTGCTCGAAGGATGAAGCCGATCTGCGCCGGAAGAGTGCGTGCGCCTATCGATCGTTCCGCCGCAGCTTCCTCCCGCGGCGCATCCAGTGGCCGACCAACCTGGCCAGAAGCCTCCACCGCACCGCCACCGGGTGGCTGGATCGCTGGCTCGACCGCACGCCGTACCTCCGCGACGACAACGCCCAACCCCCGATCCGCTTCATCGGCGTCTGGGACACCGTCTCCGCCTACGGCGGCCCGATCACCGAGATCACCCGGGCCGTCGACAACTGGTTCTTCCCGCTCAGCATGCCGGACTACAAGCTGGACGCGAAGGTGCAGCGGGCCCGGCACGCGCTCGCCATCGACGACGAGCGGGATGCCTTCCATCCGCTCCTGTGGGACGAGGTCCACGAGGACGCGCAGATCGAGGCCGGCACCGTGGGCGCGGACCGCCTGGAACAGGTCTGGTTCACCGGCATGCACGCCGACGTCGGCGGCGGCTACCCGGACGAGAGCCTCAGCTACGTGTCGCTGCTCTGGATGATGGCCGAGGCCGAGCAGGCCGGCCTGCGCACCCTCGACGTCATCAAGGCCCGCTTCCTGGCCCTGGCCAGCAGCTACGGGCCGCTCCACGACAGCCGCGCCGGGCTGGGCGCCTACTACCGCTATCAGCCGCGCCGGATCGCCGCCTGGCTCGATCCGGTCGACCATCGCACGCTCAGCCTGCGCGACCCGGTGATCACCGACGACCAGGGCGTGTCGCGCGGCCTGCTGCGTGAGGTCCGCGTCCACGAGAGCGTCGTCAACCGGATCGCGACCGGCACCGATCGCTACGCGCCGATCACGCTGCCGAAGGCGTTCATCGTCGTGCCGCCCGAGGAAGACGGCGAGAACGCGCCGCAGGCGGACAGCGAGGAGGACGCGGCGAGCAAAGCGCACGCGCATCGCTACGAGGACGCCACCTTCGCGGCACCCGCGGCGCGCCAGGAGGCCGTCGCCGGCGCGGCGGCATCGCCCGATCCGGTCATCCGATCGACGCCGATGCTCACTCGCTCGGTCCGCGATCGGCTGAAGGATCCCGAGGCGACGGCCGCGCGCGACGCCGCGACGGAAGCGATCTGGAACCGTGTCTGGTGGCGGCGGATCACCTACTTCGCGACGCTGGCGGCGACGCTGTTGCTGGTGGCGCTGCCGCTCTTCGTCGCGCGGCTGCCGACGCCGCCCGTCCTGGCCGACGGCCGCACCTGGATTGGCGGCGTGATCCGGCTGCTGACGATCGTCCTGCCGTCGTTCGCCGGCCAGTGGGTCGACGTCTACGCCGACAACCCCGTCTACTTCCTGATGCTGGCGGCGGTCATCCTGGTGCTCCTGTGGTTCGGGACACGGATGGAGCGGACGCTGCGCGATCGCGCCCGCAGCATGTGGCGGCGAGCCTTGCACGCGGACGAATTCGCGGCGTCGGCGCCGTCGTGGATCGAACGGTTCCGCACCAGCCATCGCTATCAGCGGGCCGTCCAGGTGTTCAAGTGGTACGTGCTGCCGGATGTCGTGATCGCCCCGCTCGGCGCGGTGCTGCTGTTCGGACTGCTGTTCGCGGCCTATGTGCAGTCGACGCTGCCGTTCCTCGAGAACGGCACGCGGCTGTGCCAGCCGTCATCGGTGCAGCCGGCCGACATCACCCGCGTCGCGCACGGCTTCCGGACGTCCGATCTGTGCAGCGCGAGCTTCGGCTGGGTGCGGGAGGGCAGCCGCTACGTCGTCACCTTCGACGTCGTCGAGCCGTGGGCCGACGCCACGCTGGCGACCAGCCCGGTCGGACTGTCGGCGAGCGAGTTCCCGGCCGGCCTCGGCTACGCGGCCGCGCCGCTCAAGCGGGTCATCGACGCGCACTACCTGCAGCCGCTGATCGAGATCCGCCAGCGCGACCTCAGCCGGAACGTACTCAAGGGCAACGTCCAGATCTATCCGCTCGTGGTGCGGCAGGTCGGCGACTCGCGGACGCGCTTCCGCGGCGAGTTCAAGGCGGCGAGAAACGGCGAGCTGTTTCTGTTCGTCAACGACGCGATGCTGCCATTCACCGACGCCCCCTTCGGCGCCTTCGACTACGCCTATTTCTATCGCGTGGCACCGGGCACGACGGAGAAGCCAGCCGGTAATCACGGGACGGCCTGTGTCACCGTCGAATCGACCGACGTCAAGGCGTCATCCGACGGTGCACCGGGCGGTTGCCTGGCATCGGGCCCGTTGGCGATGAAGGCGGCGTCGATCGGCGAGCGGTAGCGGCCTGCAGCGGTCACGACCGCGGGCGTGGCGACAGCTCGACCTGTCGGGCCTGCATCACGTCGGTGCGGGCGATCTGCCGTTGCCACGCGGACGCCGGGTCGGGGTCGAACACGACGTCGGCGTCGCCCGGCAGCACGTGCCAGGCGCCCTGCCCGGTCTCCGCCTCGAGCTGACCGGGGCTCCAGCCGGCGTAGCCCAGATAGATACGCAGATGGGTCGCCGTGGTCCCGGCCGTGATCGCGGCCTCCACGGCCTCGCGCGCCGTCGCCAGATGGACGCCATCGACGACGTGTCGCGTGCCCGCCGGCCCCTGCGCGGCCCGGATGAGGGCCATCGTGCGGGTCGTCTCGACCGGTCCGCCGAGAAAGGCCAGGCTGGCCGTCGCGAGGTTGGGGACGAGCTGCGGAAAGACGCGGGCGAGGGGCACCGTGCTGCGGCGGTTGAGCACGACGCCGACGGCGCCACCCCGCGTGACGTCGCCGAGCAGGATCACCGTCTTGCTGAAGTTCGAGTCCGGTAGATGACGGGCCGCGACCAGCAGCGTGCCGGCGGTGAGCGCGGCGACCGCGTCGCGGTGCACCGGCTCCCGCAGCGGCGGCACCTGCGCCGACGCCAACGACATCGACAGCAGGCCAGCCAGCCCGAGCGCCGCTGCGAACAGGGCCACGGTGGGAGTCGGCGACTGCGGCACGGGGCGATTCTCGGTCCGCCGGCGCGCGCCGTCAACGCCCTGAGCTTGACTTAAAGTGAACTCGAACTTCTAGGCTGGACTGGCGTCGCATCGTCGACGCCAGGAGGCTTCATGACCGTTTCACATCTCCACGGACGCCGCATCGCCATCACCGGCGGCACGTCCGGACTCGGGCTCGCCCTCGTCCGCGAGCTGCACCGCCGCGGCGCCACCGTTGCCTTCGTGGCGCGGACCGCCAGCCGCGTCCACGCCGTCGCCGCCGAGGTCGACGGCGCGCACGGGATCGTCGGCGACGTGTCGCGCAAGGACGACATCTACCCGATCGCACTGCAGGTGACGGCCGCGCTCGGTGGCCTCGACGTCCTCGTCAACAACGCCTCGTCGCTCGGGCCCGTGCCGCTGGTGCCGCTCGCCGACACCGACTGCGAGGATCTCGAAGCGGCGCTGGCGACGAACGTCGTCGGGCCGTTCCGGCTGACCAAGGCGCTGCTCGGCGCCCTTGCCGCATCGGCGCGCGAGGCGCGGGCGCCGCTCGTCGTCAACATCTCGAGCGACGCCGCCGAGACGCCTTATGCCAACTGGGGCGCCTACGGCACCAGCAAGGCGGCGCTGCGTCACCTGTCGCGCATCTGGCGCGACGAGCTGGTCGGCCTCGGCATCGACATGGTGGCGATCGATCCCGGCGACATGGACACCCCGCTGCACGCGGCCGCGCTGCCGGATGCCGACCGTTCGGCGTTGAAGCGGCCGGAGCAGGCCGCGATCGAGATCGCCGACCAGATCGATGCGCGCGTCCGGGCGACGGCGGGCTCGCGTGTTGGCGTCGCGGGGTTGGCGGTGGCGCGATGACCGCAGCCAGCGGCCCGCGGGGCGGCGCGGCGCGCCTGCTGGTGGTCGGCGGCGCCGGCGAAATCGTCCACCGCGCGGCACACGACCTGCCGGGCCTGCTGCGACCCGGCGACGTCGTCATCGCCAACGACGCCGCGACGCTGCCGGCCAGTCTGGCCGGCCAGCATGCGCGCACCGGCGCGGCCATCGAAGTGAGGCTGGCCGGCCGCCGCTCGCTGGCGCGGCGCACGCGGCGCTTCGTGGCCGTGCTCTTCGGCGCCGGCGATCATCGGACGCCGACCGAGCGTCGGCCGCTGCCGCCGACGGTGCAGGCCGGCGACGAGCTCCGCCTGGGCCCGCTGACGGCCATCGTCGAGCGGGTGCTGGATCATCCGCGGCTGATCGAGCTGGCGTTCTCGGGGCCGCTCGGCGACGTCTGGAGCGGGATAGCCCGGCACGGCCGGCCGATTCAGTACGCGCACGTGCCGCAGCGGCTGCCGATGTGGTCGACCTGGACGCGGCTGGCCAATTTGCCGGTCGCCTTCGAGCCGCCCTCGGCCGGCTTCATCCTCGACTGGGCGACGGTGCAGGCGATTCACCAGCGCGGCACCACGCTGGCGACGCTGACGCACGCCGCCGGCATCTCGTCGACCGGCGACGACGTGCTCGACGCGCGGCTGCCGCTCGACGAGCCCTACCGCATCCCGGACGCCACCGCTGCCCGCATCGACGAGGCGCGAGCGGCTCGCGGTCGCGTCATCGCGATCGGCACGACCGTGGTGCGCGCGCTGGAGCACGCGGCGTGGCCGGGCGGGGGCGTTCGCGCCGGGGCGGGCGTCGCCACCGGCCGCCTCGGACCGGCGAGCCGTCTGCGCGTGGTCGACGCGATCCTGTCCGGCACGCACGAACCGGGGACCAGCCACTACCAGCTGCTGGGCGCCTTCCAGCGCGACGCGGTGCTGGCGGCGATGGCGCGCGAGCTCGACGCCCGCGGCTACCAGACGCACGAGTTCGGCGACTTCGTGTGGCTGGATCGGGCGGCGCTGGCCGATCGTCAGCGCATGGCGCGCGATCGCGCCGGCTCACAGCACGCGGGCGAGACGTCCGGCGATGGTGGCCTTCGGCTGGGCGCCGACCAGGCGATCGACCTCGCGGCCGTCCTTGAACACGAGCAGCGTCGGGATGCTGCGCACGGCGAAGCGCGCTGACGTCGCCGGGTTGTCGTCGACGTTCATCTTGACGACGCGGACCCGGCCGGCGAAGTCGGCGGCCAGTTCGTCGACGATCGGGCCGACCGTGCGGCAGGGCCCGCACCATGGCGCCCACAGATCGACCAGCACCGGCAGGGGCGACCGCTCGACGTCGGCGGCGAAGGTCGCGTCACTGACGGTCGTCGGCCCGGCCGTCATCGACAGCGGCGTCTTGCAGCGCCCGCACACCGCCTTCTTGCCCTGCCCGAGCGGATCCGCCGGCAGTCGGTTGGTCGCGCCGCAGCTCGGACAGCGAATCAGGGTGGCGTCGGTCATGGTCATGGTGTGCTCGTCCGGAGTCTCGATGTCACCACCGAATGCGCGGCGGTGCAACCTCGGCTGAAACCGTCAGAGGCGCAGCATCTCGATCAGGGCGGCGAGCGCCGCCGGCTGCTGTCGGCGGCTCGGGTAGTAGAGGAAGAAGCCCGGGAACGGCGGGCACCAGTCTTCGAGTACGCGCACCAGCTTGCCGCTGGCGAGCGGCGCCGCGACGTGGTCCTCGAAGGCGAACGCCAGGCCGACGCCGGCGATCGCCGCCTTGATGGTCAGCTCATAGTCGTCCGTGTCGAGCGGGCCGTCGACGGCGACGGTCAGCGACTGCTTGCCCTTGTCGAACTCCCAGCGATACACCCCGGCCGAGCCCATCCGGGCATTGATGCAGCGATGCGCGGTCAGGTCGCGCGGCGACTTCGGCTTCGGATGCGAGGCGAAGTAGCGCGGCGCCCCGACGATCGCCGGCCGCTGATCGGCCGAGACGCGGACCGCGATCATGTCGCGGGCGATGAACTCGCCGAGGTGGATGCCGGCATCGAAGCGCCCGGCGACGAGGTCGAGCAGGCTGTCGTCGGTGGTGACGTCGAGGGTGACGTCGGGAAAGCGGTCGGCGAAGCGGGCCAGCTTCGGCGCCAGGACCATCGCCGCGGCGACACGCGGCACCAGCAGCCGAACGCGTCCGGCCGGGCGATCGCGCAGGCCGGCCAGCGTGTCGAGCGCGCCGTCGATGTCGGCGAGGGCCGGGCGCAGCCGCGTCAGCAGCTGCTCGCCGGCGCCGGTCGGCGCGACGCTCCGGGTCGTCCGCGCCAGCAGGCGGACGCCCATCCGCTCTTCCAGGCCACGAATCGCGTGGCTGACCGCTGACGGCGACACGCCCAGCTGGCGGGCGGCGCGAGTGAAGCTGCGTTCCTCGGCGACGGTGAGGAATGCGGCCAGGACGTTCAGGTCGGCGCGAGCCATTGCTGAATCCTACTCAAGAGCCCTTGCAGATTCAGCTATCTACTCAACGTGCCGTCCACCCGCTATCGTGAGGTGACGGGGCACGAGCATCGCCCCGGAGGAGAGGCAGTGGAGAAGCGCACACTCGGAGCGAGCGGACTCGAGGTCTCGGCCCTGGGATTCGGCTGCATGGGCTTGAACTTCGGCTACGGCACGGCGGTGGACCGGCAGGACGCCGTCGCCCTGATTCGCGCCGCCGTCGAGCGCGGCGTGACGTTCTTCGACACGGCCGAGGTCTACGGGCCCTTCACCAACGAGGAGATCGTCGGCGAGGCCCTGGCGCCGTTCCGCGCCGACGTGGTCATCGCCACCAAGTTCGGGTTCAAGTTCCAGCCTGGGGCGACCGGACCACCACAGGGGCTCGACAGCCGGCCGGAGAACATCAAGGCCGTCGCCGACGCGTCGTTGACGAGGCTGAAGACCGACGTCATCGATCTCTTCTACCAGCACCGCGTCGATCCCGACGTGCCGATCGAGGACGTGGCCGGCGCGGTGAAGGAACTGATCCAGGCCGGCAAGGTCCGCCACTTCGGCCTGTCCGAGGCCGGAGCGAACACGATCCGCCGGGCCCACGCCGTGCAGCCGGTTGCCGCGCTGCAGAGCGAGTATTCGTTGTGGACGCGCGATCCCGAGGCCGAGATCATCCCGACGCTCGAAGCGCTCGGCATCGGCTTCGTGCCGTTCAGCCCGCTCGGCAAGGGCTTCCTGACCGGCAAGATGGGCGCCGGCACGACGCTCGACAAGACCGATTTCCGCAGCACGCTGCCGCGATTCACCCCGGAAGCAAGACAGGCCAACCAGGCGCTGGTCGATCGCCTCGGCGAGATCGCCAGCCGTAAGCAGGCGACGCCGGCGCAGATCGCCTTGGCGTGGCTGCTGGCGCAGAAATCGTGGATCGTCCCGATCCCCGGCACCAAGCGGCTGGACCGGCTGGAAGAAAACCTCGGCGGCGCCACGGTCCATCTGTCAGCGGAGGATCTCGCCGAGATCGGGCGCACCCTCGCCGACATCCCGGTGCAGGGCGCCCGCTACCCCGAGCACCTCATGAAGATGATCGGCCGCTGATCGGAAGCCGCAACGGTCGAAGACTGCTGCGGCGTCGCCCGGGACCGCTCAGCCCGGGCCGCTCAGCGCGGCGCCGGGCCCCACATCGGCTCTTCGGCCTTGATCAACTGGACCGAGACCTCGGGCACGAAACTCTTGATCCACTGGGCCATCTCCAGCATCCCGGCTTCTTCCGAGACGGTGTGGCCGAGCAGGATGAGGCCCTTGACGATGCCCAGCGTGGCCGCGTCGAGCGCATACGGCTGGCTGTCGAAGGTGCCGTCGCTTTCCTGCTGCTCGCCGCTGATCAGCACGTCGACGTCGGGAGCGTCGATCGGCGGCGAGGCATAGCCGACGCCGAGACGGATGCGGCTCACCTTGGCTTTCGGATCGCCGACGACCCGCAGCGCGCGGGCGCCGGTGCGCTTCTTCACGTCCGCCGCGAGCGCCGCCAGCGTGGTCTCGGGGATCACGAAGCGGTGCGAGCCCGGCGGATCCTCGTGCTTGGGGTCGAGCCCGACGGCCCGCGCCGAGCCGACGTAGGTGAAGTCCGGCCGCTGCGCGTGCATGTGATCGTGGATGCGGAACACCGCGATGTTCTTCGCCGTGAGCAGCGCGCGCTTCTCCTGGTAGAGCGGATCACGCTCGACGATCGCCGAGTCGTCCCGGTCATTCCAGAACGTGTCCTCGTGCGGAATGATCAGGTTGAGCCCGGCGGCGCTGGCCCGCTTGATCACGTCGAGGGTGACGAAGCACGTCGTGGCGATGCCGGTGACCTCCGTCTCGGGCCCGCCGGACTTGAACGTGTCGCGGTAGGTGGCGTCGCGCCACGGCACGCCGAGTTGCTGCTTGATGCGATCGACGATCTCTCCGGCCTTCACGCTGGTCTCCAGTAGGGGTCGCCGGCGGCGATGTGCCGCACCGGCAAGCCCGGCGCGATCGTCTTCAGCCAGTCGGCGCAGACGCGCATGCCCGGCTCCTCGGACACGATCCGGCCGACCAGGATCAACGCCTTCTTGCCGCCGGCGGCGACCACGTCGCGGGCGTATTCGACCGATTCCCACTCGCGCACTTCGCCGCCGACGATGGCGTCGACCGAAGGCAGCAGCTCCAGCGACGCCTGGATCGCCGTCGAGCCGGGGAGGATGCCGATGCGCCGCACGTTGGTCTTCGGATCGCCGACGACGCGCAGGCCGCCGTTCGCGCCGAGCTTCTTCTCGAGGGCCGCGACCAGCGCCGCGACGGTCAGCGCCGGCACGTCGTAGCGGCGCGGGTTGCCGGCGACCTGGAGCGACGTCCAGCCCATCGCCGCGCCCAGACCCTGGGCGAGCGGATCCGGTTCGCGCAGCCGCCAGTGATCGCTCAGGCGGATCACCACCAGCTTGTGCTGATCGATGAACGCGTTCTTGGCGGTGAAAACGGCATCGGCGGGCGGCGGCTCGGCGGGCGCGGCGGCGGCCGCCGGAGCTTGGGACGCGCCGGCCGGAGGAGAACCACCTGGCCCGGCGGGGCCGCCCGGACCGCGTCGCGCCGGCGGCGTCCGGGCGTCGGCCTTGGCGTAGAACACCGGCTGGCTGGCAATCACCACGTTGGCGCCGGCCTTGACGGCCTGCTGGAGCACGGACAGGCTGGCCAGCGCGGTGGTCACGATGCCGGTCACGACCGTGGTCGGCTCGCCGGCCTTCACGCCATCGACCGTCTCGGGCTTCCAGGCCACGCCGATCTGCGCCCTGATGCGATCGATCAGCTCCTGCGCGGTGATCGATGCTGCCTGGGCCGGCGACAGGCCGATGGCCAGCGGGGAAACCGCGGCGCCCGCGGCCAGGGCCGCGAACTCGCGTCGCGAAAGTTGTGTCATCGAACTTTTCTTATACCACGCACCGCGCCGTCGCCAGTCACGGCTCGCACTTGCCGCAGCAGATGCCGCGGCGTAGCATCCGACCTGGCGACGTGGGTCGCGGTCCTGGAGGGTTTCCGATGAATCGAGTTGTTGCGGCTTACACCTTGGCGATTGCCGGCCTGATCGCGTCTGCCGTTCTGGCCGCGCCGGCCACCGTCTCCGCCCAGGCCCCGAGCGCCAACGTGCCGGCCACGGCGGCCGAAGCCGCCCCGTTCCTCGGCGACTGGACGCTGACCATGCAGGGGCCGGATCGCGCCGCCGCCTTCGATCTGACGATCAAGGTCGACGGCGAGAAGGTCGTCGGCGAGATTTCCTCCGCCGAGGTGGCCAAGGAGTTCATCCCCGAGGCGTGGATGGCCGAGAAGACCTTCCGGATGCGCTACTCCTTCAACTACCAGGGCAACCCGATCGACGGGGTGATTTCGCTGACGCCCGGCGCCGACAAGGTCGACGCCCACATCGACTTCGCCAACGGCGCCTACGTGATGACCGGCACCGCCGCCAAGAAGGGCGCGGCCAAGCCATGAACCGCCGGCGCTTTCTCGGGACCGTCGCCGCCGGCGTGGTCCTGCCGGCCCTGCCGGCGCTCGGCGCCCAGGCGCCCACCAACGAGTGGGGCTCACCGGTCTTCGATCTCCACTACCACCCGAAGGCGGAGGCGGCGGGCAGCATCGCCCACCTCGACGGAGCCGGCGTGACCAAGGCCAACCTGCTGACGCGGGGCGCCAACGCGCTGGATCGCGTCAAGGCGCATCAGGCCGCCGCCCCCAATCGCTTCATCTGGTTCCACAGCCACGACGTCGCCCAACCCGACGCCGAGCAGGCGCTGACGCAGGCCGTCAAGGCCGGCGCGCAGGGGTTCGGCGAAATGAAGTTCCACGCCGCCGCCGACGGGCCGGAATACAAACGCATCTACGCGCTGGCGGCGGACCTGCGCGTGCCGATTCTGATCCACTTCCAGGAAGTCGATCACGTCGCCGGCGAAGGCACGTGGGCGACGGGCTATGCCAAGACCTTCGCCACGGTGCTGAAGGCGTTCCCCAAGACCACGTTCATCGGCCACGCCGATGCATTCTGGGCCAACGTGAGCGCCGACTACCGCAACGAGACTTCGTACCCGAGCGGGCCGATCGCGCGCGGCGGGGTGACCGACACGTGGCTCGGCGATCACGCCAACCTGTTCGGCGATCTGTCGGCGAACTCCGGCAACAACGCGATGTCGCGCGACGCCACCTTCACCGCCGACTTCCTGAAGCGCCACCAGGACAAGCTGATGTTCGGCAGCGACTGCGCCTGCGCCGACGGCCACGGCGGCGGCGTCAGCCAGGGCAACAATCCGGCCGCGGCGCGAATGGTCGGCAAGTGCGTGGCGCGCGAGACGCTGGGCGTACTGAAGAAATCGCTGCCGCCCGAGGTGTTCGCCAAGATCGTGTGGGGCAACGCCCACCGCCTGCTGAAGATTCCGGCGTAACGCGGTGTTCCCGACGGCGTTGGCCGGCACGTAGACGGCACCACGAGCTGCTAGTCCTGGCGCAGCGCGATCATCGGATCGACGCTCGCCGCGCGGCGCGCCGGGACGATGCACGCGATCAGCGCCGCGGTCAGCAGCATCGCAGCCACCACGCTGAACGTCAGCGGGTTGGTCGCGTCGACGCCGAAGACTGCGCCTTCGAGGGCCCGGCCGATGAGGACGGCGCCGGCGCTGCCGAACGCGATGCCGATGAGCGCCGTCGACAGGCCTTCACGCAGAATCTGGCCGAGCACCTGCCCGCGTTGCGCGCCCAGCGCCATCCGCAGGCCGATCTCGTGCGTGCGCTGCGCCACCGCGAAGGACATCACGCCGTAGACGCCGATGCCGGCGAGCACGAGCGCCACCGCGGCGAAGGCGGCGAAGAACACCGTGTAGAAGCGATCGGACGCGGTCGACTCGGCGAGGGTCTGCTCGATGGTGCTCACATCCGACAAGGGCAGGTTCGGATCGAGTCGGTGCACGACGTCGCCCAGGCTCTTCACGACAGACGACGCCGGGCCGCTGGTACGGATCGCGAGGGTGGCGCGCGGCCAGGGCAGCTGCCAGAAAGGCACGGTGACCTCGGGCCGCGCCGCCCGGCCGGGCCCCCAGTTGGCGACGTCCCGATGCACCCCGACGATCTGCCAGGCCACGGGTGCGGGCGCAACGTTGCGGGCGTTTGCGTCGACGACCGCCCGGACAGGCTCGACGCTGAACGGCGGGAAAACGACGCGCTGGCCGATCGGGTCCACGTCCGGCAGGTACTGCTTCACGAACGCCTCGTTGACGATCGCGACCGGTGTGCCGCCGGCGCGATCGCGGTCGTCGAAGGTCCGACCGGCGACCATCGCGATGCCGAACGTATCGTAGTAGGTGGGCGTGACCATGTTGACCGGCCCGCCGCCCCGCGCGCGGTCAGCCGGCCGGCCCTCGATGGTCCAGCCTGTCCCGAAGAAACCTCCAGCGACCGGGATCCCGGTGGACACGGACAGCGATTCGACGCCCGGCACGGCTTCCGCCTGCTCGATCAGCGTGCGATAGAACGCCGCTATCTGGCCGC
>JBDSLU010000492.1:0-35873 GCA_039916225.1 Vicinamibacteraceae bacterium
GAGTCGCGGCGTGTCGATGGAGGAGGAGGCCCGTCAGACCCTCCAGCAGCAGTTCCGCTCGCGCGCGGACATCCTGCAAGGCATCGCGGCCCGCTGGAAGCCGCGTGGCCCTTCGGCTCGGGCCGTGAAGGCCTGGATCGACGTTGGACGCGAACGGGGCTGACGCCATGGTCGTCGATACCATGGTGTTTGCGTATTCCCTCTTGGGGGTGCCGCAGTTCCGGGAGGAAGCGTCCGCTGTCTTGGCCCGGGTCGACCGGGTGGAGGTGCCGGACATTCTGCATGCCGAACTCGCCAATGTCGCCTGGCAGGGTGTTCGTGCCGGTCATGTCGACGCGAGCGACGCTTTGGACATGCTCGACGCCGCCGCCGGTCTGATCGACGAAGCGACGGCGTCAACGGCTCTCTGGCACCACGCGCTGATGCTGTCCGTGGATCGCAATCATCCGGTCTACGACACGCTGTTCGTGGCGCTGGCCGCCGCGAAGGCGACACGCGTCGTCACGTACGACCCGCGGATGCGGCGACGCTTCCCCGAGTGGACCGTCAGCCCCGTCGACTTCCTCTCCGCCTAGTCTGGTGCCGATCTCCAGCCTGGTGGAGTAGCGCACCTTTCAGGGCATCCAGAGGCGAGCGAGATCGAGTGAAAGACCTGGCGGGTGCGCGAGTGCGACCCTTTCCTGCCCGCTGACCGCCGCCGTCAGCGCATAGCGCCCCTCGCCCAGCTCGAAGCACTCCATGGTCCGGGCGACCGGGTCGACCAGCCAGAAGTGAGCGACGCCATTCGCGGCATACCGTCGCGCCTTTATCTCGCGGTCGAGACTTGGCCGGGTTGGTGACACGACCTCGACCAGCAGCGTCGGCGCGCCTTCGATGCCGCGACTGGACACCTGGCTGCGATGCGCCACGACGGCGTCCGGTTGGACGATCTCGGCGGCGTTCAAAATGACATCGATCGGCGAGACGAACGCGATCGCGTCGTCGCCGAAAGCCGCCAGGTTGTCTTCGAGGAAGCGGCCCAGCCGCAGGACCGCGAACTGGTGAGCGGGGGAGGGTGCGGGCGTCACGAACACCTCGCCGTCGAGGAACTCCCAGCGCTGTCCGTCGGCGGGGATCTCCGCATACGCCGCGTAGCTCAGGGTGGTCGAGGCCAGGGGATCGGACACGTGAGACCCTCCCGCGATCGGCGACAGTGCCGACCATCACCATTGTAGCGGTGCCCGTTCGCTACAGCCAGAGCGTCTCCGTCACATCCCCTGCGACCGGCGGGATGCACTACCATCCAGCCACCCCCACGTCCGACATAGGGAAGCGCGAGTTGGGCTCCTCGCTCAAACGTGCTGTCACGGAGTTGCATATGACCACCACACACGACCAGGAAGCGATCGTCTATTGGCATCGCGAGCTGCCGCCACTCGACGCCGAGTTCATGGCGGAACACACCGTCGAGGCGAGCAGCCATCGAGTCGCCGGGACGCTGGCGCATCGTGACGAGCTATGGGACGAGTGCTACCGGCAGCTCATGGCCAGCACGACGGAGCGCCTGATCGTAGAAGTGGCCCGCCTGGGCGGGCACTACGCGCACGTGCACGAGGAAGCCATCAGCCCCAAGCATGACGATGCCGCAGGCGAAGCCTGGTTGCAGGGCCGATTCACCTACCTGTTGTACCGCCGGTTGGCTGGGACTCCGTAGAACGTCGTCGCGAGCAGGACCCCTGTTCAATGGGGGACATCGCCGATGCGCCAGCGAGGCTACGCTCACCGGCGCCGCAGTCCAATGTCCCGGCTCGGCGGGCGCACGACCGTCTGCGCCAGAGGAGCTGCGCCATGAACAGAACCCAATCGAGCGTCATCGCCATCGCGATCGCCGGCAGCCTGTGCATGCTGGCGCAGGCCGGCGCGGCGAGCGCGCAGACGGCGTCGCGGACCGAGTCGGGCGACTCGCTCTACCGGACCTACTGTGCGAGCTGTCACGGGCCGACGGCGACCGGCGATGGCCCGGTCGCGGCGTTCCTGAAGGTGCCTCCGGCGAACCTCGCCCAGATCGCCAAACGGAACAACGGCGTGTTCCCCTCGGAACGGGTCCATCAGGTCATCGACGGCCGCGAGATCGTGAAGACGCACGGCGACTCGCAGATGCCCATCTGGGGCGATGCTTTTTCGAAGACGACGAGCGCGAGCGACGTCGAGTCGGTGACGGCGAAGATCAAAGCCCTCGTCGAGCACCTCGCCTCGATTCAGGAGAAGGCCGCCAACTAGCCGTGAACCCGAATCCATGGCAGACTCACCCCGCGCCGGGTAGGCCGGTCGCCCACACGGGAGTCGAACATGAGCACGAACACTCTGCTGATCATCATCGTCCTGGTGCTGCTCCTCGGCGGTGGCGGGTTCTTCTACCGCGGCCGTCGCTGAACCGCGCCGGTCTACGCCCGAGCAATATCTGACGGAGGCTTGGGGAGGAAGCGTAAAGGCGTTCATGCCGCCGCCGCTTCCTCCCCAAGCCACTCACTGCCTGGCGAACACCACGAACCCCGCTGCCGGAACCACGACATTCAGGCGTCCGCCGTGGCTGCTGACCACCGCGCCGAGGTTGCCGACGTTCTGCCCGCCGTAGCTGGCGCTGTCGCTGTTGAACAGCTCCTTCCAGCCGGCGTCAGGGATGCCGGTCAGGTCCTTCTCGATCACATAGCCATCGGCGAACGCCGTGTTGTTGAAGCTGGCGACGACGATGATCTCGTCATTGCGGAAGTCGTAGTGGTTGTAAACGACGTCCTGAATCACGGCGATGCCGCGGCGGTGGCACGCGGTCGAATTCGCGGGCGCGCCTCCCGTGGTTGCGGCCTACAGCGCGGGCGAAGCGGCTCGGGGCCGGTAGCGATCGGCAAACGGGACGCAGACGCAGGTTCGGCCCAGGGTGCGTCCAGCTATGGTCAGCCGATGACGAGACGGCGCTCGGCGTGAACGTCCGGCCGCTCGACTTCGATCAGGGCGGCCAGGCGGTCCAGCATGGCGCGGACGTCGACGTCGTCGTCCATGCGGGCGTAGGCCATCCGCGCGATGTCGGGGTCACGGCTGTCACGCTTCAACGGGCCGGCGGCCGTCACGCCCTCCCACGACCGCACCTGTTCCAGCGTGCGCTCGCGCGCTTCAGTCGGGACGCCCGGCCGGAAGCTGAAAGACAGCGACTTCACATAGCCAAAGTAGCACTAGGCCAATAGACGCCGCAAGTTGAGGCGGCCGAAGCCGTAATCGGGGTGGAAGGGCTTCCCGCCCATGCGAGCACGCCCGGAATGGCGGCGGGATAGGACGTCGGGCTGCCCTGCTCGCGCTCGTTGCCCATGGCCGCTACCACCACGCTGCCCTTGCGGGTCAGCTTCTCGAAGAGGGCCGACTCCTGCGCGTCGGGTGCGGCTGGTCCACCGATGCTCAGGTTGACCACGTCGATGTCCTCGTCGATGCAGTCGGCGAGCGCGCGCAGGTACATGATGGGATCCACGACGTACTGGAACCCGTCGTCCCACGAATGGCGAGCCGCGGCGCCGGCTACACCTGCAGGCCGGTGTCGAGGACCGCCACCTTGACGGCATCCGCGTCGACGAACCCGCGGTCGCGCCGGGCTTCGGGCCACTCGATGGCCTTGAGGTTCCACATCGTGGAGGCCGGCGGTGGCGTCGCCGGCCGGCGCGCGGCGGGGCGCGCCAGCAGATAGCGTACGGGCACGCGCGATGCGAACTCGACGTAGGGGTCGGCTGCGAGTGATTTGTGCAGCTCGTCGATGTCGGCGTCGCGCTCGAGCTCGACCAGCGAAGGCTGCTGCCGCAGCCGTGCCCCCCGGTACAGAGAACGAGCTCATCGCGCGCGTGAGCACTTGCGCCCGAGCCAAGTCGTTGCGCACCTCCACGATGAGCATGCCGCGGTGGTATTTTGGCAGGGGGAAGGTCGAGAACGTCGGGCCAGCCACGAGATCCGCACGCCGAAGCGAGGCATGGGAGCTCCTTGACGTCAGATCAGGGCGTAGCCGAGGTCGAATCCGGGCGTGGTGCGCTCTTGGCGCACGAGGATCTCGTGGATGTCCACGGGGTGCGTCCCGCCGGTGACGACGTGCTTGAACAGATCGCGGGCATGGCCCCAGAACGTGCCGCTTTCGTCGATGTCGGCATCGAGGAGCACTGCGTCTGGCCCGCCCAGCTCGATGATCGTGAGCTGGTAATTGCCCTGGTCGTGGCTCGACTTGATGCTGAACATCTTCCGGATCCGCGGTTGCAGCGCGGCCGGCACGTTCTTGCGGTGGAGGCTGGAGTCTGCGGGTTCGAAGTCGTCCTTGAAGTGCTCGATGCTGTCGAGCACCTCCCGCACCACCCGGGCCATCTCTGGCTCCACGTAGGCTAGAACGCGCTCTTTGTCGATGGCGATGACCTTCTGGACGAACGAGAACCATGGCTCGGCGCCGGCGATCGGCGGGCCGGCGGTCCGCAGCCGGTAGTAGATGTTCAGAAGCGCGGTCTTGGCGAGGACGGCCTTCCTGTCGGCCTTGAGGTCGGCTACCGCGTCGTAGGCGGCGTCGGCGAAGGACGGGAGGGTGCGGTCGGTATCGAGAAGCGCGATGTCCTCCGACCCGCGGAGAACCTCTCGCAGGCGCTCGAACAGGTCGGACAGGGAGGCCCAGGGCGTGAACCTGGGACGCCACTCGTCCGGCTCCCGCAGCAGCGAGCCGTCGAACGCGTGCGACGAGCCTGTGGCCGTCATGAACACCGGTGAGCGTGCGAACCGGTAGCGCTGCAGGTCCAATTCGCACAGCGTCGAGTCGCGGTCGGCGGCAATCGCGAAGCGGACAGCCGCGCCCCGAAGCTCGACGCGGCCCTGCTCGGCGACCTGGTGCCCGCCGCTCAGCCGCTTGAACGTGAAGATGCCGAGGGGATCGCGCACGAGATCGCCTTGGACGTTACGCAGCTTGAACGTGACGCCTACGGTGTCCGGCGCGACGGCGGCAGCTGTCGCCGCACGAGCCGTGGCCTTGGTGGGCGACAGGCGAGCCCTGCGGAGGGGCGCCAACTCGTTGGTCGTGCGAAGGCGCCGTGGTGAGGCCGCTGTTCGGGAGCGACGGCCGGCTGCCGCCGTGGAGCCCTTAGGCTTCTTACCCGCGCGCTGCTTGGCCATGACCAGGGATAACGCCGGGGCCGTCCATTCCGTACAGCATTGGGGCACTGGCGCGTCAGCGCGGGCGCGGGGAGGAAGCCTCGGCGGCACGCGGTGGGTACACGTAGACAGGGGTGGGTGGAGCTCACCGGGAAGGTCGTCGCCACTTGCCGCTCGGCCTGCACGGTGCCTCGCCCGTAGCCGCTGCCCGTGGGTGACACGCACCACACGGTGTGGTCACGCCCCTCATGGTGGTAGCTGACCTCGACGTCGATCTTGATGCTGCGGCGAGAGAACGCGCGTGCGATAGCCGCGAATCGAGGCAGGGGCCGTGGGCCAACGCCGCATCGCGACGCGCTTCCGCCACCCACGCCACGCCTCACCCAGAGCAGCACCCCAGGGCGGCCAGCGCCGTCGGACCAAGCAGGTCGAGTAGCATGGGCGACACTCACTGCCGGGCGAACACCACGAACCCCGCTGACGGAACCACGACATTCAGGCGTCCGCCGTGGCTGCTGACCACCGCGCCGAGGTTGCCGACGTTCTGCCCGCCGTAGCCGGCGCTGTCGCTGTTGAACAGCTCCTTCCAGCCGGCGTCAGGGATCCCGGTCAGGTCCTTCTCGACCACGTAGCCATCGGCGAACGCCGTGTTGTTGAAGCTGGCGACGACGATGATCTCGTCATTGTCGAGCCATCGCTTGAAGGCGATCACGCGGTTGGCGTTCGACTGGTGCAGGATGTCGATGTTCTGGCTGCGGATGGCCCGGACGCGGCGCGTCAGCGTGATCAGCTCCTGGTAGAAGCGGAACATCGCGGCGCCGCTCCCGGCGCGCTCGGCGAGGATGTCTTCGCGGCCGGCGAGAAAGCCTTCGTAGGTGTAGCGCTTCTGGGCCCCGACCTCCTCGCCCATGAAGAACATCGGCGTGCCGGCTGAGAGCAGCGACAGGCCAGCGCAGACGCGGGCGCGGGCTTCGGCCCAGGTGCGCGTGGCGCCGACCAGCGCCCGTTCGTTGACGGCCACTGCGATGGTGCGGGCCGTGCCTGTGGCGTTGCCGGCTTCATCGTGCGACTCGTGGAAGACGACGCGGTCGTACTGGGTGGCGTAGAGCGCCCCGGACAGCCCGTCCATCCCGAGCGGCTCGTTGCCGCCGAAGCCGGCGTGCTTGAGGACGCGTGGCCGCGCGCCGGCCATGTCCGAATCGCCGATCAGGCTGTGATAGAACGCGGCGTCCCACGTCGCGTCGAAGCCGAGCCCGCCCTGGGCCGGCACCTTGGTGACGCCGTCCCAGCCGGTGTGGTCCTCGGCGATCAGCATGGCGCTCGGCCGAATCATGTGCAGCGTGCGGCTCCACTCGCGCAGCAGCTTCTGGCCGAACTGGTTGGCGTCGCCGATGGTGCGCCCGTCGGCCTCGAGCGCGTTGTCGCGATGGATGGCCTGGGTGAGGTCGACGCGCAGGCCGTCGACGTGCATCTCCTCGATCAGGAACGCGGCGCTGCTGACGAACTGGTGGCGGACGATCTCTTCCCAGAAGCGCGGCGTGGCGCCACTCGATCCGTTCTTCAAGTAGCCGAGCGTCGCGTTGGCGTAGTCAGAGGCGCGGCCTTCATACCAGTAGTAGATGTTGTGCTCGGGCGCGGTCGAGTCGTACTGCCACTGGGCCCGCGTGGCGCGGAAGTCGTAGTGGTTGTAGACGACGTCCTGAATCACGGCGATGCCGCGGCGGTGGCACTCGCGGACGAAGTGGCGGTACTGGTCGCGCCCGCCGGCGCTCGACTCGATGCAGAAGTGGTGCGTGTCGCCGTAGCCCCAGGCGGCGTTGCCCGAGAACTCGGCCATCGGCAGCAGCTCCACGGCGGTGACGCCCAGGTCGACGAGGTGATCGAGGAAGCCGAGCGCGTCGAGGAGGTTGCCGGGCCCGGCCTTGCCGAAGCCGAGCGAGCCGACGTGCAGCTCGTAGATCACGAGATCCTCGACCTCGGTCGGGACGGGGAGCCCGGGCGTGTGCTCGCTGGCCCAGAACTCCTCGGCGGCGATCATGTCTGGCGGCGCCCCCGGTGGCGGCGGCAGGAACGTGCGCCGCACCACGTCGGGATCGATGACCACGCTGCAGCTCACCGTGCCGTCGAGGGTGTCGGGCGTGCCGGGCCAGGCGTCGCGGGCGGGATCGATGGTGCCTTTGCCGATCTGGTGGCGCGAGAAGATGTCGCTGCGATAGACCGTCTCGCCCTCCGCGTTGACGAGGCGATACATGTAGGGCCGGCTCTTGAACGCGTCGAAGCTGGCAGCGGCGATGCCCTCCCAGACACCGTCGGCGGACGGCCCGGTGAGCGCGATGACCGGCTGCGTGGGATCGATGCCGGTGCCGTCGTCGGTGATGTAGCCGAGCGCGGCGTCGCCGAAGACCACGTCGACCTGCCGCGCGTTGGGCGCCCAGATGCCGAAGTGCAGACCGGGTTCGGTGCCGCCGGCGCGGAGGCGTTTGTTGGCGCCGAGGCGACGGCCGTGCGTCAGGTAGTAGCGCTCGACCTGATCCGGCGCGCCAGTCAGGCGGAACTCCCGGTAGCGCTCGGTCGACGTCGCGCTGTGCACCTCGGTCGGAATCCCCCAGAAGTGGCTGCCCTGCGGCCCGTCGAGGGCGACGCCCCAGCGGAACGTGTGGTGCCGATCGGCGAGGTCGAGGGTCACGGTGACGCGGAACGTCGGGCAGCCGTCCTCGCCCACGCCCTCCTCCATCGGCGTGTCCACCTGCCAGAGGTCGGCGTACCGGCCCGAGGCGTCCCAGCTGCCGCGGAGGACGGGGTTGCGAAAGATCGACCGCTTCAGGCCGGTGTAAAAGCGGAACTCGACGGTCTGCGTGGCCATGCGTTGCCAGTTTTCTACACGGTGCCTGCTGCGCTAATCCGTTTCCCCGATCTTTGCCGGCCCAGCCTGAGTGTCCTGAATGGGATACGTCTTGGAACGGGATTTGCTGTAGATTCCCGTGGCGCCGGTAGGCCGGTCACTCACAAGGGAATCGAACATGGACACCAACACTCTACTGATCATCGTCGTCGTGATACTGCTTCTGGGCGGCGGCGGGTTCTTCTTCCGAGGCCGGCGCTGAACCGCGCGGGTTAGTCCTTGGCGGCCGCCTCCCGGCGGTCGCCCTCACTGCCCACCGTGGCACGCACAACGCGTCGCTGACGGACGCCGTGCCGCGACCTTCGCCCGATCCAGGGACTGGGTCCAGGGACTCGGGTCTCCTCCCAACAATGACGATCGTCTTCGCGTCGACTGGTTGACGCGCTCAGCTCCTGCCTGGCCATGCGATGGTAAGCAGGAAGGCGCTCTCCTCGAGCGCCGTGACGTCATGGGGCACCGCACGATCGAGCGCCAGCAGACCGCCGGCACGAAGGTCGAACGTCCGTCCCGACGCTCGCAGCTGGATGTGTCCGGACAGCACGTGCACGGATATCCGGCCGTCGGCCTTGTGTTCAGGCACGCGCGCAGCTGCCGCCAGGACCATCAGCACGACCCGGAGATCGTCGTACTTGATCAGCGTCCTGGCGTTGTGGCCGGTGGTCCACGTCGTTTCAGCCTTCAGTCGATGGACCTCTGCGGCCACGTCGAATTCCATGAACGGCTCGGCCATCGACGATGCGTGGGGGCGACGTTGAGCGTCGTGGTCGAGGGGATCGGACATGTGAGGCGTCCATTCTGACGATCGGACGAAACCCGACCGCGGAACAAGACCGGCATCAGCGCCGGTCGGTCCAACATACACGCTACCATTCCGGAGCATGCCGAGCCCGACGAGCCCACCGCCCGATTCGAGCGCGGCTTACCGTCAGCGCCTCGACGACCTGCTGCTCGCGCTCGGCGGCGACGCGCGGCAGGGGCTGACCGACGCGGAGGCCGGCGCTCGGCTCGAACGCGAGGGGCGGAACGAACTGGAGGCCGAGCCGCCGGTGCCCGCCTGGCGTCGGTTCCTGGCGCAATTCCAGGACGTCCTCGTCGTCCTCCTGCTGTTCGCCACGGCGATCTCGGCCGGGCTGTGGGCCTACGAGCGCGACGCGGCGTTGCCCTTCGAAGCCCTGGCCATCTTCGCGGTGGTCGTGCTCAACGCCACCATGGGCTACCTCCAGGAGTCGCGCGCCGAGGCCGCAGTCGCCGCGCTTCGGGCCATGTCAGCCGCCGATGCCACTGTGATCCGTAACGGCGAGCGCCGCAGCATCCCGGCCGCCGAGATCGTCGCGGGCGACATCGTGCTCATCGAAGAGGGCGACACGATCCCCGCGGACGCGCGCCTCGTCGAGTCCGCCGCGCTGCAGACCGCTGAAGCGGCACTGACCGGGGAAAGCCTGCCGGTAACCAAGGATCCGGCACCGATCGCCGATGACGTGCCCCTGGGCGACCGCGCCAACATGGTCTTCAGCGGCACGACCGCCACCTACGGCCACGGCACGGTCGTGGTCACCGCCACGGGCATGCGGACCGAGATGGGGCGCATCGCCGGGCTCCTGAAGGCGACCACCGACGAGCCGACGCCACTCCAGCGCGAGCTCGATCGCACCGGCAAGATGCTGGGGGCCGTCGTCGTCGCGATCGCCGTCGTCATGATCGTGACGATCGTCGTGCTCGAGGACGTGCACGACGCGGCGACCCTCTTCGACGTCCTCATCCTCGGTGTCGCGCTGGCCGTGGCCGCGGTGCCCGAGGGCCTGCCAGCCGTGGTCACCGCGGTGCTGTCGGTCGGCGTGCAGCGCATGGCGCGGCGCAATGCGATCGTGCGGCACCTGGCGGCGGTCGAAACGCTGGGCTCGGCGACCGTGATTGCGTCCGACAAGACGGGCACCCTCACGCGGAACGAAATGACGGTGCGGGTCGTCGTGACCGCCAGCGGGCGCGTCACCTTCGAGGGCTCGGGCTACGCGCCGTCGGGCGAGGTGCGGTGCGAGGGCGGGGGCGCGGTCGAGGGCCCACTCCGCGTCGAGCTCGAACGAGCGCTGTCGGTGGCCGATCGCGCCAACAACGCCGCCATCCAGGAGCGCGACGGCCGCTGGACGGTGCACGGCGATCCGACGGAAGGGGCGCTGCTGGTGGCCGCCCGCAAGGCGGGTCTTGATCGCCGTACGCTCGACGAGCAGCTGCCGCGCGTCGGCGAAGTGCCTTTCTCGTCGGAGCGAAAGCTGATGAGCACCCTGCACCGAGACACCGGGCAGGAGGCGCGGGGCATCGTCTTCACCAAGGGCGCGCCCGACGTCCTGCTGGCGCGCTGCTCGAGGGAACGGGTGGGCGAGGATCGCCGGCCGCTCACGGAGGCACGACGGACGGAGATCCTGGCCACCAACGAAGCGCTGGCCGGGGAGGCCCTGCGCACGCTGGGCGTGGCTGGCCGATGGCTCACCGGCGACGCCCTGGCGGAGCACGTGGCGCATCCCGACGCGCGGGTGGAGGAGGATCTCGTCTTCATCGGACTCGTCGGCATCATCGATCCGCCGCGGCCGGAAGCCCGGGAGGCTGTCGCGCGGGCCCGGCGGGCCGGCATCCGGCCGCTCATGATCACCGGCGACCACCCGCGGACCGCGGCCGTCATCGCGCAGGAACTGGGCATCAGCACCGACGGCCGGGTCCTCACCGGGGCGCAGCTGGATGCGCTGACGCCCGACGCCGCACGCCGGACCGTGGCCGAGGTGTCGGTCTACGCGCGCGTCAATCCGGAACACAAGCTGCGGATCGTGGACGCACTGCGGCGGAACGGCGCGGTGGTCGCGATGACGGGTGACGGCGTCAACGACGCGCCGGCGCTGAAGAAGGCGGACATCGGCATCGCGATGGGCATCACCGGCACCGACGTCTCCAAGGAGGCGGCGGACATGGTGCTCGCCGACGACAACTTCACCTCGATCGTCGCCGCGGTCGAGGAGGGCCGGGCGATCTTCGCCAACATCCGCAAGTTCCTGCGCTACCTCCTTTCGTCGAACATCGGCGAAGTGCTGACGATGTTCCTGGGCGTTGTGCTGGCTGGGCCGATCGGCTTGGACGCCGGCGGTGGCGCCGTCGTGCTGCCGCTCCTGGCAACGCAGATCCTCTGGATCAACATGGTGACCGATGGTCCGCCGGCGCTCGCGCTGGGGCTCGATCCGGCGGACGAGGGGCTGATGCTCCAGCCGCCGCGGCCCCCGGGCGAGAGCGTGATCACCGGGCGCATGTGGCGCGGCATCGTCTTCGTCGGCGTCATCATGGCGGCGGGCACGCTGTTCGTCCTCGACGCGTCGATGCCGGGCGGGTTCGTCGCCGGACATGGGAACCTGCGCTACGGGCAGACGATGGCCTTCACGACGCTGATGCTGTTCCAGGTCTTCAACGTGGTGAACGCGCGGTCGGACGAGCGAAGTGCCTTCACACGCCTGTTCACGAACGGGTGGCTCTGGGGGGCCGTCGCCGGGTCGCTCGCCCTGCAGGTCCTGGTGGTCTACGTGCCGCTCCTTCAGCGCGCGTTTGGCACGATCGGGCTGAGCGCCCGCGACTGGATGCTGTGTGTCGCGGTCGCCAGCACGGTGCTGTGGCTCCGGGAAGCCAGCAAGCTGGTCGGACGGATGGCGCGGCCCGCTGGCCGCTCCTCTTGACATCGCAGAGGAAGACATGAGACTCCTCTATGCACCGCAGAGGAGGCCCCGGTGGGCGACGACCGATCCGAGATCCTGCAAGGCACGCTCGACCTGATGGTGTTGAAGACGCTCGACGCCATGGGGCCGATGCACGGCTACGGCATCGCGCTGCGCATCGAGCAGGTCGCCGAGAACGCCATGCGCGTCAACCAGGGCACCCTCTACCTGTGCCTGGTGCGCCTCCTGCAGCAGAAATGGCTGTCGGCGACGTGGGGCACCTCCGACAACAATCGGCGGGCCCGGTTCTATGCGTTGACCGCGGCCGGCCGGCGGCACCTGCAGGCCGAGACGGCCAACTGGGCGCGGGTGTCGGGCGTGATGGATCGCCTGCTGCAGCTTCCGAAGGTGGTCGCGCCGTGACCGCCGCGCTGCATCGCCTGCTGGCGCGCGTTCGCGCGCTCTTCACTGGACGCCAGCTCGATCGCGACCTGGACGATGAGGTCGCGTCGCACATCCAGCTGCGAGCCGAGGCGCTCGAGCGCACCGGCCTCGCACCCGACGCGGCGCTCCGGGCGGCGCGGATGGAGTTCCACGGCGTCACGCAGCTGCGTGAGGCGCACCGTGCGGTTCGCGGCGTCCCGTGGATCGAGGTGATCGTCCGCGACCTGCGGCTGGCCGTCCGCACGCTGCGGCGGGACGCTGGCTTCACGACCTTCGCGCTGCTGGTCATGGGCCTCGGCCTCGGCGGTACGGCGACGGTCTACAGCCTGGTGAACGCCCTGATGCTGCGCCCGCTGCCGCTCGTCGACGCGGGCCGCCTGGCCTGGATCGGCAACCGCGCAGACGACGGTGTCGCTGTCTGGCACATCCAGGCCAACCACCTGCGCGACCTGCAGGCGCAGAGCCGGACCTTCGCCGACCTGGCCGGCTACTACGCCTACACCAAGCCGGACGACGTGAAGGTCACGAGTGCGAGCGGCACCGAACGGGTCAGCACGGTGCCGGTGACGCGCAACTTCTTCCCGCTGCTCGGCGTCGAGCCGATCGTCGGTCGCGGCTTCACCCAGGCCGAGGGCGACGGCAACGGACCGCGCGCGGTCCTCATCAGCCATCACTACTGGCAGCAGCGCTACGGCCTCGACGCGGGCATCGTCGGCCGCTCCATCATCCTCGACGGCTTGCCGTCGACGATCGTCGGCGTGCTGCCGGCGTCGTTCGACTTCGGCTCGCTGTTCGCCCCGGGCCGCGTCATCGACGTCTTCCCGCCCTTTCCGCTGAACGACAACACCAACCGCATCGGCAACTCGCTCGGCGTGATCGGACGCCTGCGCCCGGACGCGACCGTCGAGGCGGCCCAGGCCGAGATGGAGGTGCTGGCCAAGGCGCTCGAGCGCGCCCACCCGCAGCGGAACACGCTCCGGCCGCTGGTGGACTCGCTGGCGGTCCACGTGGCCGGCCACCTGCGCACGGCGCTGACGCTGCTGCTTGCGGCGGTCGGCGTGGTGATGCTGATCGTCTGCGCCAACCTCGCCAATCTGCAACTGGCCCGCGCCGCGAGCCGGCGACAGGAGATGGCGGTGCGCGTGGCGCTCGGCGCCGGCCGCATCCGGCTGCTGACGCAAGCCATCGCCGAGAGCCTGGTGCTCTGCGGGGGCGGCGCGCTGCTCGGCCTTGGCGTCGCGGTGGTGGCGACCAAGGCAATCACGTCGCTGGACGCCTTCAAGCTGCCGCTGCTCTCGACGGTCCGCGTCGATCTCGCAACGCTCGGCGTGCTGGCAGCGATGGCGATCGTGGCCGGTGTGGCTATCGGCATTGCGCCCGCCCTCCAGGTGCCGACGCTCTCTCCGCAGAATCGGCTTCGCGACGGCGCCCGCGGATCGAGCGAAGGCCGCCGCGCGCAGTGGGCCCGCGCGACACTGGTCGTCGCCGAGATCACCTTCGCGTGCGTGCTGCTCGTCGCGGCCGGCCTGCTGGTGCGCAGCCTCGAGTCGGCGATGCACGTCGACCTCGGCTTCGAGCCGACCCAGGCCACGGCGTTGCGCTTCGACCCGACCTGGCCGGACAACGAGCCCGCCCGACGGACGGCCTACTTCGACGAGACGCTCCGCCTGGCGCGGGCGACCCGCGGCGTCGAGGCGGCGGGCCTGACCGACATCCTGCCGCTCGAGGGCACGCGCAGCTGGGCCATCCAGGGCCGTGGGCAGGTCTACGAGCTCGGCCACTATCCCGAAGGCTTTGTCCGCGTCGTCAGCGACGGCTATCGTGAGGCGATGGGCTTGCGCCTGGTCGCGGGCCGCGACCTGACCCGCGACGACGCGTCGCCGAGCGAACCGGTGGTGCTGGTCAACGAGAGCCTGGCCCGTACGATCTGGCCCGGGCAGGATCCCATCGGGCGGTTCCTGAAGAGCGACGGGCTCGGCTCGAAGTTCGAGCGCCGCGTTGTCGGCGTCGTCGCGGATGTCCGCCATCGCGCGCTCGAATCCACCGCGGGCCTCGAGATGTACATCCCGATCCGCCAGACGCGGAGCTATGGGGGCTTCTACCTGGTGGTCCGTTCGTCGCAGCCAACGGCGGTACTGGCCCCGGCGCTGCGGGCGTCGCTCGCGCCGCTGGCTGCGGACATGGGCGGCAGCCAGCTCCGCGTCCTCGGCGAGCTGGTCGATCGCGCCATTTCACCGCGCCGCTTCACCGCGATGCTCCTCGGAGGCTTCGCCGTGTTCGCGCTGCTCCTGGCCTCGCTCGGCGTCTACGCGGTGGTCGCCTACGGCGTCAGCCGACGGCGGCAGGAGTTCGGGATCCGGCTCGCGCTCGGCGCCTCACCGGGAGACGTGCAGCGCCGCGTGCTGTCGGACACGCTGCGTCTGGCCATTGCCGGCCTGGCCTTTGGCGTGCCGGCGGCATGGCTGGTGTCGCGCCTGATGCGCGATCTGTTGTTCGGTGTCACGCCGGCGGATCCGACGACGTTCGCCGGCATGATCGCCGTCCTCGGCGCGATGGCGCTGGTTGCGGCCTACGTCCCGGCGCGCCAGGCGTCCAGGCTGGATCCGACGACGACGCTGCGCGGTGTCGAGTAACGCGACTGGTGTCCCGCGTCAGCGAATCTCTGACGCGGGACACTAGGGACCGAGCAGCTCGGTGCGGTACTGCGCGGCGAGGGCCTGAGCCCGGTCGCGGCGTTCCCCCTTCTCGGCATCGCTGAGCGTCGGCGGCGGCGAGTCGCGGCTGTCGAGCGGGTCGCCCACGGCCAGGAAGAAGTCCTCCTGGCCGGGCGGCGCGCACAGGCACAGCAGGTGCGCCGGACGATCGGATGTGTTCCGGAACTTGTGCGGGGCGTTGGCCGGGATGTTGACGACCGAGCCCTTGCCGGCCCGGTGCGTCTCGCCGCGGAACGTCAGCTCGATCTCGCCGTCGAGGACGGCGAACATCTCCTCGAAGTCGTGCCGGTGCAGCGGCGGACCCCCGCCGGGCGGGACCAGCATGTCGATCAGCGAGTACCGCCCGCCCGTCTGCGCGCCAGTCAGCAGGACCGTGTAGGCGCCACCGGCGACGGCGACCGAGCGCACGTCTGCGGCATCGACGCTCGAGACGGTCAGCGAGCGCGAGAGATCGTCAGCTGGCAGTTGGGACGTCACGACAGCCACAGTAGCTCAGGGCGTCGGAAAACGCGCGGTCACGTGGTCGGCCGCATCGAGGAACTCGAGCCGCGCCGCGTCGTCGGCGTCGACGACCAGTCGGGCCCGCACGCGACCCTTCGCTGGAACCACGTGCTGATCAGCCGAGCAGGCGCCGGGCGGCCTCCGCGGTGTCGTCGTCGAGCGGGAAGAAGCACTCGACGCGCAGCTCCTGCACGGTGATGTCCTGGGGCGTGCCGAGCACGGTGACCGCCGAGAAGAAGTGGAAGCGCTGCTCGCCGTGCCGGAAGCTGACCGGCACGACCGGGACGATCGGCGACCCGAGGTCCGGTGTCCGCCACCGCGCCGGGACACCGGGGTAGTCGAGCACTTCGGCGAGGAGGGCGAGCCCGGCGTCGTCGCGCGTCGCGCCGAGCGCTTCCCGGTGCACCCGGCGGACGAGCGACTGCGCCACGGCCTCCCAGTTGTCGACGCAGGGCCGCAGGCCATCCGGGTGGAACATCAGCCGCAGGACGTTACCGGCGCCGTGCGGCGTCCGCCCGTCGAGCAGCAGCCCGAAGAAGCGCGACGCCGCGTCGTTGGTGGCGACGATGTCCCAGCCGCGGTTCATCGCGACCGCCGGGTACGGCTCCTGCTGCTTCAGGATCGCGTCGATGGCGAGGCGCACCGGCGCCAGCTCGCGATCGTCGAGCGCGGACTCCCTGAACATCGGCGCGAACCCGGCGGACAGCAGGAGGGCGTTGCGCTCGCGCAGCGGAACGCCGAGCGCGTCGGCCAGCACCAGCACCATGTCGCGGCTCGGTTTGGCCCGCCCCGTCTCGACGAACGACACGTGACGGGGCGAGACGTTGGCCTCATGCGCCAGCGCGAGCTGGCTCAGGTTGCGGGCGCGCCGCCAGTATTGCAGCAGCGCCCCGAGCGCGGCCGGGGCCGGATCCTGGGTGGGTGCCTGCGCCATGCCCGCCATTATGGCGGCGGGGCGCGCACGCTCAATTCCCTCCGAGGTAAGCGTGGCGCGTCGCGCCCGCCTTCAGCGCGTCCAGGCGTGCGGCTTCAGGAACTCGTCGACCGCCGGCCGCGTCAGGTGCGCCGCGTAGTTGGCCATCAGCGAGAACGCCAGGCCCATCACCACGTCCAGCGCCTGCCGCGGCGAGTAGCCGGCGGCCAGGAACGCCTGCTGCGCCGTCGCGTCGACCGATCCTCGGTTGCGGACCATGGCCCGGGCGAACCGGCTCAAGGCCGCCAGACGCGGGTCGGCCGGTGCCTCGCCTCGGCGCAGCGCGTCGACTGCCGCACGATCGACGCCTTCCTTCAGCGCCATCGCGGTGTGGAATGCCATGCACCAGGCGCAGTCGTTCTCGAAGGCCGCGGTCAGCGATAGCACTTGCACCTCGCCGCCCGAGAACCCGGTCTGCGCGTAGAGGTCGCGCAGCGCGAGGAACCCATTCAGCAGGGCAGGGGACTCGGCCATCGTAGCGGCAAGATTGGGAATGAGTCCGACGGCGGCGTGGAGCTGGCGGAGGCCGTCGGCGGCCGGGGCGGGAGCGGTGTCAGGGGTGTGAGCGACGTACGTCGAAGTCATCTACAGGGCTCCTTGTCGAGTGAATCGAACAACGAGCCCGCAGTATCGAGGGGCACCGGGCGCGCCTCAATTCCCTCGGAGGTAAGCGCGCGCCGATTGCGCTTGCCACAAGTCCCGGTGTCGGCCGCAGAATCCGGACCATTCGCCGAACGGAGGAGGACCGATGCGCGTGCTGCTATCGACGATCGGGTCGCGGGGGGACGTCCAGCCACTGCTGGCCTTGGCGCTGGCGCTGCGGGAGCGCGGACACGAGGCGCGCTTCTGCGTGCCGCCCGATTTCCGTGAGTGGCTCGAGGGCCTCGGGTTTGCCGTGACGCCGATCGGTCCCAAACTGCAAACCTTCGCGGCGGCGCGTCCCGCCAGCGCGACACCGTCGATGCCGGTGATGACGCCGGAGCAGCGGCGGCAACTGGCGGAGGCCTCCGTCGCGGCGCAGTTCACGGCGGTCGCGGCGGCCGCAGACGGCTGCGACCGCATCGTGGCGGCCTCGGCCCTGCAGATTGCCGCGCGCTCGGTGGCCGAGCAGCGCGCGATTCCCTACACGTTCGTGGGCTACTGCCCGAACGTCTTCCCGTCGCCGCACCATGCTCCGCCGCCCTTGCCAGCCATGCCTGGTCAGCCAGTCGACGCGCTACCGCCGGGCAACGGGGAGCTGTGGGCGCGCGCCGCGCAGCGCTTCAACGACTTGTTCGGCCCGGCGCTGAACGCTCATCGCGCAACGATTGGCCTCGCGCCGGTTGGCGATGTCCGCGCGCACGTGTTCGGCGAGGAACTGGGGTAGGTCGCAAGCGGCCGATCGAGCGATCGTCCTCCAGTAACCGGACGCTACTTGCGAGAGAGGAGGCCCTTGAGGGCACCGAGGTCGTAGCTGACGCCCGCATGGCCCTGCCAGAACGACTTGCCCGTGATCAGCTCCGTGCGGTTGGACCAGCTGACTGCCAGCGGGAAGCTCACGCCCTTGGCGGCGGGGATACTCGCCCGGAATTGGGCGATGTGCAGCGCCCCCTTGGTGTCGAGCAGCTCGATGGCCTCCTTCGGCAGCGGGATGGCCGCGCCGCCCGGCGTGATGGCCGTCTTGTCGAAAGTGATCACGCCGTTGGCGACCATGTACTGAAAGTAGTAGGCCACCGTGTACGTCGGGCGGAAGTCGCCGGTCCGGATAGGCATCCAATCGAGCGCAGCCGAAAGCTGGGCGTCACGGACTTTCCAGCCGTCTGTCGGGGTCAGGTCCGGTCGGAACATCGACACGCCAGCGTTCATGGTGAACGCGCCTGTCGGTGCCCGTAGGGGCTCACCTGACTTCGGATGCGCGCCCAGGGGCGTCGAGAAGACGACTCGGACCTGGTGCAGTTCGGGCTGGCTGGTGGGCCGCTCGTGGACGTAGTCGATCGTCGCCGCCTTGCGATACAGCTTCTCCGCCAGCTTCTTGTTCTGCAGCACGATGTAGGCACGCTGGCTTTGGAACGCCGCGGCGCGGAACGTCACGAACTCGGGCGACGCGGCCAGCTGAGCCAGCCGTTCGCGGTATCGCTGGAGCAGGACGGCCTCCAGCCGCGGCCGCAGCGCGCTGGCGTCCCCTGCCCGCGCAGCTTCCGCCTCGAGAAGGGAGACCGTCGTCGTCCTCCAGGCATCCCCGGAGATCGAATCGAAGTGGGTCTCGAACGCAATCTGAGCCGGCCCGAAAGCCGCCGCAGCGGCCTGCACCGCCTGATCGGCCTGAAAGTCCGCCAGTGCCGTCTCGAGCGCCTTGTTGTTGCGTTCGCGGACAAACATCTCATAGCGAATCGACAGCGCAGTGAGCTTCCGGTTGCCGAGAAGCGCGATGCCGTCGGTTCCGTCAGGCACGACGGTGGATCCCGCCATCGAGAAGGTCGTCGACCCGGATAACCCGCGCAGCCATTTCCCCGATCCGTGCTCGCATTCGTTGTCGAGGCTGCCGCACCCGCGCGGAACCGCCCCGCTGAGCAACTGTTTCACCATGAGCGCGTTGGCGCTGAAGGTCACCGACGTATCGTCCGTCTTGCGGGCGACGGCGCCCGATTCGATGGCGGCGCTGAAGATCTCGCTGATGCTGGGCCTGGCGACCACTGACGTCGACGCGGTGCGCCCGCTGAGCGAGCCGAGCTGCAGGTCGCCGCGTATCTCGCTGAGATCGACGCGATCCGGCTGCTCCGCCAAAGCGAGATCCACCAGATAGGCCGAGAACGCGCTGCTGTCGGTCGCGTCCATCAAGGCGCTGTGCGCCGAGTTCGGGTCGCTGGATTTCAGCCCTCGATCCTTGTTCTGGACGAAGCGCGCGAGTGCATCTGTCGCCGGCAGGGGAAGTTGATCTGCCGATCCGGCCGCGGCCGTGGCAATGAGGATCGCTAAGCAGAGGCAGGCCCGCATGTCACACTCCCTCGATGTCCAGCGTGGTGAAGAAGTGCGTGCGGGTCCACGTGAAAAGCTTCAAAGGACATTCGCCCGCTCCAAACGTTTCGAGCACCAGCATCCGCTGCCGGTCGACCGCCCCGACGGCGACCAGGAGGAGCTTGTTCTTGCCCTTCCGGATGACGAACTCGAACGGCGCTACGCCATCCTCCTCGCCCGCATAGAAGATCTGGACGAGCCCGGCGGCGCCCGGCGAGCGCAGTTCGAGCGTCACTGTTCTGCCAATCCCACCTTCGAAGACTCCGTCGTCCCGTCGGGACAATACACACGCCATGATGTTCACCTCGCAAGGAAAGACGGACAGTCGAGCACGGTTCACACCTTGGTCGGCAGCAGCTTACCGCCGACATACGCGCTGTTGCTGACGCCCATCAGGCCGAGCAGCGTGTTGTCGAAGGTGGGCATGGCCAAGTCGTGCCACACGGCGTAGCCGAAGACCCAGACCAGAGCCAGCGTCCACACGACCATCTGCAAGCGGTAGATCGTGATGCCGTCCGACTCCGTCAGGAGGTCAATGGCGAAGTTGCGCGATACGGGGACCGCGACCATGACGACCGGGGCCAACCCGCCTGGCCCACCTGCCGCCAGGGCCGCGATCGGTTGCGCACCTGATGTGCCTACGGCGCCAGCGGTGATTCCTGTCGCCACCGCCAGACCGAGGAGGATGAGAGCCGTCTGATTGAGCGGATTGGTGGTGCCCAGAATCGTCCAGATGAACAGGTAGCTTCCGGTGATGACGACGAGCCAGACGGCCAGTTGGGTTCTTGCCAGGGAGTAGGGCTTGCGGAAGCCTGGGCCTGGTTCTGGTCCGGGGTCGCGCAGCAGGTTGGAGCGTCGTCCCAGGGTGAAGAGCACGCCGACCAAGGCAATCAGCAGCGCGTAGATGAAATTGGTTCGGGCTCCAGGTCGCACCTCGAACGGTGCCTTCACGGCGTTGGAGACGAAGCGCAGACGAGGCGCGCTGCCCACCGGCGTCGCGTCCGCCGGTTCGGCGATGGCCAGCGCTACCGGGAAGGTCGGCTTACGATCCTGGCCCGCGAGCAGCAGCTTCCACTGTTCGACGTCGGAGTCCTGATCGAGGACGAAGGTCAACCTGACCGTGTCGCTGTCGACGGCCCGCGCCCGGAGTGCCGGGAAGGAGACGCCGGCGATGACGAGCGACAGTTCGTTCAATTGGCGTTTCGACGCATCCTCCCATTGGCGCCCGGACGTGGCGAGGACGACGTCCAGCTCCTTGCCTGCCCGGCATGGCTTGCCGGCGCAGTCGATGCGAACGACGCGCATCGTCGGCGGCGGGTTCGGCGGCGCCTCAGGCTTCGCGGCGGGTGGAGCACCGCCCTGCGCGACGGCGGGCGACGTGAGAGCAAGTGTCGCTGCGGCGAGCGCTACAGCGTGGAACAGGGCGGGCGGTCGGCTGGGGAAGGGCATGGTCCTCCGAATGGGCAGGCGGCCTGCCGTCGCTCTGAAAACGTCAGCGACGGCCAAACGGTACCAGTGCGCTCTTTTGCCGCCGCTTCACGCATGACCGGTCGCACCCGTACCAAACGCCCGTTCGCGGCGTTTGTCAGGTGAAAGGACGGATCAATGGCCAAACGAGCACAGAAGCAGAGAATCGATCGCTACGTCGCGCACAAGAGCGTCAAGGCGAGCGCGGCGGCGACGGCGATCCAGTCGGCATACAAGATCGAAGTGCGGTTCCTGGGCGGCCTGACCGCCACGCAGAAGGCGGCCTTCAAGAAGGCGGCGGACCGCTGGACGACAGTGATCATCGGCGACTTGCCGACGGTGATGGTGAGCGGCGAGCCCATCGACGATCTCCTGATCGAGGCCAAGGGCATCCCCATCGACGGACCGAACGGCATCCTGGGCCAGGCCGGTCCGACCAACCTGCGGCCGGCCTCGGCGGGCGCCGCGGCCTTCCTGCCGGCCAAGGGCATCATGCAGTTCGACACTGCCGATCTCGCGCAGATGGAAGCCGACGGCACGCTGGTCGACGTCATCACCCACGAGATGGGGCATGTGATCGGCATCGGTACCATCTGGGAGGACAAGGGTCTGCTGGCCGGCCTCGGCACGGCGAACCCGACCTTCACCGGCGCGAAGGCCAAGAAGGCGTTCGGCACGCTGAAGGGCAAGGGACCGACGCCCGTGCCGGTCGAGAACACCGGGGGCGAGGGCACCCGCGACAGTCACTGGCGCGAGTCGGTGTTCAAGAACGAGTTGATGTCCGGCTTCATCGCGGCAGCCGGCAACCCGCTCAGCCGGCTGACGGTGGCCAGCCTGCAGGACCTGGGCTACAAGGTGAACCTGAGCGCGGCCGAGGCGTATTCGCTGCCCAACCTGCAGATGATCGCCGAGCGCGGTCTGCTGATGGCGGTGCCGGCGCATCGGCACACGCTGCCGATCTTCTCGCCGAAGGTGCTTCCGGACGACAGCCTCGTCGTGTGATCCTGGCGGCGAGGAACTGGTGAAAGGCGTTCTGCGCCCGCAGAAGTCCGTGCTGCCCGACGCGGCGACCGTGCCGAAGAAGAACCAGGTACCGGTCCCGCGTCGGTTCACCCACGAGCTGATCACCGAGCAACCCTTCTATTACACAGCGCGCGGCCAGGAGCCGGCGGGCACCCTGTCCGCCGGGAGTCGCGTTCGCCTGGACACGGAAGGCCGCGCGCGCTGTCGCGTCGTCGACGCGCGTGGCCTGGTGGTGTACGTAGCCTGCGGCGCCCTCGAGCAACTCGAACGCTGAACCCAGTCGATCCTCAACGACACCTGTACGAACGCCGCCAGTCGCGCGTTTCCTGGACATCACGCCGCGCAGCAACCCCTCCGCGCCGCGTACGTCCGAGGAGACCCGCACATGGCTGACAAGAAGACGAACATTCCTCCCGTGACCGCGCCGACGGCGATGGCGGTCGCTCCCGCTGATGCGGGCCGCACGGCGGTCGAGCTGCCCGGCCACTGCGAACCGTGCCCCCCGACGATTCGCCTCGATGCGCCGCTCCGTTGGAAAGCGGCCAACAGCCTGGAGCAGAAGCTCCTGCGCAACCTCCAGGGCAACATCCTGAAGGGCCACGGTCGGGACCACACGTGGAACGTGTTCTTCACGTTCGGCGGCGACAACCGGAAGTCGCGCCGCCTCCTGCGCCAGCTCGGCAACGGCTTCATCACCGACGCCTACAAGCAGTTGCTCGGCACCGAAGCGTTCTTGACGTCGGGCAAGGACGGAGGCACGTTCTGTGCGGCGTTCCTCAGCGCCGAGGGCTATCAGCAGTTGGGGCTGACATTCACAGCGGCGCCTGGGAACACGGCCTTCGACGCCGGAATGAAGGCCGGCCAGGGCGCGCTCGGTGATCCGCCGAGCACCGCGTGGGAGACGCCGTTTCAGCAGAACGTGCACGCCATGGTCCTCGTCGCCGACGACGACGTGGCCCGTGGCTCGGCGGCGGCAGCATCGATCCGGCTGCTCGTCGGTGACGCGGACGGCACCGTGCTGCATACGCAGACGGGCGTGGCGATCCGCAATACGGCCGGCAACGGCCTCGAGCACTTCGGCTACATCGACGGTCGCAGCCAGCCGCTGATGCTGCTCGAAGACATCGAGAAGGAATCGCGCGACGAGGGCATCGCCCAGTGGGATCCGACGTTCCCGCTGAGTACCGCGCTCGTGCCGGATCCGCTGGTCGGGAGCGCCGACGAACTGGCCTTCGGCAGCTTCTTCGTCTTCCGCAAGCTCGAACAGAACGTCCGCGGCTTCAAGACGCGCGAGCAGCAGCTCGCCGACGCTCTGGGCCTGACGGGCGAGGATCGCGAGCGCGCCGGCGCGTTCGTGGTCGGCCGCTTCGAGGACGGCACGCCGATCACCATGGCCGCCGATCCGGCAGAACTGGAGTCGCCTCACAACGACTTCGACTACACCGGCGACGCCGCGGCGTCACGGTGTCCATTTCACGCCCACATCCGGAAGACGAATCCGCGTGGGTCAGGCGGGTTCGAGGCCGAGCCGCAGGAGCGACTCCACATCATGGCGCGCCGCGGCATCACCTACGAGGACGTGCCGCGCCCGTTTCACCCGGACGGCCTGCCCGAGGCCGAGTCGCTGGCGGAGTTCCTGGCCACGGTCGCTCCGGATCTGCCGACCGGCGGCGTCGGACTCCTGTTCATGGCCTACAACGCCCGCATCGATCAGCAGTTCGCGTTCACGCAGAGCACGTGGGCCAACAACCCGGGCTTCCCGAGCGCACCCTCGGCGCCGGGCCTCGACCCCGTCATCGGCCAGGACGCCGGCAATCCCGGCGGTCAGGCGTATCCCAATTCCTGGGATGACGACACGGCCGGTACCACCCCGTTCGACTTCAAGGGCTTCGTGACGATGAAGGGTGGGGAGTACTTCTTCGCGCCGAGCCTGCACTTCCTCCGGAACCTGTGACAACAAGATCCATCGGCCACGTCCAGCGCCTGAACCTCCGCGCTGGACGTACTCCGACCGCCTGTGGCAGCGGGCGGAGTCGATCAGCGCCAGTCGCCGGCGGCGACGAAGCCGGCCCAGAACAGCGGATGCGTACTGCGCTTGGCGGCCCGCCGCTGGGCAAGGATGTCCAAGCTGGCCTGGCGCATGGCGTCAGCCGTCGACAGGTGATCCTGCAGCCGTGCGCGGTAGAGCGCCTGCATCCACGCTCGTGCTGCGCGATCCTCGACCGGCCACAGACTCATGATGACGGTCCGGGCGCCGGCGGTACGGAACGCCCGCCGCAAGCCGAAGACGCCTTCGCCGGCTCGGATCTCGCCAAGGCCGGTATCGCAGGCGGACAGCACGGCCCACTCGAGTCCGTCCAGGTCCAGTGCGGCGACTTCCTCCGCGGTCAGGATACCGTCTTCCGCCTGCGGGTGCGCTCCAAAGCGTCGATTCGCCCCCGACAGTGCCAGGCCCGAGAGAAGCAGTGGGCTCTCGGGTGAGCCGGGAGCAAGGGGGCGTGTTGCCGGCCGGGTGACCTTCGCCACGACACCGCGGGTGGTAGCGCTGTCGGACGCGCAGTCGGCGCCCAGGAAAAAGCCGTGTGTGGCGAGGTGGAGTACCCGATAGCCGCTGCTGCTGGCCTTGAAGGCGGCTTCGCCCGCGCGCGCGCCGGTGAGGAGAACCGGCGCGTCGCTCGCGGTGGTCGGCACCAGCGATCGCCAGAGGCTGCTGATGTCTTCGACTTCGCGTCGCGAAGCGGGGAGATCGGGGAAGACCAGCGTGGCGAACGTTCCGCAGGCGGACCGGCGTCGTTCAGCTTCATTGGAGTCGGCCGTATTCGAGCTGGAGCGAAGCGAGGCTGCACGGCCGGTCGCCGGAAGTGATCCGTATGCTGGGCCTCCCAGCGCGAGCAATCCGCGGCCCGGCCGCGCGCTGGGCGCGACGGCGTACTCGACGAGATCGCGTTCCGCTGAGAGGTAGTGGATGGCCGGACCAGTGTCGAGCAGGTAGTCGCTGCCGCCGCGCGGCAGCGCGGCGAACGGGACGAGGTTGATCGCGCCATCCGGCACCACGAACGCCCGCCCGATGCCATGCAGGTGCGCATCGAGCGGATCCCAGATGCGGGCCCCGAGGAGCGTGCCGGCGTCGCGGAGTACGGCTTCGGCCCGCGGTCGCACGCCGCCCTGGGGCGTGATGCCACCGAGCGCGAGGAGTCTCCAGCGCGTGATCAGCGTCTCGATGCTCGACGCGGCGCCCAGCGGCACGAAGGTTGGCCGTTCGCGATCGGCGCGCGTGACGAACGCCGCATACGCCGGCGCCGTCCGCCGGATCCGCCGAGGCCCTTCACCCTCGAACGTCGTCTGCGCATAGCGCACGAACGAGACCAGTGCCGTGTTCGCGTCGAGGCTACGGCGTACGTCCGCGAATCCAACGTTGCGGTCCGTGCGCGTCTGTCGAAGGGCGGTGCCTCTCGTCGCCAGCGCAATCTCCGCCTGTTCCTTCTGGGTGCGCGCCACGCGGAGCACATCGGCGTAACGTTCTGGCGCGAGATCGCCGGGGCCGCGCACCGCCAGGTTGGCCAGTCGCCGGCTGGCTGATTCGAGGGTGCGCCAGTAGGGCCGCAGTTCGTCGCCGGTCGCACCGGCGCGAAGTTGCTGGCGGGTGGCCATTTCATCGAGGACCAAGGCCCGGCTCCGTATGACGGCGTCGAGCAACGGCGCGTCAGCCGCCGGCGAGGGACGAACAGAGAGGGCCAGATCGAGGCCGTGCGGGCGCGACGCCGCGTAGGCCAGTGCCTGCCGCTCGGCCAGGGAACTCGTCGTCAAGCGAAGGTGATCGCGCCCGACACGTTCGGCGTTCATCGCGGTGTCAAACGCCTCGGCGGGCCGATCGACTCCGGCGAGCGCCACGGCCAGCGCCGCTTGGGCATCCGCGACGCTGGGATGCGCGGCGCCGAATACCGGCGTGCGGATCTCGAGGGCTTCGCTGAGCCGATTGCGAGCGACCGCGTAACGCCCCGCGGCCAAATCCAGTCGTGCCCGAACCAGGAGTGCGTCGGACTTGGCGACGGGGTTGTGCGACGCGAGGGCAATGGCCAATGCCCGATCGGCCAACGGCGTGGCCGCTGCCTCCTGGCCGAGTCGGGCCAAGGTGTCGGCCAGCTTGATGAGCACCTCGGCCACTTGATCGTGACGTCGGCCGAGCCGCTTTTCGCGGATGGAAAGCGCGCGGGCGTACAGCACTCTGGCTTCGACAAGGCGATCCTGGCCAGCCACGGCATCGCCCAAGCCAATCAACGCCCACGCGAGATAGGTGTGCGAGCGACCCACGACGGCTTGCCAGGTCGCGATGGCGCGTCGATGCAGGCGCTCGGCCTCGCGGTGATCCCCCCACAATTCGTTGAGCAAGGCCAAATTGAGGACGGCGGTCGCGACGTATGAGCTGCGCCGTCCCAGGCTCCGTTCGTAGATGTCGAGCGCACGCTGCTGGAGCGGGCGAGCCTCGGCGTACTGGCCGAGCAGAACGTACGAATCGGCGAGGTCGTTCAACTGCATCGCGACCAGCGGATGCACCGGGCCATAGGCGCGTTCCGCGATGGTGAGACCGCGCTCGACCGCCGCCTTTGCCGGTTCCAGCTCGCCGGCTTCCGTGAGTGGCACCGCCAGGGCGCGCAAGGCCGACGCGAGATCGGGATGGCCGTCGCGAAGCGACCGTTCAGCGATGGCGACGGCGCGCTCGAGGACGGTGCGAGACTCGACAAGTTCGCCTTCCAGCTGCAACTCCTCGCCGAGCGCCGTGAGCGTGCCGACCAACTCCGGGTGCCGAGGATCGAGACCTGCCCCGATGCCCGCCGCACGTTCCAGGTCTACGCGGGCCTTGTCGAACAGCGCCATACCCTGCAGCAGGCTGCCGCGCGTGGTCAGGACCCGCGCGAGCCCGCTCGGATCCGCGGGCTGGTGCGCCTCGTAGATGGCGACGGCGCGATTGCTCGCGCGAAGAGCCTGGCCGTAGCGCTCGAGCCACATCGACGCCCGGGCGAGTCCGTCGAGGGCATCGGCGACACGCGGGTGGCGGAGTCCTCGCGCACCGGCCTCCAGGCGAGCGGCCTCCGTGAAGCGGGTGATCGCTTCCTCGAAGCCGCCCGCCTGAACCAGCACGCTGCCGAGCAGCCGAAGGGTGCGCCCGCTCGCCGGAAGCGATCGCGCAAGTGCCAGGGTGTTTGGTTCGCCGCCCCGCCCGTTACGCAGCAGCGCCTCGACATACAGCGCGGTGGCAGCCGAGTGGAGGGGCGCCGGTAACGCCGTTTCGCCGACGTGCAGGGCGCGCGCTTCGGCCTCCGCGTCGGCGTAGCGTCCCTGGTCGAGCAACTGCTGAACTGATGCCAACCCCGCAGGTACCGCGGCGGCGCCGTCTGCAGGCTGGCAGACGGCGGGCCGGGCACCCAGTGCGGCTACGACCGCGAGCGATAGGACGAGGGCTCGCGCGTGCATCGATCTTGGGTCCCTGGGTGTGAGCCTACAACAGGCTGAGCTCGTCTCCGTTGAGACCGCCCGCACGGGCCAGTTCGCGCCGGTCCTCGGCCGTGAGGCCGTCCGCGTTCGGGCCAAACCCGTAGACCGGGTGCGCCAGCACGCGACGAATCGTCCGTCGGGCGTCCGTCGAAATCTCGGACAACATGCGGAAGGCACGCCGGACGGCGTCCGCGCTCAGGGCATGGTTCTCTTCTTCCGTCAGGCCCTTCGGGAACGGCCCGGCCAAGGCATCGAGCGAGACCCGCTCCACTTCCGAGGTCGCGAACTCCAGGTGCGCCAAGGCGTCCCCGACTTCCTCGAACAGGCCGGCCACGATCGACGTCGTCGCCGCCTCGAACGTCGACGGTGCGAGGGCATCCATCTCGACGTCGATCCCGTCGTCTCCCAGCTTGCGCTTGACGAAGATGCCTCCCAGCTTCCGCTTGCCCAGGCCCCGCTTGCCCAGTCCGCGCTTGCCGAGCCCACGCTTGCCGAGGCCGCGCTTGCCGAGGCCGCCTCCGGTGGTGAATCCGAGGCCCAGGCTGCCGTTGGTCACGGTGCGCCGCACCGCGCGTTCGACGTCGGCCACGATCTTTTCGAGTCCCTGGTAGGCGTCGACGAGCTTCGACGCGTCATCCGACGGCGCGATCTGGGAAGGACCGTCGACGTCGGCATCTGGCGGAGCGGCCGGGGCCGGTGACGGCAACGGCTTGGCCTTTGCCTTGAGCGCCTCGTCCAGGGGTTCTCGCGGCATCAACCGCAGGGTGCCGAAACGCCCGACCCGCCCCTGTGTGGATGCCGATCGGCGCGGGACCTTCGCCGGCTTGTCGGGATTCATAGCCGGCGCGAAGATCTGCATCGCGATCAGCCGGGTAGCGGCGACGCGGCGCTCCAGGGTCGCGAAGCTGCTGTCCACGGCGGCGAGCATCTGAGAGACGGCCTCCCGATCCTCGAAGGTCACAGCGCCGCTGCCTTCGATGTTGGTGATGACGTCGGGCGGCAGGCCGGCGCTGAGCCGCTCGTAGACCAACGTGTCCCAGCGACCTTCTTTCATCAGCGCCAACTCGGCGTACTCGTCCCGGGCGGTCAGCGGCTTCCGGTGGCGACGCTGATCCGTCGGCCGGCTGTCGTCGAGCAGGCCGAGTCGCTTGAGGTCGGCGTCGTCGGTGACGAACGGCGCGAAGATGCCAAGACCATGCAGCCCGTCCAGATCGGGATGACGTTTGTGAGACCGCACGAACGTGTCCTCGAGCGCGAGCTCTCTGCTGAGGGAGATCGAGGCCTCTCCGCTGATCTGGTCCGATGCGGGTTCCAAGAAGGCGCGCAGTGACGTTGCCGCTGTCTTCAGGTTCACGAGGGCGGTGTCGCTGAGCCCGCAGCTGGAGTCCGAACAGCTTTCCAGCCGGGTAAGGTCGTCACACAAATCCACCAGCTTGTCGGTGAGATCGTACAGGTCGATCAGCGGACGCACGTCACCGGCAGCGGTGGCCAGGAACGCCGAGCGGATGTGATCGAGCCGATCGCCCAGCATGGGATTCGACTGGTCGAGCGTAGCGGCCAGGCTGCCGGTCAAGGTGTCCAATCGGATCTTGAATGTGTCCAGCACCGCAGGGGCCAGGTTGAGGAGGGCCATGGCGACCTGGTCACCCACGCGCGACGCGCGGAAGTGATTCACGTAGCGGTCGGCCACAATTGTGCCGACCTCGGTCTCGGAGGTGTTCTGGCCGATGCTGCTCAGAATGGCCTCGTAGGGCCAGCCCGCGAAGGGCACCGCGATCTGTGAGGCGACCATGTAGTTGACCAGCCCGCGCATCTCGTACGCCGCTTCGGCGTAGCTCATGGCGCACGCGTTGGCGCCGAGCAGGTCGAGAGGGCGTTTACGTCCATCCACGCCGGCGAACTGGCGCAGGGTGCTACCCAGTTCCCGCAGCGTCAGGGGGTCGCCGTGATCGCGGCCGAAACCCAGCCCGTAGGCGTGTCCCCAGAGCACGAGGAACAATCGATCGGAAGGGTGCTCAGCGGACGCCCACTGCAGAAAGCTGAGGAGCGCCTCCGCCGTGCCCGTTTCGCCGGCCGGCGCAGCGCCCGTATCGAGCGCGCTCTTCCCTTTGGTGATGGTGTAGCGCTGAGGCACCGCCGGCCAGTGCCGGTCGATCTGCACCTTGACCCGGACCCCTTTCTGGAGCGCCGCTCGTTCCATGTCCTGCAGATCGCGCACGGCGTGCGCGTCCAACTCGGGGTCGTCGGCGGCGGCCATGTAGACCATCACCGTCCATCCGGGTGTGTTGTCGTCCGTCATCGCCAGGCTCCCTCTGATCCCACGCAACGTCCTATAACGCCGCGATCGAAGGATCTGAACGTCTGGTCTGGAACGACCGTAGATTGATCCCAAGCGTCCAAAGTTGGCCGTCAGGGAGGGCGGAGTATCATGTCCGCGACCGTTTACAGCGTCATGGAAGGTTCAGAGGCCGGTAAGGCGCGGGCTCCCGCGGAGAAGGTGGCCGGCGAGCCGCGTCCCGCGGAAACCTCGTTCGAGCTGGTGCGGCGCGCGTGCTCCGGCGACAGCGAAGCCGAGAACGAAATCTGCCGCCGATACTCGCCACGCCTGCACAAGTGGGCCAGGGGCCGGCTCCCGGCCGGTGCCCGCCCGGCGATGGACACCGGCGATATCGTGCAGGACGTGCTGATTCGGGCCATCCGTTCTTTTCCTGATTTTCAGCTGCGCCACGAGCACTCGTTTCCTGCTTTCCTGCGCACGATCCTGGCCAACCGTCTGCTCGATCTCGGCCGCGTGGACGCCCGACGGCCGCCGCCGACGCCCCTGGAAGATGGCGTCGACCCGCCCGCCCGCGACCCGTCGCCGTTCGACGCGGCGGCCGCCGCGGAACGTCAGGGCCGGTTCGATGCGGCGCTCAAGCGCCTCAGCGTGTCCGACCAGGAGCTGATCTTCCTGCGCACCGAATTGGGCTGCGATTACGAAGAGATCACCCGGATGCTCGGCCGCTCCAATCCCAATGCGCTGCGCGTCGCGGTCCGCCGCGCCATTCTGCGATTGGGCGAGCAGATAGCGAAGCGGGACGTGGTCTAGCAGCCCGTGGTGATAGTGCCGCCGCGGGACTTTCACCACGGGCTGTTAGGTACTGTCGAGCTGTACGTCTCGGGGCGTGCCGACGTTTCTGTTGGCAAGGCATGCATATGAGCTCATTCCTCCGGTTGAGGCTCGTCCCGTGACGTCACATCGCTCGAGACTGGAAGATCTTGCCGCGCGCATCGACGACGGCCTCCCGATCGACTGGGAGCGGGAGACGCGCCAGGCCGAGGATGCGGAGACGCGGGGCCTCATCGAAGGCCTGAAGACGCTGTCCGACGTCGCCGATCTGCTCAAACATCCGGAGCGCATCCCAGAGACCGCCGTCGAGCCGGCGGGAACGTCGTGGGGCGACCTGGAGGTCTTCGAAGTCGTCGGCCGCGGCGCCTTCGGCACTGTCCACCGCGCCCGCGAGCGACAACTGGACCGCATCGTCGCGCTCAAGCTGCTCGATCCGGGCGTCGACGCGACCCACCTGAAGACCCGCATCCTCGAAGAAGGCCGGCTGCTGGCGCGGCTCCAACATCCGAACATCGTCAACGTCTATGGCACCGGCGAATCCGATGGCCGCGTCGGACTGTGGATGGAGTTCATCGACGGCTGGACCCTGGGCGCCGAAGTCGACGCGCACGGGCCGATGAGCGCGGAGGAGTCCGCCAACATCGGCCGCAAGCTGTGCGGCACGCTGGTCACGATTCACGCCGAAGGCTTCGTCCACGCCGACCTGAAGGCCCACAACGTGATGCGCCAGCGCGGCGGCCGCATCGTCCTGATGGACTTCGGGGCCGGTCAGCCGCTCGTCGACGCCGATGCTCGGCGCCTGGCCGGCACGCCGCTCTACCTGTCGCCGGAACGCCTGGCCGGCGGCCCGTCCTCGACCTCCTGCGACATCTATGCGCTCGGCGTGCTGCTCTACTTCCTGGCCACGGGCGCGCATCCCGTCGACGGCGAGACACGCGACGACGTCGAACGCGCGCACCGCGACGGCCGATACGTGCGGCTGCGCGATCGCCGGCCAGATCTGCCGGACGCCTTCGTGGCCGCCGTCGAAGACGCCATCGCCCCTGATCCCGCCCGTCGGCACGCGACAGCTGGCGCGCTCGACGCCGCCCTGGCGCGCGTGATCGTGCCCGACGCGGCGCCGTCGTCGGGGCCTGCCGCCATCGTCACGCTACTGTCCGACGGCACCAAGGGGAGCGGCAACGCGCCTCCCGGCCCGGCGCGATGGAGCAGGTGGACCGTGCCAGCGGTCGCCGCGGCGGTGCTCACGGCGTCGGTCCTCGGCATCGGCTGGGCCATCATGCGCCCGCCGCCACCAGGTCCGAGTGCGGTGGCCAGGTCATCTCCCGCCGCTCCGCCCGTCGCGACCGAATACTCTGTGCAGGCCGCCTTCTATCAGGTCGACGAGAAGAGCCGGCAGGTGAAGCTGTCTGGCGCGCGCATCACGGAAGGCGACACGTTGGAACTGGACCTGCGGCTGTCGCAGAGTGCCAGCGTCTACGTCATCAACGAGGACGAGCGGGGCTCGGTGTGGCTCCTCTTTCCACTCCCGGACGCCACGCTACGGAATCCACTGCGCGGCGGTCAGGCCTACACGTTGCCCGGGCCGGACGCCACCAAGCCCGTGCAGTGGCTCATCGATGAGTACGGTGGCCGCGAGCACTTCTACGTGATCGTCAGTCCAGCGGTCGATCCGACGCTGCAAGCGGCGATCGACCGGCTGACACCGGCCTCCGACCACTCGTCTCCGTCGCTCAACGCCCGCGTGGAACTTCAGCCCGGTGGCTTGCGCGGCGCCTCGAAGCTCGCCCACGTCGTCACCAAGCTGCCGGATCGTGACGCGCCCTGGCGCGCGCTGGCCAAACCGCTGTCAGCGACCGAAGAGCGTGGCCGCGGCCTCTGGGTACGCGAACTGACGCTGCAGAAGACGCCAGCCCCTCGCTAAGCTCAGCATTGACACGCGGACGTCGCGGCACTACTGTCGCTTCGCGCGCTGCCCCTCGTGCCGGACGTCTGCCCGCGCTCCGCGATGGAGCGCTTTCGGGCGCCCCCTGCTGGCGCGCAGAAACGACATCCGATGCTGAAGTCTTCCTTGCTTGGCCTGACGGCCCTCGCGGCCGTCCTCTCGGCCGGCGTGCCCGCCGGTGCCCAGACCACGGCCGCGCCTGCCGCCGCACCCGAGCCCTACACCTTCGTCGCCCAGTGGCAGGTGCCGCGCGCGCAGTGGGGCACCTTCGTCGCCGACTTCGACAAGAACACCCGGCCGGTGCTCGAGAAGCTCGGCGCCGGCGGCACACTCGTCTCGTGGGGCGCGTTCGAGTCGATCGTCCACACGCCGGACGGTTATACCCACGGCGTCTGGTGGACCGGAACCAGCTACGCCGCCATGGAGAAGGCCCGGCGCGAGCTGCTGCCGGCGTCCGCGGCGTCGACGTCGCTCACCGGTGCCACTGGTCATCGGGATTACTTCATGCGGTCGATCGTCTACGCCAGCAAGCCGGCGTCGGGCGAGGGCTACCTGACCGTGTCGAGCTACTTGCTGAAGGCCGGCAAGGCGCAGGAGTGGAAGCAGCTCTGGGACAAGGGCAGCAAGCCAGTGTTCGACGACCTCCTGGCGAAGGGAGCGCTGGTCGCCTACTCGATCGACGTCGAGGACGTGCACACCGACAGCCCGATGTGGCGCATGGTCGTCACCGTCTCGCCGACCGCCGAAGCCGACGACCAGTACGGCGCGGCGTTCGACGCCGTCAGCGAGAAGCTGACGCCGGACGAGCGGCGGACCCGGGCGCTGATGATGGACGCCGTGCTCGAACCGGGTGCCCACCGCGACATGTATGCGCGGATCATCCGGCATTGGCAGAAGTAGAAAACCGCGAGCCTGGCCGGCGGCGTCCTCGCCGCCGCGTCAGGCGTCCAGGCGGATGCGCAGATAGCGGGCGTGGACCATCTGGTAGAAACCGTAGGCGATGAAACCGGCCGCGGCGATGCCGAGCAGCCAGCGTCCCAGCGAGCCGGGCTGCGCGCCCAGCGTCCGCATTGATGACGCGGTCGTGTTGACCTCCGACGCATCGCGGAACCAGCCGGCAACGGCCGCGCCCCACCCCAGCACGAGAAAAACGACGGCCCGGGCCGCGATACCGAACCGGCTGACGTGCACCGCCCATTCGCCGGCGTCGCGTCGCAACTGACTGATATCGAGCCCGCGTTCCAGTCGCCCGGAGAACCCGGCGTAGATTTGCTGGACGGCGAAGCCGATCAGGCCGAGGCCGGCGAGCACGAGCACCCAGTCGCCGAAGGGCCAGGCGAGCAGCTCGCGCGCCACGCTGCGCTCGCTGACGCCGCGCGCGGTCGACAGTCCGCGATACAGCCGCAATGCCTGCCAGCCGAGGCCAGCGTGCATCACCCCTCGCACTACGAAGCCGCTGCGCATCGCCAGGCCTGTCCCGCCGTGCCCGTAGCGCTCCGGATCGAGGACGCCCTGAACGACGCGCCACGCCGCGTAGCCGAACAAACCGATCGCGGCGACGAGCAGCAGCGTGCGGCCGAACGGCTGGCCGAGCACGACCATCAGCGCTCCGCGCGTCCCGGTGACGCGTCCGCCGGTGGCGGCGGCGACCTGGATGGCGAGGATGCCGATCACCAGATAGAGCACGCCCTTGACGAGGAACCCGGCGCGGGCCAGCAGCGCGAGCGCCTGGAGCCCCTTCATCGTCAGGCCGTGACGAGTTGGCGCGTGGCGAACAGCTTCACCAGCGCCATGCCGGCGACGAAGCCGCCGATGTGCGCCATGTAGGCGACACCGCCGCCCTCGCCGCCCGTCTGGGTGATCGCGCCGACCTGGCTGATCAGCTGAATCACGATCCACATGCCGAGCACGACGATCGCCGGCACCGAGGCCACGCCGCCGCGCGTCAGCACCTTGACGCGGTTCTTGGGGAACATCAGCAAATAGCCACCCAGGACGCCGCTGATCGCCCCCGACGCCCCGACGGTCGGCACCGTCGAGCCGCTCGCGAACACGATATGGGCGAGGCCGGCGGCCAGGCCGCACACGAGGTAGAAGATCGCGTATTTGGCGGCGCCCATCACCCGTTCGAGGTTGTCGCCGAAGATCCAGAGGTAGAGCATGTTGCCGCCCAGATGCATCCAGCCGCCATGCAGGAACATCGAGGTGATCAGCGTCGACCAGAAGGGCAGCGGAATCATCGGCGGGATGTCGTGGCCCACGCTGTACTCGCGGGGCACGACGCCCCACGACGTGATGAACGACTGCAGGGCCCCGTCCGAGCCCTGGCCCAGCTCCAGGAAGAACGCCAGCACGTTGAGCGCGATCAGCGTGATGGTGACGATCCGCGCGCCCTGAGCTTGTCCTTCGTCATCGCCGATTGGCAGCATCGCTCGACCCCTCCGCCACTCAGCCCTAGCAAGGAGCCTGCCGGCGTCAGAAGGGTATTCCGGGTCGCTACGTCTGCGCGGCAGGCCACCTGTGCCGTCTGAATGGCCAAGGTGGGTAAGCGGCGATCATTTCCCTGCGCTAGCGGTACATCGGCTGGTTGGACGACAGCGCCGACCAGCCGCGCACCACGCGGTAGATGAACCAGACGGTCAGGATGCCGAGCGGAATCCAGATGACGACCAGGGCGATGCCGAGCGTGCCGATCACCAAGGCCAGGCAGAGGGCGGTCCACAGCAGGCCGAACCAGAACGTCCGCAGCTGCCAGCGGAAGTGGCTGTCGAGCCAGGTGCCTCGGGCCTGTCCGCGCTTGATGTAGCTGATCACGACGGCGATGACGGACGGCCAGCCGATCAGGAAGGCGCCGACCACGCTCGCGGCGCCAAGGATGCCGGTGACGAGGCTGACGGCGTGCAGTGCATAGATGATCTGCGTCCAGGTCACCAACGAGGCCGACGGGCGGGCGTCGGCGACGATCGGGCTCGATGCGGCGTAGCTCATATCCCCATTTACGAGACAGTGCCCGCGGGGTTCCGCCATAGACTCGCCTCGTGCCCGAATTGCCGGAAGTCGAGTCCGTCCGGCGCCTGCTCGCACCCGTGCTGGTGGGCGAGCGCATCGACGAAGTCGTGCTCCGCCGCGCCAATCTCCGCGGTCCCTTTCCGGAAGGCTTCGCGTCGCGACTGACTGGACAGACGGTCCTCGAGCTGCATCGTCGCGCCAAGCACCTGCTCGCCGATCTGTCGTCTGGCGAGACGCTGCTGATGCACCTCGGGATGTCCGGCCACTTCCGTGTCGAGCGCGGCGACGACGTACAGCCGCTCGACACGCACGACCACGTCATCCTGCGGCTGGCCTCCGGCGCCGTCATCACCTTCAACGATCCCCGGCGGTTCGGCTCGATGGACCTGGTGTCCACCGACCAGCTCGCCGAGCATCCCGTCATCGGCGCGCTCGGCCCCGAGCCGCTGTCCGCGTCGTTCACGCCTGGGGTCCTGG
>JBDSLU010000493.1:0-6440 GCA_039916225.1 Vicinamibacteraceae bacterium
ATCAAGCGCGAGGTCGTCTGGAGCGGGGCGACGCTGCGGCCGTCCGCGGTGCTGGTCGATCGGCGTGGGCCGTTCGTACGATCGCGGGTCGATGGCGACTGGCTGACGCTGACGCAGGGCCTCTCGACCTTCGACAGCCTGATGACCCACTGCGCCGATCCGAAGGGCACGCCCGAGGCGCTGGTGCTGCGTGAGTCGATCCGCGGCTGGCGGTTTTACGATCACTTCCGCACCGATGCGGCGGCGCCGGCCCGGCTGCCGCAGATCGGCACCCACACGCCGGTGCTCGGCCACGACGGCCGCGACCTGGCGGCGGCGCTGGAGACGATTCGGATGATCGGTGACGCCACGGCGTTGGCGACCGCAATCGACGACGCCTTCCCGGGCTCGCGCGTGTCCGTCCGCGTGTCCGATGACGTCTGGTTCAACGTCGAGGTGCAGCAGCACGGCCTGCTGCGGCCGCTCGGAGCCGGCGAGCTCTCCGATGGCACGCTGCGCTACTTGCTGTGGGTGGCGGCGCTGCTCACGCCGCGGCCGCCGGCGTTGCTGGTGCTCAACGAGCCCGAGACCAGCCTCCATCCCGATCTGCTGCCGGCGCTCGGCCGGCTGATCCAGCAGGCCGCCACGCGATCGCAGGTGATCGTCGTGTCGCATGCAGCCGGGCTGATCGACGCCCTGCAGTCGCTGCCCGAGTGCCACGCGATCACGCTGTCGAAGGCATTCGGCGACACGCAGGTGGAGGGCTCGCTCGAGCCAGCGCGCTGGGAATGGCCGGCCCGGTGATCCCATCGGTCAGGGTTGGCAGGCCCGACACGTCCATGGGGATGCCATGAAGCGCGCTGAGTTCATCACGCTCTCCGCGTGCGTGATGATCCTCACGGCCCTGGGCATCGACATCATGCTGCCGGCCTTCGGTGATGTGCGGCGGCATTTCCACCTGAGCCCCGGCTCGACTCAGACGTCGCTCATCATCGCCGCGTTCTTCCTCGGCCAGGTCGCGCAGATCGCCTTTGGCACGGTCTCAGACAGCTGGGGGCGGCTCATCATCCTGCGGGTCGGGTTCCCGTTGTACATCGCCGGCGGCCTGGCCGCCGCGTTCGCGCCCGACCTGCCGACGATCTACGTCGCCCGCTTCGTTCAAGGCATCGGGGCGTCGGCACTCTTCATGATCACGATCGCCGGCGTGCGCGATCGCTTCGCCGGTGACGAGATGGCGCGCACCATGTCGCTCGTCTTCACGATCTTCCTGTTCACGCCGATCGTGGCGCCGTTTCTGGGCGCGGCGCTGCTCGCCGTCTCGTCCTGGCGCATCGTGTTCCTGGTACCGCCGGTCTTCGCGGGCGGCGTGTTCCTCTGGTCGCTGCGACTCGAGGAGTCGCTGCCGCGTGAGCGTCGCCGGCCGCTCGATCCGGCCGGCATCGCGCGGACCGTAGGCGACGTGCTGCGGAACCGGACGTTCCTGCGATACGTCGGCGTGACGACCGCCGTGTTCTCGGTCTTCAGCTCCTACCTGGCGAGCTCCGAACGCATCATCGGCGAGATCTACGGCCGGCCCGAGCTGTTCGTGTGGATCTTCGGTTTCACCGGGCTCGTGCAGAGCGCAAGCACGTTCCTGAATGCCCGGCTGGTCAAACGGTTTGGCGCCCGGCGCTCGCTGCGGGCGCTCCTCGTCGTTTATTGCGTGGTCGCCTGCGCGCTGAGCCTGGTCACGTGGTGGCACGGGGATCCGCCCGGCATGCTGGTCTTCTTCGCGGGCATGGTGGTGCTGGTGGCGCTCGTGCCGACGATCGAGCCGAACAGCAGCGCCCTTGCACTCGAGCCGCTGGGGGCGATGGCCGGGACGAGCGCGGCCATCTACGGCACGACGTTCTTCTTCATCGGATCGCTGATGGGCACCTTCGTCAGCCGGCTGCTCGTCGGCTCGGTGGCCCCGCTTGCTTTCGGCCACGCGATCGCCGGTTTCATCGCGCTGGCGCTCGCCTGGTCGGACCGCCGCCCGCCGACGCGATAATGAGCATGATGCGCCTGGTACTCGTCCATCATGCCGACGCCGTCGGACCAGAGGTCGATCCGCAGCGCCCGCTGTCCATGATTGGCCGCTTCGACGTCGAGCGCCTCGCCGCCGCCACCGCGACGAAAGGCGTGAAGCCGGCGGTGATCTGGCACAGCGGCAAGCTCCGCTCGCGTCAGACGGCCGAGGCCTTCTGGAAAGCGTGCAACCCGTTCGCCGAGCTCAAGGCGACGCGCGGCCTGCAGCCGTCGGACGGGCCGTGGCTGTTCCGCGACGTGCTGGCCGAGGAGACCCGCGACCTGCTCGTGGTCGGCCACATGCCGAGCCTGCCGCGCATCTTCGCGCTGCTGAGCGCCGGCAGCGAGGACGCGAATCTCGGGTTTCCGCTGCACGGCGTCATCGCGTTGGAGCGCGAGCCCGACGATCGATTGTGGAAGGAGGCCTGGCGGCTGCCGTAGCAGCCGCCATCGGCCTTGGGCGGCCTAAAACCGTAAGGAGAGGCCGACCGTCGCGCGCCAGAAGTCGAACTCGCCGAGATCGAAGTCGCGCGGGTCGATGATGACCCCGTCGGCGCCAGCCTCGCCCTGCAGGCTGCGGAAGTAGCGGACGTCGCCGCGCAGGCCGACGTGATCGTTGAAGTAGCCGGTCAGGCCGCCGCCGGCGTTCAGCGCGAAGTCGTTGCGCGTCACTTCGTCGAAGAGATCGCCCGGGCTGGTCACCGAGGCGCGCAGCAGGCCGGCGCCGCCCGAGACGTAGGGCGACGCGCCCTTGGGCTTGCCGCCGCCGAAGCGGACGTTGAACATCAGCGTCGTGATGTTCAGCTTGCCGTCGAAGTTGCCGAACGGATCGTCGCCGCCGAAGAAGTTCGGCGCGTAGCCGAAGTCGATGTCGACGCCGGCGCCCGAGCCAAAGCCGAGCACCGCGCCGTAGACGAAGCGGTTCTCCGTGGTCTCGCCGCCGAAGGTGACGCCGGAGAAAGGCGTCACCGTCGTCTGGGCGGTGGCGGGCGCGCTGACGAGCGCGCTGAACAGGAGAGTGGGAAGGATCGCGTATCGCATCATTCGAGTATGGAGCCAGAGTGGCGTGGCAAAGCTCGAGCGCGGTGATGCTCGAGCTGGGCTCTACTGCTGGACGGTGATCGAAACCGGCGCGGTGAGGCGCACTGTCACGACCGATCCGGCACGGAAGCGCGCTTCGCTCGGCTTCTGCGACGCGGTCACGGCTGTGCCGGCTCCGGCGCCGGCCGCCGCGCCGATCGCCGCGCCTTTCTCGCCGCCGAAGATGGCGCCGATGATGGCGCCGCCGGCGGCGCTCGCGCCGATGCGCGCGCTGGCCTTGCGGCCGACGTTGTCGCCTTCGCGGAACAGCGTGTCGGTGGCGATCGTCTGCGTGTCGCCATCGGCGAGCACGAGCGTGTGGAAGCGGATCTCGATGCGGCCGCGTTCCTTGAAGCGGCCGCCGTTCTCGACGCGGGTGACCGCGCCGCGGACGCGCGAGCCGGCCGGGATCACGATGGTGCCGTCGACCTTCACGTCGCGGGTGACGCGCGCGTCGACCCGATCCTCGGGCTGGGCGGTCTCACTCGAGACGCTCTGCTCGATCTCCAGACCGATGACCGAATCGGCGGGAACGAGGAACGTCTCGGCGATGGACACCCGGGCAGCCGGTGGTCTGGCGACCGGCTCGATCGGCGCGGGAGGGACGGCCTCCGCAACTGCGGGCGGCTCGGGCAACGTCATCTCGACGGCTGGAGCCGGCTCAGCGGTCCTGCCGGCCGGCAGGGCGGGCTGGACCTGCGCCTGCGGTCGAATCGCCGGGCTGGACGTGCGGACGCCCGCCCGCTTCCGCGCCGCCAGTGGATCGATCGGCTTGGTGGCCCGCGACGGCTGTTCGACGGGTTCAGGTGAAATGGTCGCGGCCGGCGCATCCCGGGCGACAGACGCTTCGGCGACCGCTGGAAGAGCGGACGCGGGAATCTCGACGGTGGAGGGCGCGGCGACGGCGGCCTCGGCTGCCGGCGGCGTAGCGGGAACGCCGGCCGATGCGGCCCGCGGGGCCGCCGACGGAGCGGGCACAGCGGCGTGCGCTTCCAGGCGGGGCATCTCGACCTGTCGCTGGCTCTGGGCGACGTAGCCACCGACGCCGGCAGCGACCACCGACGCCCCGACGATGGCCAGGACGACCAGGGGCGTCCGCGCCGTGCGGGTCGACGGCACCGGCGACGGGGTAGGGGGGTGGGTGCTCACGTGCCTGTCCTCCGCCCGGCGGCAGACCTGCCGGACCGGGGTTCGATTCGCAAGAGGCGTGCCGCGAACCGGACGGCCTCCCGCGCACTTTTCGGTCGAGCCCGCCGTCTCCGACAGCCCGACTGTCACCCGGATCGCCGGGCCTACTGTCACTGTGGGGGGACTGCCCGACCGGAATTCACGCCGCGACGGGCTACACTTTTCGCCGTGCCGACCCCTGCCGTGGTCGTCGTCGGTGCCGGCCTGGTGGGCTCGGCGGTTGCCTGGGAGTTGGCCTCCCGGGGGGCGGCGGTGTCCGTCTTCGACGCCCGCGAGCCCGGTCATGGCGCGACCCAGGCGTCGGCCGGGATGCTGGCGCCCTACACCGAAGTCCGGGCTTCCGGCCCCTTCGAATCGCTGTGCATCGAGGGGTTGGAGGTCTACGACGAGTTCGTTGCCCGCCTTCGCCGGGACACCGACGCTGCTTTCGAATTCACCCGGTGCGGATCGCTGGAACTGGCTCTGGACGACCCCGGGCGGGCCCATCTGCGGCACGAACACGACCGCGTGTCCGCCTGGCCGGCGGCCGGCGCCGAATGGCTGGAGCCGGCGGAGATCGCGATCCGGCAACCTGGGTTGTCGGCCGCGGTCCGCGGCGGCCTGCTGCTGGCGCGACAGGGGCGAGTGGCGCCGGCCGACTTCACCTCGGCGATGGTCGCGGCGGCGCGCCGCGCCGGCGCCACCGTCACCGCCGGGGCTCCGGTTTCAAGGCTGGCCCGCGTCGGCGGCGGCTACGAGGTCCACGCCGGCGGATCCAGGGTCCGCGCCGACGTCGTCGTGATGTCGGCGGGCAGTTGGGTCGGGCGGATCGACATCGGCGAACCCCAGGCACCGGGGGTCCGTCCCATTCGGGGTCAAGTGCTGCTGCTGCGTCCCCGCTTGCCGGTGACCTCGCGCATCCTGTGGGGACCCCGGTGCTACCTCGTGCCGCGCGCCGATGGGTGCCTGCTGGTCGGAGCGACGGTCGAGGACGTCGGTTTCGACGAGAGCACGACGGTCGCCGGCCTGTCCGGGCTGATGCAGGCGGCGATCGAGCTGGTGCCGGCGTTGGCCGATGCCGCCCTGGTCGAAGTACGGGCCGGTCTGCGGCCGGTGACCCGCGACGAGCTGCCGGTCATCGGCGCCCGCGCCGGCGAGCCGGGGCTCGTCTACGCCGCCGGCCACTATCGCAACGGCGCGCTGCTGGCGCCGATCACCGCGCGGATCGTGGCCGATGCCGTGCTCGACGGCCGACGTCATCCCGCGCTCGACGCGCTCGGGCCCGATCGCCCGACGCTGTGACGACTTCGAGGGGGCTCCGATGCCGAAGCTGACCGACGCCGAGATCGCCGAGCGACTGAAAACCGTGCCGCAGTGGACCCGTGACGGCGACCGGATCCATCGCGAGTTCACCTGCCCGACCTTCCCCGACGCCGTCGCGTTCATCGTCCGGGTCGGCTTCGACGCCGAGGCCGCCGACCACCATCCCGACATCGCGGTGCACTACAAGCGCGTCACGCTGACGTTCTGGACGCACAGTGAAGGCGGCCTGACCGCCAAGGATTTCGCCGGCGCCGCCGCGGCGGACCACGTCGGCCCGCGCTGACACCACCGTCGTTGCCCGCACCCGCAGGAGACCACGCATGCTGATCTCGACCACGTCCACGCTCGACGGCAAACCCATCAAGACCTATCTCGGTCTCGTGTCCGGCGAGGCAATCCTCGGCGCCAACATCTTCCGCGACATCTTCGCCGGCATCCGCGACATCGTCGGCGGACGCTCGCATGCCTACGAACAGGAGCTGCGCAAGGCCAAGGACATCGCGGTGCGGGAGATGGTCGAGCAGGCCCAGACGCTTGGCGCCAATGCCATCGTCGGCGTCGATCTCGACTACGAGAACGTCGGGCAGAGCGGCGGCATGCTGATGGTCAGCGCCAGCGGCACCGCCGTCGTCTTCGAGTGACGGGGGCGGACGACGGCCCGCACATACCGGGGCTGAGCGCCGGCTTCCGCCAGGTCGTATAGCAGGTGCTGGCGGCTAGTCCCCTGGAACCGTGATTTCTAGGATAAGTCCCGGGCGGGGCATCCCCGGGGGCGGCGTTGCTCGTCGGTCGAATATGCCCGATATTCTTCCTCCTCGCGCCTTGCCCGCGGGGCGCCGCGC
>JBDSLU010000494.1:0-5844 GCA_039916225.1 Vicinamibacteraceae bacterium
CGCATCGCCCGATGCGCTAAGGGCCCGTCAACAGCTTCAGGATGCTCGGCGAGATGAATCGCTGGTCGGTCGCGAGCGACGCCGCTCCGGGCCCGGCCAGGGCGTAGGCCTTCCTGGCCTCCACGACCATCGGCTCGCGCTGGTTCCGCGGCGAGAGCAGCGCTTCGGCGGCGCGACTGCTGGCCAGGAACAGATAGATCCGCGGCGACGTGACGCCAGCGCCCACCGCGCGCTGCAGCTCGGCCGCCGAGTCTTTGTAGTTGCCCGACAAGAACAGCCGGACGCCGCGCCGTTCCACGTTCGCCAGGTCGGCCTTGCCCTGTAGCGCGCTGCGCACTATCTCGATGCCGTTGCGCAGTTCGGCCAGCGCCGGGTGCCCGGGGGCCAGCGTCTCGAGCGACGCGACCCGATCGAGCGCGCCGTCGACGTCCTTCCGGCCGATGGCGGCCCGGGCTCCAGCGACGACGCGCTGCGCCTCCATGTTCTGCGCGCTATCGATGGTGCGCCGCAGCGTGCCCGCCTCGGCGCGACGGGCCGCATCGCCGGCCATGGTGGCCGCGGCGGTGACGCTGCTGCGGGCTTCCGTATAGCGGCTCTGGCGAAGGGACGCATTGGCCGCGTCCATCGAGCGCCGGAACGCGGGCAGCCAGGTCGGCTCGACGTTCGCCGGCGGCGTCACGGGAAGCCGTACCGGCGGCGGTGTGACGGCGACGTTGCTGTTTAACGGCGTCGGCGTGACCGTGTTGTTGGGCGTAGGGACGGTGGTCGTCGGCGTGGTGATGACGGACGGCCTGACGACCTCGGGCGGGGTCGGCCGGGTCGTGTTCGACGCCAGGCGCGTCTGCTCGTCGCGGACGCGCTGCAGACTGGTCGTGGCCAAGGCGAAGTTCGCCTTGTCGTCCTGCTTGACGAGCTCGTCACGCAAGGCCCGCTCGAGCAGGTCCTGCGCCTGTTTGTTGCGGCCCGTCCGGGCGTATATCACGCCCAGATAGAAGTCGGGGATGAACGGCCGGTAGACCACCGACGAGAAATTGGCCCGCCGCGACTGCTTCGGCGCCCGCGCATGGTCGCGCGCCTCGATCAGCTTCTGTTCGGCCAGGGCGAGGTTGCCCTTCTCGAACAGGTCGACGCCATCCTCGTAGGCCTTGGCCCAGGCCTGCTGCGCAGAAGCGCCAGCGGGCACAAGCAGCACGGCGGCGAGAGCCAGGACCAGCCAGCGCATGGGGAGATCCTCATCATACCGCCGCCGATTGCACGGCGGCGGCCCGGGTGTAGACTACGCCGGACGGCGGCCCCCGCCGCTCTTTGCGCACCGATGCGTCCCACCACGCCCACCCGTCCGGTCGCGCCCATCCGCCGAGCCGGCTTGATCCGTAGACACCCATGAGACCGCCCGCATGATGTGGCTGCTCTGGGCAGTCGTGCGGATGGCCCCGCAGAAAGATCCCGGCGACGCCGGCGATCTGGAGGCGGTACGCCGGATGGCGGAGGGTGACGGCCAGGCGCTGGCGACGCTCTACGACCGGCATGGGCGGGTCACGTATTCGCTGGCGCTGCGCATTCTGGCCGAGCCGCTCGAGGCCGAAGAGATCGTGCAGGACGTCTTCTCGCAGGCGTGGCGGCAGGCGGCACGGTTCGATCGGTCACGCGGCGCGGTGGTCGCGTGGCTGCTGATGATGACGCGCAGCCGGTCGATCGACCGAGTGCGGGCCAGGCGAGCCATGCCGGCTTCGTCCGGGGATCCCGATGTGGCTTTCGGGTTGATCCCGGACGCCGCCGACGGACCGGAACGGATGGCGCTGACGACTGAGCGCGCCGCCCGATTGAAGGAAGCGCTCGACACGCTGCCGCTGCTCCAGCGGCTGCCGATCGAGCTGGCATTTTTCGAGGGGCTGACGCACGTCGAGGTCTCCGACCGGCTGGAAGTGCCGCTCGGGACGATCAAGACGCGCATCAGGCTGGGACTGATGAAGATGAAGGACGCATTTCTGGGAGGCGCATCGTGAGCGTTGCCGACCGGGAACAGCTGCGCGAGCTGGCGAGCCTTCATGCGCTCGGCGTCCTCTCCGCCGAGGAGCGGGCCGAGCTGACTCAGGCGATGGCCGCCGACGCGGATCTCGCCGCGGAAGTCCGCCAGCTCGAGGACACGGCCGGCGCGCTCGGCGGGGTCGTCGCCCAGGTCGATCCGCCGGCGCGGCTGCGCGCCCGGGTCCTGGCCGTTGCCGGCATCGAGGCTGAGGACGCCGCGAACGCGGCGCCCGGCTCGGCCAGCGTCACCGCGATCGGTTCGCGCTCGCGTGGTGGCGACGGCGTGGCGCCAGGGCGCGGCGCGTCGCACGCCCTTCCCGGCTGGCTGGCTGCCGCGGCCGCGCTCGTCCTGGCCTCGGGGCTCGGCCTGTGGGCGCTCCAGCTGCGCGGCTCGCTCGAGGCGATGAACGCGCGGGTCGATCGCGCCGAAGCAGAAGTCGTGCGCATCCAGCGCACCGTCGACGAGGCGCAGCAGCAGACGCGGGTCCTGCAGGCGCACAACTCGGTGCTCTTCGCGCCGGACACGCTGCGCGTCGATCTGGCTGGCGAGGGCTCGGCTCCGACCTCAAAGGCGCGGGCGTTCATGAGCCGGCACAGCGGTCTCGCGTTTGCCGCCGATCAGCTGCCGGCGCTGCCAGCCGACAAGGTCTACCAGCTCTGGGTCGTACCACAGGGCGACAAGCCGGTCCCGATCAACGCCGGCCTGCTGGCACCTGATGCCAGCGGCCACGCCTCGCTGTTCTTCGACATGCCGGCCAACGTCCCGCTGGCGGCGGCGCTGGCGGTCACGGTCGAACCGGCCGGCGGCGTGCCGGCCCCCACTGGCGCCCGCGTCCTCCTCGGCGCCGTGCCGACGGCGACGGCCAGCTAGTCGAGCCATCCGTCCGGCGGATCCCGCCGTAGAGCCTCGTGAACGGCCGGGAGTGTTCCGGCCGCCTATGACACGAGGTACATCCGTGAAGAAGACTGCGTGGATCCTTTCCGTCGGCCTGTTGGTCACGGCCGCGATGACTTCGGGGAGGGCGTCCAGCCACCGCGAAGCCCCCCTGATCGCGCTCGACCCGACCGCCGACAACACCGACGTCTATGCGTTCGTCGATCCGAACGACAAGGACATGGTGACGCTGATCGCCAACTACATCCCGTTCCAGTCGCCCGACGGCGGCCCGAACTTCTACCTGTTCGACCCCAACGTCCTCTACGAGATCCACGTCGACAACAACGGCGACGCGGTCGAGGACGTCACCTTCCAGTGGCGCTTCACGACCGAGCGCCGCAACCCGGCGACGTTCCTCTACAACACCGGCCCGGTCACGACCATCGACGATGAGGATCTCAACGTCCGGCAGTTCTACAGCCTGACCCGCGTCGACGGTCCGCGTCGCACCGGCGCGCCACGGCTGCTGTCCGGCCGCCTCCCGGTGCCGCCGCCGAACATCGGCCCGCGTTCGACGCCGAACTACGCCCAGCTCGCCGGTGGCGTGCAGCAGGTGCCGCCGGTCGGCATGCGCGTCTTCGCCGGCCAGCGGGACGAAGGCTTCTATGTCGACCTCGGCATCTTCGACCTGCTCGGCGTCGGCAGCAACCAGGTCGAGGACAGCACCGCCGGCTACAACGTCAGCACCCTGGCCATCCAGGTGCCGATGGCGCAGCTGACCCGCAGCGGCTCGCGCCCGAGCGGACCGAGCGACCCCAACGCCGTCATCGGCGTGTGGGCGACGGCGAGCCGTCAGGCGGTGGCGACCCGCGCGCCCGGCCAGATCACCTACAGCGGCGACTACGTCCAGGTGTCGCGGCTCGGCATGCCGCTGGTCAACGAAGCGGTCATCGACCTCGCCCGCAAGGACGTGTTCAATGCCATCGAGCCGACCTCGGACGCCGCCGCGCTTGACCGCGTGCTCGATCCCGAAGTGCCGAAGCTCCTCAACCTGATCTTCGGCGTCAAGTCGCCGCCGGCGCCGCGCCAGGATCTGGTGACGATCTTCCTGACCGGCATCCCCGGCCTGAACCAGCCGCCCAACGTCCGGCCGTCCGAGATGCTGCGGCTGAACATGGGCATCCCGCCGGTCACCGTCGGCGACCCGGGCTACGACCGGCTCGGCGTCCTCAAGGGCGACGTCGGCGGATTCCCGAACGGCCGCCGTGTCGGCGACGACGTGCTCGACGTCGTGCTCCAGGCTGCCGCGGGCGCGACGCCGTTGACGCCGGCCTTCAACACTTCGCCGAACAACGCGCTCGGTGATGGCGTCGACGGCAACGACGTCCCCTACCTGCGCGGCTTCCCCTACCTGGGTGTGCCGAAGGCGGGCAACCAGTAACGCCAGCCCGGGCCTCGCCGGCCCGGTCCGGCCCAGTGGGCTCGGCTCGGAGCGCCGCTCTGAGCTGGGCTCCGAGCTCGGCTCCGAGCCCGGCTCCGAGCCCAGCTCAGAGCCAGGGCTGGAGATCGCGAAAACTGCGAAGGTGACCTGATGAAGAAACTGCGACCCTGGATCCCTGTGCTCGTGTGCGCTCTTGTTGCGGCGGGCGTGTATGCGCGCGGCGCGCGGACGACGCGGGCGTATGCCGCCATGCCGCTGGCTGCGGGCACGCCAGGCGGAGCGCCGACCTCGCGCGACGGGCTGTCGCAGACCATCGCCGCGCTCGAACGACGCATCGCCGACGAGCCCGGCAACGGCGTCGCCGCCGCTCGTCTCGCCGATGCGCTGCTCCGGCAGGCGCGGGCGACCGGGAACGGCGGACTGGCGATTCAGGCCGAAGGCGCCTTGCGCACGGCGATCGCCACGGCCCCGACCTACGAAGCGCAGCGGATGCTCGGTGCCGTGCTCGCGTCGCAGCATCGCTTTCGCGATGCGATCGTTGCCGCCGAGCGGGCGCGGGCCATCGAGCCCGCCGATGCCTGGAACGAGGGCGTGATCGGCGATGCGCACCTCGAGCTCGGCGAATACGATCAGGCGTTCGCGGCCTTCGACGCGATGATGCGGAAACGGCCGTCGGCAGCGGCCTATGGCCGCGCCTCCTATGCGCGCGAGCTGCAGGGCGATTTCGACGGCGCGCTGCGGCTTATGCAGATGGCGCTCGACGCCACCAGCGCGCACGATCCCGAGTCGCAGGCGTGGCACTACGCACAGCTCGGCGATCTGCAGTATCAGCTCGGACACCTCGCCGACGCCGAACGCGAGTATCGGCACTCGGCCTTCACGTTCGCGAATCATCCGCTCGCCGTGGCCGGCCTGGCCCGCGTGGATGCGGCGCGCGGCGATCTGGCGGCCGCGCTCGCCGGCTACACGAGCCTGCAGGCCACCGCTGCGACGCCGGAATACGCGGCGCGGATGGCCGAGCTCGAGCAGGCGCTCGGCCGACCGAAGGATGCCGCCCGCCACTTCGCGCTGGCGGAGCAGGGCTGGCGCACCGATATGCCGGAGCCGGCGCATCTCGCGCGCCTGCTGGCCCGCACGCGCGATCGCGCCGCCGAGGCGTTGACGGTCGCCGAGCAGGCCGCCGCGTCGCGCCAGGACATCTTCACCATGGACGCGGTCGCGTGGGCGGCCCTTCGCGCCGGCAACATCGGGCGCGCCGTCGAAGCCTCGCGGCTGGCGCTGCGGACCGGCACTCGCGACCGCAGCATCCTGTATCATGCGGCGGCGATCGCGGCCGCGTCAGGCGATCGCGCGCGGGCCCGGTCTCTCGCGACGCGCGCGCTGGATGGGCATCCGACGTTCGACGTCGTGCTCGCCCCCGAGGCTCAGGCGCTGCTCGCGTCATTGTGAGGCCACCGCGGGCCACCGCGGGCCACCCGGCCGCGGGGCCGCGCGGTCG
>JBDSLU010000495.1:0-9610 GCA_039916225.1 Vicinamibacteraceae bacterium
GAGCGGATGCTATCAGACGAAGAACTCCCAACTCTCAACTTCCAACTTCCAACTTCCAACGCCCAAGCCTTCAGGCAAGGTTGGAGGTTGGAGATTGGAGGTTGGAGATTGGCAGTTGAAAGTCGAACGCTCTAGAAAGCGTCGCCGATGACGTCCGCGCCGTCTTCGCGACGGCGGACGATCGTGCCCTCGAGGCCGAGGCGCTCGAGGCGGCGATAGAGCGCGCGGCGGCTGACGCCGAGCAGGCGCGCCGCGACCTTCTTGTTGCCGCGCGCGTGCTGCAGCGCGCGCAGGATGTGGTCGCGCTCGACGGTCGCCAGCAGCGGCGGTTCGCCGTCGACGAGCGGCGCCGCGGCGAGTTGACGCGTCGGCGGTGCGTCGGACGCGGCGGGCTCGACGTCGTCCGGCAGGCACGGCTTGATGTCGACGGTCGTGAGCTGACTGCCGTCGGCGAGCAGGCAGGCCCGCTCGATGACGTTGCGCAGCTCGCGGACGTTGCCGTCCCACGGCGCGGCGGCGAGCAGCCCCGCGGCCTCGTCGGTGATGTCGATGAGCGGACGGCCGAGCCGCTCGGCGCAGTCGTGGACGAACAGGCGCGCCAGCGGCGCGATGTCGTCGCGGCGCTCGCGCAGCGGCGGAATCCGGATTTCGACGATGTTGAGGCGATAGAACAGGTCGCTGCGGAAGCGGCCGGCCGCCACCTCGACGCGCAGATCGCGGTTGGTCGCGGCCAGCACCTGGACATCGACGCGGCGCGGCTCGAGCGAGCCGACGCGGTAGACCTCGCCCAGTTCGAGGACACGGAGCAGCTTGGCCTGGACGCCGAGCGGCAGATCGGCGACCTCGTCGAGCAGCAGCACGCCGCCATCGGCCGCTTCGAAGAGCCCGGCCCTATCTTCCATGGCCCAGGCGAAGGCGCCGCGGACGTGGCCGAACAGCTCGCTCTCGAACAGCGACTCGACCACCGCAGAGCAGTTCACGACGACGAACGGCTTCTCTTTGCGGCGGCCGGCGCGGTGCAGGGCGCGCGCAGCCAGTTCCTTGCCGGTGCCGGTCTCGCCGGTGATGAGGGCGGTGCGAACGAACGGTGCCAGCCGGCCAATCGCGCCGACGAGATGACGCATCGCGGTGGAGCGGCCGACCATGCCGTAGACCTCGCCGGCGTCAGATTCGGCCTGGCTCTCCTGCTCGCGGCGCTTGGCGACGTCGGCCTTGACCTGGGCCAGCAGCTCCTCGACGCGTCCGACGTCGAGCGGCTTGCTCAGGTAGTCCATCGCCCCGATCTTGATGGCTTCGACCGCCGTCTCGACGCTGGCGTAGCCGGTCATGAGGACCATCTGGCAGCGCGGGTCGGCTTGGTGGATGGCGCGGAGGACCTGGAGGCCGTCGACGCCGGGCATCCGCAGGTCGACCATCACCAGGTCGGGACGGCTCGTCCGGGCGGCTTCCACCCCGGATTCACCATCGCCGCAGGTGAGTACTTCGAAACCAGACCGCTCGCCGATCGTCTTGACCGCTTCGAGGACCGTAGGTTCGTCATCGATGACGAGGAGAGTCGGCACGAGTCAGGCTCTTTGCAAGGCGGATACCGTGTCGGGGAATCGCACACCCCGTGTGTCCAATCGGCACGCAGAGCGCACTCTTGAAGCCGAACCTGAGGCAAATGGGCCCAATCTCGACGGTAGGCGCATGGCGGGAACGGGTGCAATTTTTCCACACCCGTGAACAAAATCGTCAGGGATCGTCGGCCAGTCGGCACTTCCATGCGACCGCAAGTGTCCAGCTAGAAGAGCTAGAAGAGATGAAGCAAGTCGCGGAAGCGTTCGCGGACGAGGTAACGCGGCGTGTGCGGGGCCGGCAGATCAGCCAGTTCGAGGGTCCAGGTGGCCTTGTGTGGCACGAAGACGGCACCCAGACCGGCGGCGAGGGCCGGCAGGATGTCCGACTTGGGGCTGTTGCCGATCATCCAGCTCCGCTCCGGGACCGCGCCATGGCGGCGCAGGACGTCCCGGTAGGCGGCCAGGTCCTTCTCCGGGACGACATCCACCTGGTGCAGGTGGCGGCGGAGGCCGGACCGGGCAACCTTTCCCATCTGGTCGTCGCCGTCGCCCTTGGTGAGCAGGACGACGCGATGTCGGCCGGCCAACGAACGGAGGGTCGAGGCCACCTCGGCCAGATGGGTCCCGGCGCGGCGGCGCAGGGAGGCACAGAGGCCGGCAATCGGGGCGGTATCCACGCCGTGCGACTCGCCCACCAGGCTGCGGCAGGCCAGCTCCAGGCTGGCCTGGAAGTTGGCGATGCCGTAGCCGAAGCGGCCGACCCGCTCGCGCTCGACTTCGATGAGCTTGGCCCGCGCCTGCTCGGGCGGGCAGCCATGGCGCTCGGTCAGGGCCAGGAAGTCCGCGACCACGGCCTCGAAGTAGATGTTGTTCTCCCAGAGGGTGTCGTCGGCATCGACGAAGAGGGTCAGGCCCCTGGATGGCATGGCGATATACTAATGGCCGTTCGGATTCGTAAACATCGGCCTTCCGCGCAACGTAGCCCATCATGAGTAGACGGACGTCCAAGCCCGCAGCGGCCGGAGCCGCGAGAGCCCTGGCGAATCCGACGCCGCCGGCTGCCGGTCCCATTCCAGACGCAACGATGCCCAAAGCCGCCCGATTGGCCGCCACCGCTCCCGCCGTCGCCGTCGCGCCGGTCGACGCCGTCGAGCGGGCGCCCGAAATCCCCACCCTCGAGCTGGCTGGCGAAGTCCGGCGGCTGATGATGGCGGGTCGCGCCGGCGAAGCGCGTGAGCTCTACGGGGACGTCGTCGCCCGGCATCAGCGCCGCGCCTGGCGGCTGGCCTGCTACTACCTGCGCGATACCGCGGAGGCCGACGAAGCCGTCCAGGACGCGTTCGTCAAGGCGTTCTCGCACCTGCCGACCTACGATCCGGGCCGCTCGTTCGAGGTCTGGCTGACCCGTATCCTGGTCAACTCGTGCCTCGATCGGGTGAAGGCCCGCAAGCGCCGCCTGCGCTGGGTGATCGGTCTGGGCGACGCCGGTCCCGGGTTCGAGCCGCCGGCCTCCCCGCCCTCGCGCGATGCCCAGGCGTCGCAGGAAACAGTGGTCCTGCGCCGCGAGCGGGCCAAGGCCCTGCTCATCGCCGTCCGCCAGCTGCCGAACCGCCAGCGCACGGTGATCATGCTCAGTCACTTCGACGGCCGGTCGACGCGCGAAGTGAGCGAGATGACCGGCCTCAGCGAATCGACCGTCCGCGTGCACCTGTTTCGAGGCCTGCGCCGATTGCGCGGCCTGGTGACCCGATCGTGAGTTTCGACATGTTTGCGTTCCTGCGTTCCGCCGACGCTCGGTCGGGGGCCGCCGCTCCCTCCGTGGCCGCCGCTCCTGCCGTCATCGACGCGCCGCTGCTCGACACGCTGGCGGAGGCTCAGGCCACGGTGGCGGCCGACGCCGACGCCGCGTTCACGCCCGAACGGGCGGCCGCGCAGCGGGCGCTGATCATGGCCCGGCTGGGCGCGACCGACGACCCGCGGGTGCTGTCGTTCCCGCCACGGGCCGACGTCGCCCCGACCGCCCGACTGGCCCGGGCGCCCCGACCCGCGCTCGGCTGGATGCTGACCGCCGCCGCAGCCGGTCTCGTCGTCGGCGTCGGCACCGGCCAGGGCATCTATCTCGAATGGCCGGCGCGCCAGATGCCCGCGCAGGCCCGCGTCGTGTCCGCGCCCGTCCGCACGGCCACGGCCGTCATCGACACCGCCGTCTTCGACACCGACGGGGACGACGCCATCCTCGGCGAGGTCGAAGTAGCCCTGTCCTCACGCGGCGTCGACGAGCTGCAGCCGCTCGACGCGCTCACCCCGCGGGTGACGCTGGTAGCGTCACGGTAGGCCAGAACAGCATGTCGTCGGGCCAACCCGCGATCATCTACCGCAAGGGCCTCGATCTCAAGCACGCGGTCGCCGGCGCCCTCTCGGCCGACTACGACAGCAGCCTCGTCGAGGCGATCAAGACGGACGGCTACCGCTACGCCTCCGGCCGCCTCACCCTGCACCTGGCTCACGAGTTCGGCTTCTGCTACGGCGTCGATCGCGCCGTCGACTACGCCTACCAGGCCCGGCAGCGGTTCACCGATCGTCAGGTCTTCCTGACCGGCGAGATCATCCACAACCCGCACGTCAACGACAAGCTCCGCGCCGCCGGGATCCGCTTCCTGTCCGACCCGGACGAATCGACCGAACGGCTCGGCCCCGAGGACGTGGTCATCCTGCCGGCCTTCGGCGTCGCGGTCGCCGACCTCGCCGACTTCCAGGCCCGCGGCTGCACGCTGGTCGACACGACCTGCGGCTCGGTCCTGAACGTGTGGAAGAACGTCACGCGGTACGCTCGCGACGGCTTCACCGCGCTCATCCACGGCAAGTACAAGCACGAAGAAACGCGGGCGACGGCGTCGCAGGCGCTGACCTTCCCGGGCGGCCGCTACCTGGTCGTCCTCGATCGCGGCGAGGCCGACGTGGTCTGCGATTACATCCGCCACGGCGGCGATCGGGACGCGTTCCTCACCCGCTTCTCGCACGCCGTCTCGCCCGGCTTCGACCCCGATCGCGACCTGGTGCGGATCGGCCTCGCCAACCAGACGACGATGCTGATGAGCGAATCGCTCGAAATCGGCGTCGTGGTCGGAGAAGCCATGCGCGATCGGTACGGCGAGGCCGACGTCGCCGCCCACTACCGGGCCTTCGACACGATCTGTTCGGCGACGCAGGAGCGGCAGGACGCGGTCGTCGAGCTGCTCGATCACCAATCGGTCGATCTGATGGTCGTCATCGGCGGCTACAACAGCAGCAACACCTGCAACCTGGCCCGGTTGTGCGCGGCGCGCGTGCCGACGTACCACATCGCCGACGCCGAGTGCCTGACCTCTGGTCAGACCATCCGCCACCGTCCGGTGAACGTGCCGAAGGGCACCGCGGTGGAAGTGGAAGGGACCGACTGGCTGCCCGCCGGCCCGATCACGGTCGGCCTCACCGCCGGGGCCTCGACCCCGAACGCCATCGTCGGCCGGGTCGTGCAGCGTCTTGCCGATCTCACCGCCGCGGCAGGGTAAACAGGCCCGATCGCGCGAACGTAACCCATTGAGAATGCACGTCCTTCGCCTTTCGTCGCTGGTCCTCGGCGCAGCCCTCGTCACGGCCGTTCCCGCCCGCGCCGCGCAAGTGCCCTCCGACGACGCCCTCGCCTGCCTGCTGCCGGTGTTCGACATCCAGGGCCCCCTCGCCGATACCAAGAGCGAGAAGATCGATCCGAAGGCGGCGGAGGCCGCGGCCAAGGCCAAGGCGAAGTGGTGGCGGTCGCCGGAGCTGCGGGCCGAGTTCGCGATCACCGACGCGCAGTCGACCGAGCTGGACCGGATCTTCCACACCTTCTACGCGTCGCTGAAGTCGGGCATGGAGGACGTCGACCGGTACCACAAGGACGTCTCGAAGATCATGTCCGAGGGATCGAGCAGCGAGGTCGACGTGCTGCACGCCATCGACAAGCTCGAAGCGGCCAAGGCCAGCCTGGCCCGCACGCGCATGCTGATGCTCTATCGCATGTATCGCGTGCTCAGCCCGGAGCAGCGGATCAAGGTCAAGCGCTACCAGGAACAGAAGGACGCCGTGGCGAGTGCGCCGCGCTGACGTGGTGTCGACCGGACGTCGCTTCTCACACGCCGCGGGTCTCGTGCTCGCGGCGTTGGTGTCTCTGCCGGCGCGCGGCGCCAGCGCGACGCAGGCTGTCGCGCCTCCGCCGCCGCCGCCAGCCCTGACGACGCCACTGCAGCCGGCGCGACCGTCCGCGGTCCCCGTCGTCGGCGCCATCGATCTGACGCTCGACGAAGCCGTCGCCCTCGCCTTCGAGCACAACCTCGAAATCGCCGTCGAGCGGCTCAACCCGCAGACCTTCGACCTGCAGATCGCCGGCGTCCGCGCGCTCTACCGCCCGGTGTTGTCGTCGACCGTCGGCCAGAACAACGTCACGCAGATCCCGACCAATCAGCTGGTCGGCACGCAGGCGGTGCAGAACGATCAGACGACGGTCAACGTCGGCGGCTCGCAGCTGCTGCCGTTCGGCGGCGGCAACCTGACGGTGCTCTTCAACAACCGCCGGCAGCTCTCGACGAGCAGCTTCAATACCTTCAACCCGCAGTTCAACTCGACGTTCTCGGCGCTGTTCGTCCAGCCGCTGCTGCGCAACTTCCGCACCGATGCGACGCGCACGCAGCTGCGGATCACCGGGATCAATCGCGACATCAGCGAGCTGCAGCTCCGCGCGACGATCACCAACACGCTGGCTGACGTCCGCAACGCCTACTGGGACTACGTCTACACCGTCGATCAGCTGCAGGTCGCGCGCCGCTCGCTGGAACTCGCGCGCAAGCTGCTCGAGGACAACCGCATCCGCGTCGAGGTCGGCACGCTGGCGCCGATCGACGTGGTGCAGGCCGAAGCCGAAGTCGCCACCCGCCTCCAGGAAGAAGCGCAGGGCGAGGCCCAGGCGCGCACCGCGGAGCTCGCGCTGAAGCGCCTCATCGTCGCCGGCGCCGACGATCCGCGCTGGCGAGCGCGGATCCAGCCGGTCGATCGTCCGGTGTTCGCACCGGTGCCGATCGACCTCGACGCCGCGCTGCGCCGGGCACTCGACGCGCGGCTCGATCTGGCGCAGTCGCGCAAGCAACTCCAGGCCAATGATCTCTCGCTGAAGCTGCTCGGCAACCAGCGGCTGCCGGCGGCCGACGTCTCGGCCAGCTACGGGCTGCAGGGTATCGGCGGAGCGCGCCTGGTCCGCGACAGCAATCTCGGCGGCCAGGTCGTCGACACGATCCCGGGCAGCTACTCCGACGCGCTCCACCTGCTGCGCGATCGCGAGTTCCCGCAGTGGAACCTGGCGCTGACGGTCTCCTACCCGATCGGCGCCAGCCTGGCCGACGCCAACTACGCGCGGGCGCAGATCGTCGTGCGCCAGACGCAGGCGCAAATCCGGGCCTTGGAGCTGCAAGTGGCCACCGATGTCACCAATGCCGCGCTCCTGATCGAGAGCAACCAGAAACGGGTCGACGCGGCGCGCGCCGCGCGCCAGCTGGTGCAGCGCCGGCTCGAGGCCGAGACCAGCAAGTTCGAGGTCGGCTTGTCGACCAACTTCTTCGTCGTCCAGGCCCAGCGCGATCTGGCCGGGGCCGAGAACATCGAGTTGCGGACGCGTCTCGACTACCAGAAATCGGTCGTCAGCTTCGACCGCGTCCAGGAAACGTCGCTCGGATCGGCCGGAATCAGCGTGGTCACCACCAATACCGGCGCGCGGACGCCGTAGCCACAGCGGCAGTAGGATTGAGGCGGCCGCCTGCACTGGCGACGCCGTGAGCTCCGGGCCCACTCGACGTCATGAAGAAGGTCGTTCTCCTCCTCGTCACCGTCTCGGTCCTGGCCGGCGTCGCCTGGGTGGTCTGGGGCCGGTCCAGCGACACCGGCGCCGCCGCGGCCGGCAGCGCGGCCCTCGCTCGTCCGACGTTGACCGTCGATCTCGGCGAGACCCTGCGCGGCCCGATGTCCGACATCATCACGGTCGTCGGGAGCCTCGAAGGCGAGGCCTCCGTCGAGGTATCGAGCAAGGTGAATGGCCGGCTCGAGGACGTGACCGTCCGCATCGGCGACCGCGTCGCCAAGGGCGCGCTGCTCGCCAAGGTCGAATCCCGCGAGATCCAGGAACAGGTGAACCAGGCGCAGGCCTCGTTCGAGGTCGCCCGCGCCACCGTCCGGCAGCGCGAAGCGGACCTGAAGTTCGCCCAGACCAACCTCGATCGCTCGCGCAGCCTGTTCGAGCGCCAGCTGCTGCCGCGCCAGACGCTGGACGACGCCGACGCCCGGCACCAATCGTCGCAGGCGCAGCTCGAGCTCTCGAAGGCGCAGTTCAACCAGGCCCAGTCGCGGCTGGACGAGCTGAAAATCACGCTGAGTGCCACCGACATCCGCTCGCCCGTCAACGGCTTCGTCGGCAAGCGCCTGCTCGACCCCGGCTCATTCGTGTCGTCGAACACCACCCTCCTGTCGATGGTCCAGATCGATCGGGTGCGGCTGGTGGCCAACGTCGTCGAGAAGGACCTGCGGCGCGTCCGGGTCGGCTCGACCGCCGATGTCGAGGTCGACGCGTTCCCGGGCGAGATTTTCCACGGCCGCGTCGCCCGCCTGGCGCCGGTGCTCGATCCGGCGACGCGCACCGCGCAGATGGAGGTCGAAGTGCCGAACGGCGACTTCCGCCTCAAGCCGGGGATGTACTCGCGCGTGCGGCTGATCGTCGCGACCAAGCCGCAGGCGCTGACCGTGCCGGTCAACGCCGTGGTCACCATCGAAGGCCGGCGCGGCGTATTCCAGGTCAAGGACAGCAGCGTGGCGGGCGTCGCCCAAGAGGCCGACTTCGTCCCCATCCAGACCGGGCTCGAGGACGGCACCCGCATCGAGATCCTCGGCGGCCTGAGCGATCCGGCCCGGATCGTCACGACCGGCGCCGCCGCGCTCCGCGACGGTGATCCCGTGACCATCGCCGCGCGCCCCAGTCCGAGCGCGACCGGCCGTCCCAGCTCCGCCGCTCAGTGATAGTGACCGGCATCGTCCTCTAGCCATGAGCATCCCGCGTACCGCCATCAACCGCCCGGTCACGATGTTCATGCTGAGCGGCGTCATCGTGCTGCTCGGCGCGATCTCGCTGCTGCGCCTGCCCGTCGACCTGATGCCGGAGCTGCAGCTGCCGAGCGTCACCATCCGCGTCGCCTACCTCGGCGTCGGCCCGCGCGAGATGGAGGAATCGATCACCCGCCCGCTCGAGCAGGCGGTCAGCGCGGTCGCCGGCCTCGAGCAGATCAACGCCACCTCGAGCGAGGGCCAGGCGATCATCCGCCTCAACTTCGCCTGGGGCACCAACCTCAACGTCGCCGCCGACGACGTCCGCAGCCGCATCGATCGCGTCCGCGCCCGCCTGCCGGAAGAGGCCGACGCGCCGATCGTCTTCAAGTTCGACTCGACCGCCTTCCCCATCCTCTTCCTCGCCGTCGAGGGCGACTACGACGCCGTCAAGCTGCGCGACATCGCCGAGAACACGCTGGCGCAGCGGCTCGAGCGCGTCCCCGGCGTCGCCGCCGTCAACGTCAACGGCGGCCTGCGCCGCCAGATCCTGGTCGAGTTGTCGCGCGAGAAGACGACAGCGATAGGCCTGTCCGTCGACCGCATCATCAGCCTGCTGACCACCGAAAACCAGAACATGCCGCTCGGCGAGGTCTATGAAGGCGACCTCGCCTACATGCTGCGCAGCCCCGGCCAGTTCACCAGCCTCGACGAGATCGGCAACCTCGTCGTGCTAACGCGGAACGGCGTGCCGGTCTACCTGCGGGACATCGCCGTCATTCGCGACGGCAGCGAGGACGTCCGCAGCCTGATTCGCGTCAACGGCAAGCCCGGCGTCCGCCTGAGCATCAACAAGCAGTCTGGCGAGAACACCGTCGACGTCTCGGCCGCCCTCAAGCGCGAGGTCGAGAAGATCAACAAGGACGTCCACGGCGTGCGCCTGTCGGTGACCA
>JBDSLU010000496.1:0-6129 GCA_039916225.1 Vicinamibacteraceae bacterium
TCCGGCCGTTCTCTCTCCGATAGGCGTGGGGCAGGTTGGCGTCGAAGTAGATCGCGTCGCCCGCGGCCAGTCGATACACGTCGCCGTTCATGTGCACGCCCAGCGTGCCGTGCAGCGTGTGGATGAACTCGACGCCGGGATGATGATGCGGGCGCATCGCCTCCTCGGCGATCGGGAAGAACTCGGCGAGGTAGGCGTTGAAGCGCCGCTCGGTTGCGGTGAAGTCGAGCGACTCGAAGCGGTAGGCGACCTCGCCCGCGCCGGCGCGTTCCGGCAGCGCCACCCGATCCTTCTTGCGGACGACGGCGACGAGCGGCTTGTCGCGGCTGCCGGCGAAGAAGAAGTCGAGGCCGACGCTGAAGACGAGCGCGATCCGCAAGAGCGTGGGCAGTGTCGGGAACATGAGCCCGCGCTCGATCTTCGACAGCAGCGCTGGTGACAAGCCGGTGTGCGTCCCCAGCTCGACCAGTCCCATCTTCTTCTTCAAGCGCAGCGTCCGGATCTTCTCGCCGATCCCGTACTCGCTGAGCCCGTCCTGCAGGGTCGTCGACAGCATGTGCGTCCCCTTTTGAGCCTCGGGCAATTCCTCGGCTGCTGCTTTCTCTACGCTCAAACGACTTTCATTGTCGGGCACTATTTGAGTTTAAAGCAATCAATATTTCACTAAACTCAAACACGGCGCCGGTGGAATGCGGCGCCACACCGTCGGGAGCTGCGCTGTCGCGCCGCCCCGGTCAAGGACCTGACATGCTGAAATCACTCGCCCTCACAGCCCTTGCGGCCGTCGCCCTGACCATCGCCCCGATCACCGCGGCCCCGGCCGCCGCCCAGACCAAGGACATCGTCGATACCGCGGTCGCCGCCGGTTCGTTCAAGACACTGGCGGCGGCCCTGAAGGCCGCCGGTCTGATCGACACCCTCAAGGGGCCCGGACCGTTCACGGTGTTCGCGCCCACCGACGAGGCGTTCGCCAAGCTGCCCGCCGGCACGGTGGAGACGCTGCTCAAGCCGGAGAACAAGGCCAAGCTGACGCGCATCCTCACCTACCACGTCGTGGCCGGCAAGGTGATGGCGGCCGACGCCGCCAAGCTCACCTCAGCCACGGCGGTCAGCGGCGACACGCTGACCATCGCCGCCAACGGCTCCGGCGTGACGATCGACAAAGCCAAGGTGGTGAAGGCGGATATCGCCGCCAGCAACGGCGTGATCCACGTGATCGATACGGTGATCCTGCCCAAGGACAGCTAGTCCGCCACCATCGCCCCGCCGGCGCGGCCCGACAGGCTGTGCCACGATCCGCTGCGGCGACGACCACCTGACATTCGAGCCGGCCCGACTCGCCGAGGAGTACGGCGCAGGCGCGAGCGAGATACGGTGCCTCGCTCGCGAGGTAGAGCGGCGATGACGTCGGGCGCGGCAGCACCAGCCAGGTGGCCGATGGTGCGGTGCACCTTCACCATCGCCGGACGAGCGGCAGCCTGGTGCAGCCCGTCGATGAAGAGCACGCGACGGCGGCCGATCCGCCGCGCGACGCCCACGGCGCTGCCGCCCGAACCGGCCAGCCGCAGCGCGATCGGCCGGCTGGCGCCCAGGCGTCGCCGGCAGCATCGCCAGCGCGCCGGCCGCTCCACTCACCGCGCCTCGGGGGACGCGGAGGCCGACTGACCCCGCCAGCGCGAGCGATCCGATCGCGGTGGCCAGACGACCTGATAGGCCAGCCCGCTGGCCCCGACGCGAACAGCAGCACGAGGAGGATGAGGGGGGCGTCCGCGGCGCGGCACGGCGGGCAAGGCCCCCATTCCATTTTCCCCGCGCTGGCTTCCGGGGCGAACGAACCAACCCTCGGCCAGGTGGTTGCCGGCGCCTGAAACGAAAAACGGCCGGTGCCCCTTGCGGAGCACCGGCCGGTGGAACCTGCGACCGACGGCCCCAGAGGGCCATCGGCGGCACGCATCAGAACGTCACGCGGGTGACGAGCTGCAGCGTACGCGGAGTGGACACGCCGTTCACCGCTCCGAAGCCGCCGAAGTTCGAGCTGCTTCCGAGGTTGGTGATGGTCGGGTTGGACAGGCTGGTGAAGTTCGCCGTGCCGTTGAAACCCGTGAACTGCGTGTGGTTCAGGACGTTGAACGCGTCGATGCGCACTTCGAACTTCAGGCTCTTCGGACCGGCGAAGACCTTCGACAGCGACGCATCGAGGTTGTTGATCGGCGGCTGGCGCACGAAGAAACGCGCCGACTCGGCTCCGTCGCTGCCGGGCTGCGGCGGCGCGAAGCACGACGTATTGAACTGGGCGTACGGGTCGGCCCCGTAGCCCACACCCGGATCGCACGTCAGCACGATGCGCGCGCCCGGATTGCCGTCCGAGCTGCCCGTCAGGTTCGAGTTGTTGATGTTCGGGATACTGAACCCGATGCCCTGCGGGCGGCCGCTCGTCCAGCGGTAGACGCCCGACACCTGCCAGTCGCCGGCGACCTTGCCCAGCACGCTGTCGCTGTCCTTGAGGAACGGCAGCTGGTAGACGAAGTTCACCACGAAGTTGTGCGGACGATCGGTGTTCACGTAGGAGTAGTCGAGACGACGGATCTCATCGTCGCTCTGGTTGGGTACGCCAGCGGCGAAGTCGTCGTTCGAGATACCCAGGGCCTTCGACCACACGTAGAAGAACGAGAACAGGAGACCGTCGTCGAAGCGGCGGTTGATGCCCGTCTGCAGCGCGTGGTAGTTCGAGTAGCCCGAGTAGTCCCACATGCGGATGCCGCCGTAGCCCGGGTAGGGCCGCAGCAGGTCGGTCGGGAGCGCCGTCGCTCCCGGCACCGCGCTGGTCCCCACGCGCGTCGGGTCCTGGTTCGCCGCCAGGAACGTGGCCCCGCGCGGGACCGCGTTGATCTGCACCTGACGGAGCAGGTCGTCCGACTTGGAGCCGACGTAGGCCAGGTCGAACATGAAGTTGTTGAACAGCTTCCGCTGGAAGCCGACGTTCCACTGGGTCACGCGTGGCGGCGTGAAATTGAACTCGGTCGGGTTCAGCCCGAGCACCGGGTTCGGCTCGCTGGTGACGCTGGCGCTCGACAGTTCCTGCAGCCGGCCGTACTGCACCGACGAGTTCAGGACGCCGGGGGCGTTCGAGATCATGTCGAACACCATGTTGCCCTGCGGGCGGTCGTAGAAGATGCCCCAGCCGCCGCGGAAGATCATCTCGCCCTTGCCGGTCAGGTCGTAGACCACGCCGACGCGGGGTGAGAGCTTGAACGTCGAGCCGTCCTGCAGCTGATCCTCGATGCCCTGACCGGCCTGGTACGAGCCGTTGAAGCGGTTCGAGTCCGGCGTCAGGCGACCGATGAAGCGGCCCGCCACGGTGTTGGCCGCCGTCGGGACGACGCCCTGCGCCACGAGGCGCGGGTCCATGCCGACGCGGTTGCCGCCCGAGCACGGCGACGCGCCGATGCAGACCGGCTGGTAGAGGCGCGCGGCGCTGTTGCGGTCGAACGCATCAGGCAGGAAGTTCGAGGCCTGAAGCGACTCGTCCCACTGCGGCGTCATCCAGTAGAAGCGCATGCCGTAGTCGACCGTCAGCTTGTTGCCGGCCTTCCAGTTGTCCTGCGCATAGAACTCGACGTTGTGGTAGCGCCACTCCGGGATGGCGAACTTCGAGGCCTGGGTGAAGGTGTTGAACACGCCAGTGGCGGCGTTGGACAGGCCGAAGCTCGTGTCGAAGATGTTGTTGTTCACATCCTCGTTGAAGCTGATCTGCCGGTTGAAGCTGGCGAAGATGCTCTGCGGCTTGAACGAGTTCTGGTAGTAGAAGCCCGTCTTCAGCGCGTGCGAGCCGGCGACCTTGGTCAGGTTGGCGACCACGTCGTGGGTGACGTTCTTGTTGGTGAAGGGACCGCGGTCGGTCTGGTACTGGGCGACGTTGTTGCTGCGGCCCCCGTTGCGGAATACGAACCACGGCACGTAGTCACCCTGGAGCGCATCCGGGTAGAACACAGGCAGCTGGGCCATCGCCGGGTTGTTCGCCAGGAACAGTCGATCCTCCTGCAGACCGTAGTTCAGCTGGTTTGCAGCGCGGCCCCACGACACTTCGAGGGACATCGTTGGGCTGAGGACACCCGTTGCCGACATCATGTAGTTGGAGCCGGGGTGCAGGAAGAGCGTCGGCGTCGGGAGCTGATCGCTGCCGTTGCCGGCCCAGGTCGTGCCGTAGGCCTGGACGATGTTCTCCTGGGTCTTCATGACGCGGCCGGTGATACGCCAGTTGTCGGTCGCCTGGTAGTCCATGCGGAGCATGTCCTCGCGGCGCGGCGTGTTGTTCGGCGCCTGGCTGGCGTAGTTGAGCCCGCCGGTGCCCTGGAAGTTCGGCTGCGGGAACATGTTCAGGATGGCCATCCCCGGCGCATAGAGCCGGTTGGCGGGAATCTTCCCGATGACGCCGCCGTCCTGGAAGCAGCCGCGCGTATCAGCCGCGGTGCAGGGCAGGCCGCTCTGGTAATCCTTGATGAGGTTGTAGCGGACGCCGCCGCTGTCGACGCTCTGTGAGAAGTCGCCCTGGCGCTCGAGCGCCGTCGGGACGCGGGTCTGGCGCTCGGCGTTGTTCTCCACCCGGCGCTGGTGCTCCTGGCTGAAGAAGAAGAACAGCTTCTTCTTGTCCGAGTTGAAGCCCGGCGCGAAGACCGGGCCGCCGACCGTGTAGCCCATGTCGTTGCGCTTGGTCTTGGCCTTGGGGGTCTCGGTCGCGTTGCGCTTGTTGGTCCAGCTGTTGGCGTTCCAGTCGGAGCGCCGGCCGTACCAATAGCCTGAGCCGTGGAAGTCGCGCGAGCCGCTCTTGGTCACGACCTGGAGCTGGGCGCCGACGGCGCGGCCGTACTCGGCCTGGTAGGCGTTCGACAGGACCTTGAATTCGGCGACGGCGTCGATGTTGGTCGTCGCCATGTTGCCGCCGTTGTCGCCGGTGTCGATGTTGGCGACGCCGTCGATCGACATCGTGTTCGAGTTCGGGCGCTGGCCGTTGACCGTGAAGCCGCTGACCGAGCCGATCTCCGTACCGGCCATGCCGTTCGGCAAGGCGCCGGGCACCAGCGTCGCGAAGTTGAACAGCGCGCGCCCGTTGTTGGCGATGTTCTGCAGCGCCGAGTTCTCGAGCGTGAAGGAGCGCTCGCCGCTGGTCGTCTGCAGCTCGCTGACGCGGGTCGAGACGGTCACTTCCTCCGTCATCGCGCCCACTTCGAGGGCCAGGATGCCGGCCGACAGACGGTCGGCGGCGTTGACCGTGAGGTTGGTCCGCTCGAGCTTCTTGAAGCCCTGGAGCTCGGCGGCGAGGGTGTAGCTGTCGGGACGGACGATCGCGAACAGGAAGCGGCCTTCCGCATCGGTCGTCGTCGTGGCCGTATTGCCCTGAGTCTTGCTGGTGAGCGTGATGGCCACGCCGGGCAGCGCGCCGCCTTGGGCGTCCTGCACGGTGCCGGAGACGGACGCACTGGCCGTCTGGGCGCTCGCGGCGGATGGAACCGCGACGAGCATCAGCCCCATAAGTACGCTGACACACAGCGCACGGAGCCTTCGATCAAGGGACATGGAACCTCCCTGGGCATCGAAAAAATGCGATGCCAAGTGACTAATTTGGAACAAGAACTAGATAGGGCTTTATAGGGCCGAATGGCCTATATGTCAAACGAGAATCCGAGGCAGAAGTGGTTGACCACTACTGCCTGGGCCTGAATTTGCGCAGCATTTCGAGCCCCAGGGGATGCGTCGGGTTGCGCTGCAGCAGGCGCTCGAGGACTGCAAGTCCTTGTGCCGTCTGGTTATGGCTGAGATGGAGCTTGGCCAGGGTGATGTAGGTTCCTTCGAAGGCCGGAGCCTTGGTCAGGAACGCCTCGAGGAGGCGCGTCGCGGCGTCCGCCTGGCCCCGGTTGACCAGGACGAGGGCCAGATTGTTGGCCGCCTCGCCGTATGAATCCCGCTTCGCCAGGGCATCGCGGAAGTAGCGCTCGGCCCCGTCCAGGTCGCCGGCGCGCCCGAGGAGCAGGCCCATGTTGTTGAGGGCCTCGGGGAAGTCGGGCTGCAGGGCGATGGCCCGTTCATAGAGCCCCTTGGCCTCGGCGCCTCGTCCCATCACCAGCAGCGCGT